>DATCID010000167.1:0-70085 GCA_036507975.1 Ruminiclostridium sp.
TTCGGGGCTTATATTTATTCCAATATTACTATATATTTTGCTTTTCATTTCGTTAGCTGTAATTGTTGTTTATGGATTTATCCTGTTAGTGAGATTTCTTCGTGCAGGAACTACGGCATTTAACATCTATATTGAAAAAAAACAGAATATCTATTTCGAAACTAACACGGGATGAAAGAACAGAAAAAAGTGAGTAACTTGCTTTTACCAATACAAATCTAAAATATGGAACAAATTTCTATCTTGTGAGTCTAAATATATATGCCGGCAGATATTAAGGAATAACTAAATAATAAAACATGATTTTGAGGGGAGATATTTTCTGTCAAGACGACAACTAAGTTTTGGCAGAAGATAGCCACTTCAAAATGAGAAGTTATTATTTAGTTAATCCTAACAAAAGTATTGGAGAGGATTATATTATGAAGAAAACAATTTTAGGAGTTATTCTTGCAGGTGTTATTTTGTTATCAAGCACATTTACATTTGCACAGACACCAGTTCAAGAGGTAGGAACTATAGCAGCATTAAGTTATACGGATATTTCGGGACATTGGTCAAATGGAGCAGTTCAAAACCTTGCAAAAATGGGTGCAATACCATTTAGTGGTGATAAATTCATTCCAGGTAAAGCTATTACAAGAAGCGAGTTTGTAGTTATGCTTCATAGCGCGTTGGAAATTCAGATTGAGTACTTTAAAGCACCAGATATTAAAGATTATTTTGATGATGTTAAACAAGATGCGACCTATGCAACAGCGTTAATTGATCTAGTAACAGCAAACATCATAGAGGGTAAAGGAAGCTTTAACCCTAATGCTACACTTTCTAGAGAAGAAATGATTCACTATATCATGAATGCTTATAAGTATGAATTTGGTGATGTCTTCGCCTATATCAAAATTAAGGGAGGCTATTTCACAGACCATAATGAAATAACGCCAATATATAGTGGTGATGTGGATTATGCAGCCTACTCTAAGCTGATTGTGGGAGCTGGAAAGAATTTATTCCACCCAATGGCTAGTGCTACCCGTGCAGAGGCAGCTGTGGTTATTAATAAGCTACTTGACATAATTGATACAAAAAAACCAGATGTTACCATCAAAGCAGATGCAACACTTAAAGCTGATGCTTTAGAAATGAAGCTCAGCATTGTTAATAACTCTAAAAAAGCTATAACCATTAATCGTACATCTGGTCAAGACTATGACTTTGCTTTACTGGATGCAGACAGAAATTCAATATATAGTTGGTCTGCAAACAAGAGTTTTATGATGGTGCTTACTAGCTCAGTTATTGAAGCAGGGAAATCCGTTGATTATAGTGAGACCTTAAATGGAGATGAGTTTAATGCAATAAAAGACAAGGCAGTTTATCTAAAAGCATATGTTGTAGGTAGCTCAGATTCATTTATTATAAATGCTGACGGGTATGAAGTAACATTAAAATAAGACTTTACACATTGCATAAAACAAAAATAGTTCTACATGTCATTGGGAATATCGGTGGCGATAGACAGCAAATAGAAAAATCGGCTTGAGCTTGCAGGGGCTTATAAAGTACCTTTGCAGTAGCAGACCGATTTTTTGTAGAGTAAATATAATAGAATGCAAATATTATTTGGCAAATTACACAAATTAATTGTAATGGTTAGCATTGAATAGTAATATAAGTAGAGAGCACATAATATTTAAGAAATATATGATTATATATTTAGGAGGAATTTCGTGGAGAACAACATTGACGGCCAGTTTTCATCTATCCACATAAGAGAAAAAAACAATAAATATCCAGGTCCTACGGCTGCAGGTATTTTTTTCTCACTGACAACAATACTTCTAACCTATGGAGGCGGTCTTTTAGCCTTTAAAAATGATTATCTGAGAAGCGGGATTGGTGAAGTAGTGTTTATACTTCTGCCAGTAATAATCTTTCTGATAGTGGGCAAATACAACATAAAAGACACACTGAAGCTCACAAAAACAAAACCTATAAACTACTTGATAATTGTTTTTTTAATGATGTTTGGAATGCCAGTTGTGGGGGTTCTGAACGCTGTAGTTTTAGGAATAATAAGGCTTATATTTGGCAAGAATCTGCCAATGCCACAGATTTTAATACCAGATGTGCCAACGCTTTTCATAGCCATATTGGTCATAGGTGTTTCTGCTGCTCTCTGCGAGGAAATTTTATTCAGAGGAATGATAAGCAAGGGCTACAGGGGGTTTGGGGTTGTAGCTTCATTAGTAATTACCTCGATACTATTTGGAATCCTGCACAGAGATATTCAAAAAGGCGTTGCCACTATACTTTTAGGTGCTCTAATAGGCTTCATTGTATATAGGACAAAAAGCATATACGCAGGAATGACTGCTCATTTTACAAATAATACGGTAGCTGTTCTGCTAACCTTTGGAGCAACAAAAATGACGGAGAAATTGGATAAAATGGGGATTAAGCAGGCTCAAAATTTTGATTTTTCCAGTATGCCGACAGCCACATTAGTTATTGTAATCATATTTTATGCAATCCTGTTTTTGGGCTTTGTTGCGGGCTTCATAGGATTACTATATGCCTTCATTAAAAGTACCGAGAAAGATATTCGGCTTGATGCTGTGCATATGCAGCTTGCGACAGAAGCTTCTCAAGATGTACCTGAGGGGTCTGCTGAAAAAGGTAGAGAAAGCAAAATTAGCTTGAAAGCACTTATATTTGCACTGCCTGGTTTAATTCTTATACTTCTAACTTTTGTAGGTCAAATATTGACGTTGATGGATGTGAATAGTGGCATCATATATTCTACATTAAAGATGCTGAGGCTATTATTATAGGGCTTAAATAATGATAAGTGATTAAAGTATAAAGCAGATGGATGCTCGCTAGACATAGGGTAAATCACTTCAGTTCAAGGAGTGGCGCTGAGTGCATATGCTATTGCTGGGAATTCACACTGCGAATATCTGTGCCTGCTAGTACAAGCCTATCAAAATGTCCCACAATTCTGGAGGTGATACGCTCAGAATAGAGCTCAAATAGCTTTTTAGGCCCCATATTTGTGGAGATAATTGTTTTGCAGGCAGACATAGCATTGCGAGACTGTCGAGTATTCAAAATATTCAAAAGTTCAGCATATCTGGCATCGCTCAAAGGTTCTGTGCCAAGGTCATCAATAATAAGCAATTCCACAGAAAAAATACTCTGATATCTATCATCATTAAAATGATCGTCCTTATAAGCTCTCATTTTATACTCAGTAATAATATCAAACAACATGGGTGCAGTTAAATAAAGCACAGTTCTTCCTTGATTAATCAACTCCCTTGCAATGCAGAAGGATAAAAATGTTTTTCCAACGCCTGTGCGACCACTAAAGAATAGATTCTTTTGATCTAGGTTGTCAATGTTTTTAGTGAACGCTATACAGGCTCTTTTTATGTTATCAATATTCTCACGAGGAGAAATAGCTATTCCGTATTTTGCTTGATTAACCTCATCTGGATATAGTAGCTCATTGAAATTCTCAAAGCACTCATTACCTGTAAGGCTTATATTTGATGCTTTAAATAGATGATTGATTATTTGCTGCTTGTAGCAGGAGCACCTTCTGGAACCGGTGGAGTTGGCAACGAAGCCAGTGTCAGAGCACTTGTCGCACTGATATTGTGGCTTATAAAAATCAACACTTAAGCCTTCACGTTTCAAAAGTTCCGTTTTTTCAGCAGAAATTGCATTTATGCTGTTATTAAGATCAGACAGAAGTGCAGCTGTATCACCATTGGCAAATAATATCATCCTATTGTATTTAAGGCCTAAATGATTAATTTGGTCATCAATTTCAAGCAGGCGCGGTATTTTGGCATACAGCTCTTCCTTATGCTGCTGCATTATATCTGCTGACAGCTTCTGCCTTCTTTCATATTCTCTTGCAATGATATTATGGATATCTCTGTTCATAATAACCTCCATGAGCCACATAGTAGCCGAAAAAAGTGCTAACCCTTAATTTATGATGACTTAGTCGTATTTGTAAAAAAGTTATCATAATAATCTTCATTATATTGACGCTGATCAAAGTTATCTCTCTGTGATTCTTTAGGCTTTGGTTTTTGAGGATTTTGTGTGTTTTGATACTGTGTCTTAAGACTATTTTCATACCCCGTTATCTCTTCAGCTGAAATTAGTCCAAGTTCATGCCACTTAGTCAAAACGTTGTTCAAAAACTTAAAGTCAGGATTAGTTTTGCCAACAGTTTTCTTAAGTGCAATTTCAATAACATCAAAGCCATACTTATATTCAATAACCCATCTCTCAACATATTCATGTTCATACTCTGTGAGAGCTCTTCTCAGGCGAAGCTTCTTGATAATGGTGCCCTTAATGCCACGAACTTGCGACATTTCCTCAAAATATTTCTCTAAATCAAAGAAATTTAATATTCCATGACGGTGCCAGCTTGTTGCAACAGCCTCGATATAGCTCTTGTGAAAAGTGTTGTTGTCATGGCAATACTTGAAGAGAGTGTACATTACATCCTCATCAAATTTATATATAGTAAACCAGTTGTCAATTGTCAAATACCAGTTTGGAGGCATAAGACCCTGAAAAAACTTTGAATTAATAGCTGCAAGGGTGTTGTTTCTGTTTTTATTCTTCTCAAAGTTTTCATTTGCCTGCGCAGGAGAGGAAATAGACTTCAGACGATACATGCGCTTTATCTCTTCCTCTTTTAAGTCAGCTAGCTGTATTTTATCTTCAACCCAAGTAATTACTTCAAGATTGTCCAGACTTGTCAGAGCTGCTTTAACTTCATCAAGTGTTAGATTGAGAGTTTTGGCAAGTTCATCTGTAGTTGCCTTCTTGTTGTGTTTGCACAAAAAGAGCATGTACATATAAACCTTTACGCTTGTGCTGTCCATTGAAGGCATATATTGGCTGATAAAAATATCTGGCACTGATGTGTCAGAGTATAGCAGTGACTTAAAATCTTCAAAAAACATGTTTGACTCCCTTATACTAACCTCTATTTATGCTGAAAAATCTTAATAATCATTTTAAGGATATAAAAATTAATTATCGCAATATAAATATAATTATAACATAAGATTAACAAAAAAAATTATATTACTATCGTTAAATTAGGGAATAGCGAAAAGGTGGAGGAAGCTGGGAACTGTGCCTAAACAAACTAGCCTATATTGCAACTGACAGATAAGGTTGTATTGACAGGAAATAGCCCCTCCCAAAATGGGAAGCTATTCCTAAGCTAAGAACTCAAACAATTAATGTGTTTTGAAATGAGAAGGCAAGGGTATAATTGTAATATCAAATGGAAATAAAACATTTAATCGGAGGTAAGTATGATTAGCGACAAACTTAATAAATTATTAAACGAACAAGTACAAAAAGAATTCTATTCAGCATATCTGTATTTGAGTATGGAGGCATACTTTGCAAATCAAAACTTAGATGGCTTTGCAAATTTCTTTCGTGTACAGATTCAAGAGGAACGTGATCACGCGATGAAATTCTTTAACTATATTAATCACAAAGGTGGTAAGGTTGAATTACTGCAAATTGACGCACCACAGGTTGATTTCAAATCAGCTGAAGAGATTTTTGATTTGACACTGGGGCACGAGCAGTTAGTAACAAAATCCATATACAATATAGTTGATAATGCTATAGAAGAAAGGGACCACGGTACAAATACATTTCTTCAGTGGTTCGTAACTGAGCAGATTGAGGAAGAAGCAACAGTAGAAAAGAACTTGCGGAAGCTAAAACTCATAAAAGGTGATTCAAATGGTTTGCTAATGCTTGATGCTGAGTTAGCACTAAGAGTGTATACTCCACCAGCAGTAGGAACTATTTAGCAAACTAAACATATAAAAAACAGCTGCCTTTTAATTACTGACTTATTTGAATAAAAAATTAAATAAAAGAGTTGGACATCACTCTGATGTCCAACCCTTTTTGCAATCCTATAAATCATATAGGTGCTTTCCTACAATAAATTCATCTTACTTGTAAGAAGCCCAGTTAAAGTATATAAACCCAAGCTTAGTTACAACATAATTCTGTAAATCCTTAGAGATTTCTACAGGGTCAGTATAGAAGTATATAGGAACAACTCCCATATCGTCCATGATTAATTTCTCTGCATCATGGTATAACTGCACACGTTTAGCTGGATCAGTTGCAACTCTTGCGTCTGAAATAGCCTTGTCATATGCAGGATTATTGTATTTCGAGTTATTCTGACCATTCTTTGACGTAAACATATCCATGAAGGTTGAAGGATCCATATAGTCACCTATCCAACCATTACGATCCATGTTGAATACGCCATCTTTTCTAGACTGTTGGAATACGTTCCATTCCTGAGCCTGAATCTCCATATCAATTCCAAGATTCTTCTT
The DNA here is from genome assembly GCA_036507975.1 of Ruminiclostridium sp. Lineage (GTDB taxonomy): Bacteria > Bacillota > Clostridia > Acetivibrionales > DSM-1351 > Ruminiclostridium. Next base: position 6,423 of record DATCID010000167.1, read on the forward strand.
GAGCATTTGTTGAATAGCTTCAGCTATAACCTGATGGTTACCACCAGTATTTAAACCGTAGGTTACCTTAGGGAAGCCTTTTCCATCAGGATATCCTGCTTCAGCCATAAGTGCTTTTGCTTCAGCGATATTCTTTTCCAAATCTGCCGCTTTTACTGAATAGAAATCACCACCAGTAGTACGGAAGTCAGGTGTATCTTTGACATCTGCTATACCAAAAGGAACATAAGCGGATGCAGGAGTCTGACCACCCTTTGTAACTTTTTCAACAATATAGTTACGGTCAATTGCGAGTGCTACAGCTCTTCTTACCTTTGGATTGTCAAAAGGAGCTTTAGTATTTAGTAAATCTAAATAATATGTTCCCAACTGAGGAAGAATTTGTAGTGTTCCAGCAGCTTTTTCAGCAGCATATTCGTCAGTAGGAATACCTCTTGCAAATGTAACTTGTTTATTCTTAAATGCTCCAAGAATAGCATTTTCATCATTCATTAAAAACCACTCGATTTTAGTTGCTTTTATAGTACTTTTATTCCAGTATTTATCATTCTTTTCAAATGTAAGCTTAGAATCATGCTCCCAGCTAGTAAGAACATATGGGCCATTGCCGATATATGTTTTTGTGTCAAGAGACCATTTTTCTGAATTAGCTGAAACAATGTCTTCTCTTAAAGGAACAAGTGCTGGGAAGGCTACTATCTCAGTAAAGAATGGGCATGGAGCTGCAAGAGTTACTTCAAGAGTCTTTGCATCAATAGCTTTTACGCCTAAAGTATCAGTAGCACCTTCTCCGCCATTGATAGCTTCACCGTTTTTAAGGAAATAAAGGTAATACGCATAGTCAGCAGCAGTTTTTGGATCAACTGTCCTTCTCCATGAGTATACAAAATCAGCTGCAGTTAAATCTTTACCATCTGACCATTGTGCATTTTTCTGGATGTGGAAGGTGTACACTGTACCATCTGCACTTACTTCCCACTTTTCAGCAGCTCCTGGTACGATGGTAGCATCCTTACCATAAGTTGTTAATCCCTCAAAAGCACAGTTAATATATGTGCCTCCATCAAGAGAATTATTTAGTGATGGATCTAAAGTCTTTGGCTCTGAACCAATAACAGCAGTAATTGCTTTTGAACTACTTGCTGAGCTTCCACAGCCTGCAAACATTGTTACAGCCATAGCTAGTGAAAGTATTAATGCTAATATTCTTTTCATTGTTTATACCCCCTATTATTTTTTTAATTATTATTTAATCCATTATTACAACAGTTAATAGCTTCCCATGTTTAAAAGGATTTATACCTCGTCTAATTAATTTTAAATCCAATGTCGACCTCACCAGACTACATAAGAAATAACGTATTATTTTTGTAATAAGAAAAATTTACCCTTTTTATTCAATTTCATGACCCCACTAAAAGACTCAATGTTCTACTTTTGCTCAGTGAGTTCATTATATCTTCCCTACGAAGTGGCAGGCTACAAAGTGTCCACTTCCGTAATCAGTAAACTGTGGCTCCTTCTCTGCGCAAATTGTCTTTGCATATGGGCATCTTGTTCTAAATTTACACCCTGAAGGTGGATTAACCGGTGATGGAATTTCTCCCTTTAAAATAATCCTGTTACGATTCTTTGCAACATCAGGATTTGGTTCTGGTATAGCGGTGAGCAGTGCTTGGGTGTAAGGGTGAAGAGGTTTCTTATATAGCTCCTCAGACTCAACTAGCTCAACAATGCTACCTAAATACATAACACCAACTCTATCACAGGTATGTCTCACTACACCAAGGTCATGTGAGATAAACAAATACGTGAGATTTAGCCTGTCCTGCATTTCCTCAAGCGTGTTTATTATCTGAGCTCTGATAGAAACATCAAGAGCGGAGACCGGTTCATCACATACAATAAACTCAGGTTCTACAGCAATAGCACGTGCTATACCTATTCTCTGACGTTGTCCACCAGAAAACTCATGGGGATAACGAGACGCATGCTCTGTATTTAATCCAACAAGACTGAGCAATTCCCTTATTTTTTGAGCCCTATCTTTCCTTGATCTCGCTAGATGATGTATATCTAAAGCTTCCCCTACAATATCCGAGACAGTCATTCTAGGATCAAGAGAAGCGTAAGGATCTTGAAAAATATATTGCATTTTCTTTCTATAGGGCAAAAGCTGTGATCCCTTAAATTTTGTGATATCTACGCCATCAATTTTTACAGTTCCACTGGTAGGATCATAGATTCTAAGCATTGAGCGGCCAAGTGTAGTTTTTCCTGAACCTGATTCTCCAACTAGACCCAGTGTTTCACCCCTCAATATATTAAAGGTTACATCATCAACGGCTTTTACGTAGGCCTTTTGGCCAAGATGATTGTGAATCTGAAAATATTGCTTCAAGTTTTTAACTTCAACTAAAGCGGTTTTGCTTTTATCAGTCATTGTGTTGTACCTCCACACTATCTTTTGCTCTCTCATCTAATAGCCAGCACGAAGTAATGTGCCCATCAGCGTCTCTATATTCAGCAGGCATATGATTTATACAAACCTTTAAACACTGCTCGCATCTTGGTGAAAAGGAACAACCAACAGGCAGATTTAAAAGGTCAACTGTATTTCCCAGTATAGGAATGAGCTTCGAACCCTTTGCATTTAAATCTGGCAAAGATCTGAGCAAACCTTTTGTATATGGATGACTAGGGTTTTTGAATATACTATACACCGAACCTTGCTCCACTATCTTTCCACCATACATAACAATAACATCATCAGCCATATCAGCAACGATTCCAAGGTCATGAGTTACAAGCACAATGGCCATACCAGTCTTCTTCTGTATATTCTTCAAAAGCTCAAGAATCTGTGCCTGTATCGTAACATCTAGAGCGGTTGTTGGCTCATCAGCTATTAAAAGCTTTGGAGAACCAGCTAGTGACATAGCTATCATCGCTCTCTGCCTCATACCACCTGAAAATTCGTGCGGATACTGAACTAGACGTTTTGCGGGCTCGTTTATACCAACTAGCGTCAATAATTCTACAGAACGCTTTTTTATTTCTTGCTTTGACAGCTTCCCATACTTGTGACGTAATGATTCTGCTATCTGAGTACCTATTGTAAACACTGGATTTAAACTTGTCATAGGATCTTGAAAAATCATAGCAACTTCGTTTCCTGCAAACTGAAGTCTTTCCTGCTTTGTCATAGTTGAAACATCTTTGCCATCAAAAATAACGCTTCCACCTACAATTTTACCAGGCTTATCTATAAGCCCAATAACAGAATAGGAGGATACACTCTTTCCTGAACCTGATTCTCCAACAATGCCCAAAACCTTCCCCGGCTCCAGCGAATAGGTAATTCCATTTACCGCTTTAACCTCACCCGCAGGGGTGAAAAATGAAACTCTTAAATCATTTATTTCAAGTAACTTTTTATTCATAATAATTATTACCTCATCTGCCGACATAATATGGCATTTTATATTTTTACTTTTTCATTCTTGGGTCTAAAGCATCACGAAGACCATCACCAAAAATATTGAAGGAAAGAATGATTAAGCTTATCGATGCTGCTGGGAAAATAAGCATATATGGAAAAGAATAAATTCCCTTTAATGCAGTCTGCGAAAGAGAACCAAGAGAAGCCATTGGTGATGAAACACCAAGTCCTATAAAGCTTAAGAATGATTCTGCAAAAATAGCTTCAGGTATTTTTAAAGTAGCAATTACAATAATTTGACCAATACAGTTCGGGATAAGATGCTTAAAAATAATGTTTTTATTACTTGCACCCAACACCTTTGCTGCCATTACGTACTCTTGCTCCTTAATTGATAGGACCTGTCCGCGCACTATTCTGGCCATATCTACCCAGTATAGGAGAGCCAATACAATAAAAATGCTTATTAAACCAGCTCCAAGACCACTCATAAAATGCAGCGCATGACCTGGTTCTACCAAAACATCGAGTGGATGTTTTATTACCACTTGTAAGAGTATAACAATAAGAATGGTAGGAATAGAATATATTACATCTACTATTCTCATCATAATATTGTCAACCCAACCACCAAAGAAACCAGAAACTGCACCATAAACAATACCTATGATTGATATCATCGCTGCAGCCACAAGACCAACTGCCAAAGAGATTCTTGTACCAATCATTGTTCTTGTAAACAAGTCTCTGCCTAAGCTATCAGTCCCGAAAATATGTTGAAAATTTGGTGTAAGATTTTCTCTACCTTCGTTTATTTGTGAATAAGCATAAGGAGACAACATTGGACCTATTATTGCCGCAAGAAATATCAATATAATAACAACAAGTGCTCCAATTGCAACATTGTTTGCCTTTAATCTATTCCAAGCGTCCCTCCAATAACCAATTGATGGACGCATAACCTCAAAGGTTGCCTTTTCTTCGTCTGTAGCAGGCAAAAACAAATCTTTTCCTAATATTTCAGAATTATTATTCTTTATCATGTGTTATCACCTACCCTAGTTTATTATATTGATTCTTGGATCAACAAACGTGTACATAATGTCTACTAAAAAATTCATAAAAATTAAAAAGGCTCCAAAAAACATCGTTACACCCATAACAGTGGGATAGTCTCTTGCTGTGATGCTGGTAACAAATGAGCTTCCTAAACCTGGAATAGAAAAGATGGATTCTATGACAAAGGAGCCAGTCAAGATACCAGCCAGCATTGGACCAGCGTAAGTAACAATTGGGAGAATTCCATTTCTAAGACCGTGCTTGAAAATTACAACTCCTTCAGAAAGGCCTTTTGCCCTAGCTGTTCGTATATAATCTTGATTAATTACATCAAGCATGGAAGAACGCATTAATCTAGTTATAAAGCTTAAAGGGAAGAAGGAAAGTGCAAAGCCAGGCAGGATAAAGCTTGATACAGTGTCTAAACTACTTATGGTAGGCAGCCAGTTTAGCTGTACACCAAATATAATCATACTTACCGTGGCAACAACGAAACTTGGAACAGCAATTCCGATGGTCACAATCAGCATTATAAATCTGTCTATACCTGTGTTTCGCCTTAGTGCACTTGTGACACCTAAAAACGTTCCAAGTACTATTGCCATAGCACTTGCAAAAAGTCCTAACTTCAAAGAGTAGGGAAACTTACGAGCAATAATGTCCTTAACATCTTGGCCAATAAGTGTTATAGACTGACCCATATCTCCTTGCAATACGTTTTTAAAATACAATCCGTATTGAACTATAAGCGGCTTGTCCAATCCATATTTAGCTTCTAAGTTGGCAAGAATCTGTGGTGTCATCTTTTTATCACCAATGAATGGACTACCAGGTACAAAATGCATAAGAAAAAAAGTAAGTGTAAACATAATCCAAAGTGTTAAAAGTGAAACCAGTAGCCGTTTTGTAATGTATCTTGTCATAAAGACCTCCTAACCGCAAACCTATTATGCGGCTTAAAAAAATATTTAGAAACTATATATATCTACCTATAAAAGTAAAACAAATAATGTACAAAGCTATATAATTTATTTTGCACAAATTACGCACAAAAAAATCAGTATGATATGAAACATTCAGCAACGACATTGTCACTTATGGAATAACAAACTGATATGCAGCTCTTTAATTAAAAAGCAATATATTGTAAACTATTTTAAATAATTTCGATTATTTTACTATATTGTCGAAGTATACACTAAAAAAGCAAAAAATTCAATAAATTATTATCATTTTACTAGCTGTTAAATATTGCATTAGAGCGCCTTTTAGGCATTTAATAAACACATTGCCTAAAAGCAATATTAAAGTTTGTAATAAATACCGATTACTAAGGAAATACGTTAACACTTTAATTTGTTAACATAAAAAAGTGAATTTTCAATACAGAACTTTTAATATTACTGTGTTTTTGAGCAAAAAAAGGACAATGGCAATAACAAAGGTATCAGGGCTTCTCCTGATGCCTTTGTTTAATAATTTTTATGTAATTAAATTTTAAGTTGTAGAAAATTTTTTTACAACTTAAACTTGCTAATCTCATTGTTTATCTCTATAGCCATACCTGATAAATCACTAGCAGCATTTGAAATCATTTCAATTGATGCAAGCTGTTGCTCACTGGAAGCGGAAATTTCTTCAGAACTTGCGGCTGTTTGTTCTGCTATAGCAGCCATGTCATGTGTGTGACTGGAAATATCTTGAGCTGCTGTGTCAATAGTACTAAGCATTTCCGCAACATTTGTGGTCCGTTTCGAAATTCCTTCAACAGAAAATTTAATCTTTTCGAACGCTTCTTTTGTTACGTTTACAGCCAAGGACTGCTCCGATACTATCTCTTTTGCTTTTACCATGTTTTCTGAAGCTACTGCATTTTTTGCTACAGTATCTTTTATAATAGAAGCTATGTCTTTTGCAGCGGATGATGATTGCTCGGCAAGCTTACGTATTTCTTCTGCTACAACAGCAAAGCCCCTGCCAGATTCTCCAGCCCTAGCGGCCTCAATCGCAGCATTGAGTGCCAACAAATTCGTTTGCGCTGCTATTGAATTTATAACTTCAGAGATATTTCCTACTTTATTTATTGATTCACTTAACTCTTCAAGTGAAGTGTTTACACTACCTGAGATCATAATGCTTTCTTGCATTTTGTCAGTAGTTAATACAACTGCATTTTGACCTTCAGAAACTATCGTTAAGGACTCTATTGCAGTAGTAACACTTTGGGCGGTAACCGTATGTACTTCACCAATATGGGTTGCGATATCGGATATGGTTGCACTTGCTCTACTTACAGCATCTGCCTGACTATTATTTCCTTTTGCAATTTCAGTGATTGCAAAAACTACTTGATTAATGGTTTTTGTACTTTCATCAGTAGAAGCAGTTAGTTCTTCTGAATTTGCAGCAAGGTTATTAGAGATATTCAGTAGCTTACTGATAGTACTTCGTAAGGATGCTCTCATAATTGATACAGAAGTGAATATTATACCCATTTCATCTTTATGACTCAATAGTTCATCATAGGAATTGTCATAAACTAGATCGAAATCTGAAGTTTTCTTTATAAGAGAGATAACCTTTAATATTGGCTTTGTTATGGTTCTTGTAATAACTATGCCAGATAAAATGCATATGGCTGCTACGACAAAAACAATTACTATTAAGAGTGTTGTGGCAGCTTTTTGAGATTTTTGGTTCTGCAGGTATATCACATCAGCGCTTTTAATATTATAATTTACTAAATCTCTTATGGTAGTTTGCATTCCCTCAAATATTGTTTCGCCAGAAGCATTAAATAAATCTAATGCTTCCTTTGATTTGTCGGAAGTAGATAACTCAGTGGTTTTGCTCAAAATTTCTCTCCATTTTTTCAAATCTTTTTGAAGCATATCATAATTTTCTTTTTCAAAGGAATCGAGAGATGTATTATTTGCATATGATTTTAAATCATTGTCCAAAGCGATTTTATTCGCTTCAATATCTGCCAATACGTTCTTTTGGTAAGCTATATCAGAAATCAACATTAGCTTTAAATTATTTGCTAAGTTTGCTATTGATTGCGTTCTTATATCACTAAGCAATTCGACAGATAAGAGATCTTGTTTATATATACTTGCCAATACTTTTTCTGATTGCATATTGTTGTAAGAGCCTATACTTCCAACGATAAAAATACCGATTAGCATTAAAATTATAAGTATTGTAAGTTTGGTGCCAATTTTTAGATTATTGAGAACCTTCATTATTTTTTATCTCTCCTTTTAATTAGTAGTATATTTCAAAAAAAAGTTGGTAGTTGTCATTTACTGAGAGATATGAATACTTCAATATAAAACAAAAGTCCCTTTTTCATATATTCACATTCTATAGATATATGGTCCTAATGTATATGACTTTTTAAATGAAGAATACTCGTTTATAATACAAATTTTTATATAAATTAATGAATAGCATGTTTTTTATGCTTTCCACCCATTACAGCTGGGACATCATTTTAAAGAAACTTTCTTTTTATCTTCCGAGAACAACAAACCAAATCTGAAATTCACCTTATTTAATCTCATACTTCAAAGTGAAAGAATTAAGCAGATAAGTGATATCGAAAATTTGACTTTGTGAAGGGAGAAAAAATGACAAAAGCTATAGGACATAAGGTATGGGCAATTTCAGACGGATATATTCAGCCAAAGAGTATAGGAGAAGCCGAAAGTCATGACGGGTTATGTGTTCTGAATTCAGGGGACGAGGGCGCACATCTTAATATAACAATCTACTTTGCGGACAGGGAACCAATGGAAAATGTTTTCTCTGCATGTGGAGCCAGACGTACCAATCACATACGCTTAGATAAGCTCAAGGATGATAAGGGAGAAAATGTACCTGTCGGTGTCCCGTATTCTCTAAAAGTTGAGAGTGATGTCCCTGTTCTGATTCAACACACCAGAGTTGACACTTCACAAAACGCAATGGCTCTGATGACAACAATGGGGTTTCCTGTTATGTAAGTACAAATGATGAATTCAAAAACTCTGTTTATGATAAAACAAAAGACACTGCAAAATGATTGCAGTGTCTTTTGTTTTTTATTGGTGCGCCCGGAGGAGTTCGAATCCCCAACCTCCTGGTTCGTAGCCAGACGCTCTATCCAGTTGAACTACGGGCGCAAGTAATGCATTAATTGGAATTTCCGATGCACATAATATGTTAATACATATTATGCAAAAAAGCAACTGTTATGGACAATATTTATTTATAATACAGTTTGAATGTAATATCACGGCTATAGTTACCAAAGCCTTTGCCGAAAAGGGTAACACCACCGACGTTTGTGGCGTCTGAAAGTACCGCAATCCGAAAAGTCCAGTATTTTTGACGAATATCCAGAGATGATAGCGTAGTGCTTGAAACCTTTATGCCATCAATATAAGAGCCCTCCTGAGTTATGCGTATTGCTTTGTAAAGCCCAAATTGACCCACACCAAGACTCCACCATACGGGGGTGTATTTGCCGCGGCTGTTTCCAAAGTCTCCGGGACTAGTCCATTCGCCGATTTTATGCTCATTTAGGGAAAAAGTTATATCAGATGGCCAGTTATTGTTTATACCTGGAGCTTCAGAGCCCAGTTCCATAGAGATTTCTAGCTCCTCAGGCTGCTGCACTGACAGAAGAAAATTAGGAATTTTGTATTCAACATAGCCTACTGTAAACCAGAGTATGCCGGCATTTACTCTATCTGGATCTAAAAAATATCTGGGGTCGTCATATTGCCCAATTAGCTTTTCTGGTGTTGCTATTCCACAGGTTGGAGTGGCACTGAAGTCAGAGTAATGACCAATGGGCATTGCAATTTCGTGATAATTTCTAGCTTTAGAAATCTTATTTGGGAATTCAATCTCCAAGGAGTCCACATCAAGAAAGCATAGCTTTTGAACGGATCCGTTTATGCTTTTTCGTTCACAGTGTATTATGGAGGAGGCTTCAAGCTTCTTGATATGCATTGTAACTATGGCACTGCTGAGACCCAGCTGCTGCGCAAGCTGCTTGATATTCATGGGCTTTTGTGCAAGAAAGTTAATTATTTTGAGACGAACATTACTACTCAGGGCCTCATAAACTGGCAACCACTTTTCCGAGATGTTTATTTTCATTTAATAGCGCCACCTCCTTCACAAGATTAATACAAGTATAAATTACTTATAAGTTTCTGTAAATAGAATTTTAACTATCATTGAAGCCAAAAACTCGGTTTATTTGGATATAAATCTATTATGAAAAAATCTATTGACAGCATGTTTAATGGGGATTATTATATAGTTATTAATATAAATACTACTGAATTAATAAAAACATTAATATGCAGGGAGGATTTTATGAGAAGTGCAAAGATAATACTTAACAAGGATTACTTGGTAGGTGAAGTAGACAAAAGAATATATGGTTCATTTATTGAGCATTTAGGTAGAGCAGTTTATGGTGGAATATATGAACCAAGCCATCCTACGGCAGATAAATTTGGATTCCGCCAAGATGTTAAAGAAATGATTAAGGAATTAAAGATGCCAATAGTTCGTTATCCAGGTGGAAATTTTGTTTCGGGATACAACTGGGAGGACGGTGTGGGAGCTGTTGACAAGAGGCCAAGACGGACAGAGCTAGCTTGGATGACAACTGAAACAAATGAAATAGGAACAAATGAATTTTGCCAATGGGCAAAAGAGGTTGGAACAGAGGTTATGATGGCAGTAAACCTGGGTACCAGGGGCGCAGATGCTGCAAGAAATTTAGTGGAATATTGTAACCACCCAGGGGACACATATTGGAGTAATCTTAGAAAATCACACGGATACATTCAGCCACACAACATAAAAACCTGGTGCCTCGGAAATGAACTCGATGGGCCATGGCAAATATGTCATAAGACAGCGCAGGAGTATGGAAGACTTGCCTGCGAAACCGCAAAGGTAATGAAATGGGTAGATCCAACAATTGAGTTAGTAGCTTGTGGAAGCTCAGGTAGCGGGATGGCAACATTCGCACAGTGGGAAGCAACTGTACTTGAGCACACTTATGAGCATGTTGATTATATTTCTTTACATACCTATTATGGAAACCATGATAATAATACTTCAAATTTCCTTGCAAGATCTATGGATATGGATGCATTTATCAAGTCAGTGGTTTCAACCTGCGATTATGTAAAAGCTAAAAAGCATAGTAAGAAAAAGATTAACCTTTCTTTTGACGAGTGGAATGTTTGGTTTCATTCAAATAATGCAGATAAGAAGATTGACAGATGGTCAATAGCACCTCATCAGCTTGAGGATGAGTATACTTTTGAGGATGCACTTTTAGTTGGAAGCATGCTAATAACTCTTCTTAAGAATGCAGATCGTGTCAAGATGGCATGCCTTGCTCAGTTGGTAAATGTAATTGCGCCAATAATGACTGAAAATGGTGGTAATGCTTGGAAACAGACAATCTTCTATCCATACCTTCATACATCTATTTATGGAAGGGGAACAGTACTAAATCCTATTGTAAAGTCGCCAATGTATGACAGCAAGGATTTCACCGATGTACCATGCATCGATGCTACAGCTGTTATTAGTGAAGATAATAATGAAATAACACTTTTCGCAGTTAACCGTGATATGGAAAACAATATTACACTTGACATCGAGCTCAATGGATTTGGTAAGTTTGAGGTTGTAGAGCATATTGTTATGGAAAGCAGCGATGTCAAAGCTTCCAATACAAAACAGAATCCAAATAATGTTGTACCAAATAGCAATGGAAATGCTGCTATTGAAGATGGAAACGTGAAAGCTACTGTTAAAAACCTATCTTGGAATGTAATAAGACTGGGAAGAGTGAAGTAATAGTCTAGTCTAGGTTATGTTAGAATGTATTTGTGTTAAGGAATTAATTAGAAACTGTACAAGTAGGTGCGTAAATTAAAACACAATACTTGCACAGTTTTTTTATGAAGTAATATTTTAGAAAATGAAAAACTGTAACATATATGGGAAATAATATCGATATAACTTTACAGGATGAATATGAAATATGGATGAAATTGCAGAAATTGACTACAAATCGGAGTTAAAAATGTAAGACAATGGAGGATATTGTTGAAAAAAATGGACTTATGCAAAAGTTTTTAAAGGATATCATGCAAAAGGTACGAGTACAAGAGATATAAAAACTGAATTAGAAGAGCTTTATGGAATTAATGGATACCCATCTATGCGATGATATCTAAGTTCACTGATAAAGTCATGGGCGATGCTGCTCAATGGCAAAACCGTGTATTAGATAAGGTCTATCCAATTGTATACTTAGATGCCGTGCATTTTAAAGTGAAGCAGGAAGACGGTAGAAGAGTATCTATGTCCTCATATATTTGTCTTGGCATCAATCAATCTGACGACAAATATGTTCTAGGAATATGGGTGGGAGAAAGTGAAGGAGCAAAATTCTGGATTTATGTCTGTAACAAACTAAAAAAACGGGGTGTAGAAGATATTCTAATTACCTGCATAGATGGTCTTAAAAGCTTTACTGATACTTTCAGAACAGGTTTTCCAAACACAATAATACAGACACTTGTGTTATTCATTAAATAAGAAACTCAATAAAATATATAGCGTCAAAGGATCAAAACCCATTTATAACGGATCTTAAACCAGCATACAAAGCTGTAAGTGAAGAAATTGCACTACTTAATTATTTTTGCGGGATAAGACTAGATGAAACATATCTAATTTCTCACCATCCTTTGATCTGAACACCTGATGTAACTTTCAAGATATCTGGCCACAGCTTGTTTATCATCCAAACTTTTTGAAGGTAAAATACATAGGTATCTCTATCCAGTTTTCCAACGAAGAATTCTTGTTCGCAGATCACTTTTTTCTTTTATTCCAATAAGATACTGATTCATATACTTGTGTAGTTACTGTTTTTTTATCATAATGTTTTACTTTGTATGACATATTACACCTCCCGTATACCTATAATTAACTATATTTTAACGATTTAAAAATTGTTAATTGTTTATCGGAGCTAAAGAAAAATAGAGACATTAACAGTTTTAGGTATTTGTTTTACTAATGTAAGATAATAAGGTATAAAGAATCGATTGAAACCTCATTTATTTCAATGGTTTTCAGACGTTTAGATGCCTTGGATATATCTTTATTTGGAATTATGTTGCTTCATGATTTAACTCTAAGCATGGGCATCAAATGTATATAAATAAGCAACAAATGCTTATTGTATCAGATTATTTAGTACTATATACTAATCCATGCAAAGGAAAAATTAAATATTTTAAAGGAGTGTTTTTATGAAAAAAATTAGAAAATCGATGACGTTGTTGCTTTGTCTGGCAATGACAGCTACGCTAATAGCCGCTTGTGGTTCTTCAGCAAATAATGCTAAAAATACTACGGCAAGTGGTACAGCAAGCACTCAAGAAACAGATAAGAAAAGTACACTTACTTATACTATATGGGATGTAAATCAGGAAGCTGGTATGAAAGCAATAGCTGCTCAGTTTACAAAGGAGAACCCTAACATTACAGTCAAAGCTGAAGTTACATCTTCTGATCAGTATTGGACTAAACTTGAGGCTGCTGCTGTTGGAGGATCTTTGCCTGATGTTTTCTGGATGCACCCGAATAACTTTATAAAGTACGCAAAGGGCGGACAATTTATGGATTTAACCAGTAAGGTGGCCAGCAGTAGTATTTGCAAAACAACAAATTTTCCAGCTGACCTTGTAACACTTAGTACCTTTGATGGTAAATTATATGGCATTCCTAAAGACTATGATACGATAGGATTGTGGTATAACAAAGCCCTATTTGACGAAAAAGGCATTAGTTATCCTGATGATACATGGGATTGGAGTAAATTAAAAGAGGTTGCCAAACAGTTGACCGACCCATCAAAAGGAATATATGGATTTGCTGCATATCCAGATGCACAACAAGTTTTATATGATTTTATGTATCAAAATGGTGGATATCCGATCAATGAGGAAAGAACTAAATCAGGATATGATTCACCTGAAAGTATTGCTGCTATGAAATATGCCACTGATTTTTCACTTGTTGATAAGAGTTCACCCACACAGGCTCAGCTTAGCAATACAAGTGCTACCCAGTATTTTGAGTCAGGAAAAGTAGCAATGTCATTTTTCGGTTCATGGATGACCAGCGAATTTTATGCAAATGAGTACACTAAGAAAAATTGTGACGTTGCAGTTTTGCCAAAAGGTAAAAATCGAGCAAGTATGTATAATGGGCTCAGCAATGTCGTAGCTGCTAGCACAAAAAATCCAGATGCTGCTTGGAAATTCGTTGAATATCTAGGTTCTGAGGAAGCTAATAAGATTCAGTCAGATAATGGCTCTGCAATCCCAGCATTTACCGGTCTGACTCAAGGCTGGATAGATCATTTTCAGGGATTCAATGTAAAGGCATATACCGAAATGCTAAGTTATGCAGTTCTTTTCCCGAACAATTGGGAGGGAAGTGCAACGTTTAGCCAGAAGGAAGCAAATGTAATTAATCCGATTTTTTCAAACCAAGTAACTGTTGAACAGGGATGTAAAGATATAGCGGCTGAGATGGATGCGGACATTAAAGCAACAGAATAGATAACGATAATTAGTTAAAGCTAATAGCATACCAACTAAATTACAATAAAAATAAACTTACTTTTCCTTACCGAAAAGAGGAAAAGTAAGTTTATAAAAAACATTTGTTTAACTTAAGTACATCAAAGAATTAAGAGGGGGTTGGAAATGTGAATGTCTTAATGGCTAAAGGGAATAAAGAAGATATATCAGTTAGTCCACAAACTATGCAACGCTCTAAAAAAAACTGGAATAAAAAAGCTATTGATTACGCCTGGGGTTACTTTATGATCGCCCCAACTATTATTGGTTTACTTATCTTAAATATTTGGCCACTGATACAAACAATGTATTTAAGCCTGTGTAAATTGTCTGGCTTTGGGTCGGCAAAATTTATAGGCTTTGATAACTATATAAAGATGTTTCACGATAAGGAGCTGTTGAAAACCATACTCAATACGGTGGAGTATACAATCCTTTCTGTACCTATTGCGGTTGTATTGTCGTTAATACTTGCAGTGCTTCTTAACACAAACATTAAATATAAATTTATCTACAGAACACTTTATTTTATTCCGGTAGTTTCTACACCGGCAGCTATTGCGATGGTTTGGAAATGGTTAATGAATTATGATTATGGTCTTATCAACTATATATTATCAATTTTCAAGATTGATGGACCAAATTGGATTAGTGATCCCAAATTCGCGCTGTTCTCTTTAGTTATAGTAGGTGTTTGGAGCTGCCTTGGCTATAATATGGTTATTTTGCTGGCAGGTCTTCAGGAAATCCCAAAAACTTTTTATGAAGCGGCTGAAATAGATGGAGCAAAGTCTATTAATAAGTTTTTTCTAATAACGATACCAATGGTTTCACCAACATTATTTTTTGTTGTTATCACTACTTTAATGTCTTCGTTACAGATTTTTGATTTAATATTTATGATGATAGGAAATACAAATCCAGCCTTGCCTAATGTCCAATCCTTGGTTTTTCTTTTCTATAGATATTCTTTTTTTATTTCAAACAAAGGTTATGGTTCTGCTATTGCCATACTCTTATTTATGATTATTATGATTTTTACTTTAATTCAATTATTATTCCAAAAGAAGTGGGTTCATTACGAATAGAGATGGGAGTATAGAACAATGAAAAATAGCGATATAAGCGAGAAGATAACCATTCATACAATTTTGATAGTGGGCTCCTTTATTATGGTATTACCATTCATTTGGATGTTTTTGACTTCTATTAAAAGTCTTGCGGTGTCTATGCAGATTCCTCCGGTTATATTTCCTAAGGAGATTATATGGAAGAATTACGTAGACGTATGGAATAAACTTCCTTTCAGTCAATTCTATATCAATACAATTTTGTTAGTATTATTTAGAGTTTTATTTGCAATTACATTATGTTCGATGGCCGCCTATTCTTTTGCCAGAATTAAATTTCCAGGGAGAGATCTGATCTTTATGATTGTTCTTATTCAACTTATGATACCCAGTCAATTATTCATCATTCCACAGTATCTTATAGTTGTTAAATTAGCCTGGTTAAATACAATAAAGGCGTTGGTGCTTCCTGGTATTGTTAATGCATTCGGTACTTTTTTGCTCAGGCAGTTCTTTCTCAGTCTGCCGGCTGAGCTAGAAGAGGCAGGAATATTAGATGGCTGCAATAGATGGCAGCTTTATTGGAAAATTATGATGCCTCTTGCAAAATCAGGGCTTGTTGCACTATCAATATTTACAGCTATTTATGCATGGAAAGACTTACTGTGGCCTTTGGTTGTTAATATGTCAATTGAGAAAATGCCGTTATCAGCCGGCTTGGCAAATCTTCAGGGACAGTACACTACCAACTACCCTCAGCTGATGGCAGGTTCCATATTTGCAATTACGCCCATGATCATATTGTTTTTCTTTTTTCAGAAGCAATTTATACAGGGAATTGCAACAACAGGTTCAAAAAATTAATTTTGGTGCTATTTATAGCTTGTGACTATTTGGAGGAATTATTATGATTAAATTTCAAAACGAAACAAAAACCAATGAGACATACACCTTGTTAACGAATCACTCTCTTCATAGCGCTGCTTTATTTTACCTTGGAGTAAATGATACACCTATGCAAAGAGCAGGGCGGGTTGTAAAACAGTATTTCTGCGAAATAGCACCACCCGAAATCGTGTATGGTTTAACAGACTGTAAACAGGATTTTTACAATGGTTTTATTGATGATAAAGGTAAAGAATGCGGTCTTTACGTCAATATTCTAGGAGATATTGCTTTCGATAAAGATAAGTTTAGTAAATTATGTAATACGTATAAAGATAACACAAGACTTTTTCGTGTAATGAATGATTTAATGTGGGATGCACAAGTTAGAAACTATGATCAGGCTAAAGCTATGCCTCCAAGATATCATCATTTCGGCGATCATTCAGTGTGTGATATCAGAAAAATTTTAGATATCGGTTTAAACGGCATTAAAAGTGAGATAAATTTTAAAAGTAAAAAAAATAATGATCCTGTTTATATTTCGTTTTGCAGCGGTCTGTTAGATACAATTGATGGTATAGAGATTTACATAAAAAGATGTGCTGAAGAATACTCACAAATGGCGCTTCAAACCAGTGATCCTGAAATTGGTAAAATTGCTGCAGCCTACAGTAATAATCTGGTAATGGAACCGCCGAAAACATTTTATGAAGCATTTCTCACAGTACTCTTTCTAATGAAATATATGTTTTCAGAGGCTGGACGAATCGATCAATACCTTTATCCGTATTATTTAAAAGATATCGAATTAGGGATATTAAAGAAAGATGAAGTCTTCCAATTGTTTGATAATTTATTTAAGCGTATAGATGAAATAAATAGAGGTTTAGCCCATCATATAGTAGTTGGTGGATGTGACCAACTACAAAATCCCTCATATAACGAAATTACTAAAACCATCTTGCTTGTATCGAGAAAATATGCGCAGCCAAACATTAGTTTAAGGGTAAGCGAAAAAATGCCAGACGAAATATGGAATATTGTTTTGGAGTCACTGGGATCAGGCAAAGCGAATCCTGCTCTGGTTTATGAAAAACCTTATATTGAAGAACTTATTGATATATATAAGGTGGATGCTTCGGATGCCATAGAGTTTGGATTGGGAGGATGCAGCGAAACCTTAATTAATGGTATGTGTAATGTTGATGGAACATGGGTGGCCTATAATTTACTAGATGTATTGCATGAGTCGTTAGGTTCACATCTGCTTGAGTGTAACTCATTTGAAGAATTCTACCATATATTTTTACAGGATATGAAAAAGACATCTGAAGAAATGATTGACCAGATTAATATTCGACAACACATGGATGTGTATAAGTCCGATCCTCTTAGGACCCTATCTCATAAAAACTGCCTGGAAGAAGGTAAAAGTTTTTGGAACGGCGGTGCTAAGTATAACTTTGATAGTACTAATATCTATGGGGCTACAAATGCTATTAATGGTCTTGTCGTTATTAAAAAATTATTTGATGGTGAGCTAGGTGTTGATAAGAAGAGCTTTCTTCATGTACTTGATGCTAATTTTACCAACAATCAAGATTTGTTTAACAAGATAAAAAAGGCTGAAAAGTTTGGAAACAATGATCAATATGTAAATGACATTGCAAAAGATGTGATGGAAAAGTTATTTAATATGTTTAGGGGAGTACATTGCTACCGTGGAAACGGTTACTTTATGCCTGCAGTAATAGATTACCTAGAGTATGATAGGATTGGGGCAAAAATGCCGGCGACTGCAGATGGGCGATTGGAAGGTGCTCCCATGGTAGATTCCATTGGGCCTGTTGCAGGAACTGATGAAAATGGTCCGACTTCTATGGTCAATAGTGTTGTATCAATACCAATGAATTTAGCTATCGGTACATGTGTATTAAATATCCGATTTGACCCTTCCTGTTTTATAAGCAAAGAAAACAAAACAAAAATTAGAAATTTTATTGAAACATATTTTAAACTTGGTGGGCATCAAATTCAAGTTAATGTGGTTGATACCGAATTGCTGCTTAAGGCTGTTGAAAATCCTGAAGAACACAAGGATATTATTGTAAGAGTCGGAGGGTTTACCGATTACTTTGTATGTCTTAGCGATCAAATTCAACAGAATATTATTCACAGAACTAATAACAGTTTTTAAAATACATAAATTAAAGGCGTTGGTACTTGATAATGGGAAATATGGTTTCAGTGACTAAAGGAATGATCATCAACATTCAAAAGTTTTGTTTGGATGATGGTCCCGGAATACGTACTACTATATTTATGAAAGGATGTACAATGGATTGTGCTTGGTGTCACAATACGGAAAGTAAAAGCATTAAACCGCAACTATCTTTTTTGAAACGAAAGTGTATTAGTTGTGGTAAATGTGCAGCTATATGTCCTCAACAGGTGCATAGTTTTGTTGATAATGTTCATGGTGTTCTATGGGACAAATGTATTGCTTGTGGTAAATGCGTAGATGTATGTGACTATAGCTGCCTGGATATAGCAGGTGAAATAATGGATGTGGATTATGTAATCGATATTGTTGTGCAAGACAAACCGTTCTATGAGGTTAGCAACGGTGGTGTTACACTCTCTGGTGGGGAGCCTTTGATGCAAATGGATTTTTGCGAGCTTTTACTTGAAAAATCAAAAAAATTAGGAATACATACATGTATCGAAACTGCAGGAAATGTAAGCAGTGAAGCTTTTTATCAAACAGCACCTTTCACAGATTTATATCTTTTTGACTACAAATTAACAGATTCTACTTTACACAGAAAATACACAGGTACCGACAATAGCAATATACTAAGAAATCTTGAATTACTTTACAAAATCGGGAAAAAGGTCATTCTTCGTTGTCCAATAATACCTGGAATAAATGATAATAAAGAGCATCTCCAAGGTATTGCTGATATTTATCATAAATATAATGGGGACATATTGGTAGAAATCATGCCCTATCATGTATTGGGCATATCGAAACTTGAACGGTTTGGAATGTCTACAGAGGTGGAGATGCCTTCATTTAATGCTTCGGTTGATCAAATTAATGAATGGGAAAAATTTCTGAAAGAGCAGGGAGTAAGGTTTTTTATTGAAAAAGCAAATTAATGATAATATCACAATTATAAAGGAGTGGTTTTCATGCCCGTAATGGAGTTGAGTTTTTTTTCAGAGTGTTTGGCGAAATATACGCAGGTCACAGTACTACTCCCACTTGATGTTAATGAAAGCAGTAAGCCTATATCAAAATTCAAAACTCTTTGGCTGTTGCATGGCATGACATGCAATAATGTGACAATGCATAATTCACTTGGCCTAGATCCGTTATCGGATAAATACAAACTGGCTATTGTAATGCCAAATGCTGATTTGAGTTTTTATGTAAACATGAAGTATGGTGGAGATTATTTTGATTTTATAACAGATGAATTACCTCAGTATTTACAATCTTTTTTACCCTTGTCACCAGCTAAAAAAGATAACTTTATTGCTGGAGTATCAATGGGTGCATATGGCGCGTTCAACCTAGCAATGAATAATCTGCATAAATATGCTGCTGCTGTTAGCTTTTCTGGGCCTATGGATATTGAGGATATCGCGAAAGTATTGTGCAATGATGAACTTGTAGCCAACAAACCGCTACTTGTTTCAGATCCGGAGAAATTCGATATTCTTGCCGAAAAATTTTCCAGTCAAAATGAAATACCACTGGAATTGATCAAGACATTAATAAAGCAATGCAATATTCGGGAAAACAGGACATTTAAAGCAATGTTTGGAGAAAATCCTCAAATTGATGGAAGTAATTATGATATTTTCAATTTAGCAAAAAAATTAAGTATGTCTGGAGGACATTTGCAACTTTTGGCGTTATGTGGAACAGAGGATTTTCATTATCCAAGTAATCTTAGATTTAAAAAATATGCACAGGAACTTTCTCTTGACTATACCTTTATAGATGGACCTGGGCATCATTCGTGGGAGTTTTGGAATCCACGTTTTGAGGATTCAATTAAATGGTTATTAAATATAAAGTAGGATATTAAGCTTCTGTTAAAGCTTTTAGAATATGGAAATCATCTGATAGGCATTAAAATCTAATAGAAAGGACGTGGAAGGTTTGAAAAGGATTAAAGTTGCAGTGCTCGGTTCCGGAAGTATGGGAATGGACTTAATGAAAAAAATAATAAGTAGAAGTAAATATATGGAGCTATCGTTGCCAATTGCAAAGCAATCAGGAATAGAAATATCCTCGAAGGGTATTCAAACAATACTCGAAAACGCTGACATTCAAATTATATTTAATACAACAAACGACACAATAAATATTGTTAAATACCCACAATTGGCTGACAAGTTTATTGTGAATATGATGCCTAATTTAGATGATCCATATATAATACCGTCAGTTAACCTAGATAAAGTTTTAGAAAATAAAGAGCTTAGAAGTGTAAATTTAATGACCTTCGGAGGACAGGCAGCAATTCCGATTGTATATGCAATCAACAAGATACAGCAGGTGGAATACGCTGAAATAGTTTCGACCATATCATCAGAAGTTATTGATAATGATATGCGTGCTTCTACAGATGAATTTATCGATTTAACTTCACAGGCAATAGTTGAAATAGGAGGAGCTAAAAAAGGTAAGACTATAAGTTTGCTCAATCCTGCATTACCACCTATCTTAATGAGAGATACCATATATGTAAAAGCAGAAAAGTATGATATGGATAGAATATTAAAGTCCGTATATGAAATGGAGAAATCCATGCAGGAATATGTGCCGGGATATAAACTACTTATGGAACCTATGCTTGATGAGAATAAAATTATAATTATGATTCAAGTTGAAGCCACCGGAGGGCTTCTGCCGTCATACGCTGGGAATATAGACATTATGACTTGTGCAGCAATGAAGACAGGTGATGTTTATTCTAAAAAACTGCTAAATAATACCGACTGAACAATATAGGAGGAGAATAACCTAATGATTAAAAGTGTTAAAATCATAGATACCACTCTTAGAGACGGTATGCATGCTGTAAGTCATAGCTTTTCACCTGAAAATGTTGCTAATCTTGTCCGTAAACTTGTAGAGGCAGGATCTAATATCATTGAATTGTCACATGGAGATGGCCTTAATGGATCATCAATCCAATATGGCCTTTCCCCATATAATGAAAGGGAACTATTGGCTGCAGCCAATAAAAATATAGGTAACGCCAAACTTGCCGCAATGTTGATTCCTGGTATTGGGACAGTAAAATATTTGGAAAGTTTGCAGGAATACAATATAAAAATAGTAAGAGTCGCAACTCATGTTACTGAAGCTAATGCTGGTGAGCAGCATATAAAAGAATGCAAGAAAATGGGTATGACAACTATTGGCTTTCTTATGATGGTTCATATGGTATCCGCTGAAGCAATTTTGGAACAAGCTAAACTTTTTGAGTCATACGGCGCCGATGTCGTATACTGCGCTGACTCATCTGGTGCTATGCTTCCAGATGATGTTAAGAAGAAGATCGGGATGTTAAAAGATAATCTGAAGATTCCGGTAGGCTTTCACGCCCACAATAATCTGGGATTAGCAGTAGGAAATTCGCTAGCAGCCATTGAGGCCGGAGTTGATTTTATAGATACGACCCTTCGGGGCATAGGCGCTAGTGCGGGCAATGCGCCACATGAAGTAATGGCAGCTGTTTTAAGTAAAATGGGGATAGAAACAGGAGAGGATGTCAATATTTTAATGGATGCGGCAGAGGACATATTGGCACCCCTTATGAAAAGACCGTTGGTAATTGATAAATATGCTTTAGTTATAGGCTATGCCGGGGTATATGGGAGTTTCTTTTTACATGCCAAAAGGGTTGCAGAAAAATTTGGCGTAGATGAGCGTGAACTACTATATGAGCTTGGACGTCAAAAGATCATTGGTGGACAGGAAGATAAAATAATTGAATTTGCATATAATTTATCTAAAAAAATAGGAAGTGGTAAATAATGGATAATAATAAACTCAGAAGCAAGAAGATTCTTGGACGTCCTGAAGGTAGCTCAAATCGTTGTGTCTTTAAAGCTTTAGGTTATTCCGATAAGGATTTGGAAAAACCTATTATTGGTATTGCAAATTCATGGAATGAATTGGTTCCGGGTCATTTCAATTTACGACAACTTGCTGATTATGTCAAAAGGGGAATATATGCAGCGGGTGGGATCGCAGTTGAATTCGGATTTATTGCTGCGTGTGACGGAACTGCTCAGGGAAATGATGGAATGAGATTTATTCTTCCGTCACGAGATCTTATTGCCAATGACCTTGAGGTAATGATGGAATGCCACCAGCTCGATGGCATAGTTATGCTTGGGTCATGCGATAAAATAGTTCCCGGAATGCTTATGGCCGCTGCCCGCTCAAAAATTCCTGCAATCATTTTGCCAGGAGGTCCAATGTTAGGCGGGCCTGTATTTGATGGAAGAAAAAGTGATTTTACATCACTTTCGGAAGCAATAGGCAAGTTGAAAAATGGAAAAATGTCTGAGGATGAATTTGTCGATTTGGAAGAAGCATGTGCTCCTACCTGCGGATCCTGTGCATATTTGGGAACGGCTAATACCATGTGCTTCATTGCTGAGGCGTTAGGAATGACATTGGAAAATGCAGCGCTCATTCCAGCTGTTTATGCTCAGAGGCTGAGAATTGCGCAGAAAACAGGTGAAGCCATTGTAAACCTTGTTAATAAAAATATATTGCCCAAGAATATCATTACTAAAGAATCTATTTGTAATGCAATAAAAGTTTTAAATACCATCGGCGGTTC
Organism: Ruminiclostridium sp.; assembly: GCA_036507975.1. GTDB lineage: Bacteria > Bacillota > Clostridia > Acetivibrionales > DSM-1351 > Ruminiclostridium. Next base: position 29,449 of record DATCID010000167.1, read on the forward strand.
TACAAATGCGGTGATTCATCTTATTGCTATAGCATCAGAACTGGATATCACAGCTGAAGAGATGATGAAATATTTTGATGAAATAAGTAAAACCATGCCTCAGATTGTTAAAGTAAATCCTGCCTCAAAATACGATATGGAAGATTTCTATTTGGCAGGAGGGATTCCAAGGGTTATGAAGGAAATACAAAGTATGTTGAATATAGAATGCATGACTGTGACAGGAAATGTAGTTTCTAAAAACTTTGAAGAGTATAAACTTACAAAAGCTGTTAATAGAGATGTAATTAGATCGATTGACAATCCTTTTGATATTGGAAACGGATTGGCAGTGCTGAGAGGAAATCTTTCGCCTGACTCTTGTGTAACAAAACCTGCTGCAATTGCACCTGAAATGAGAACTTTTACAGGGAAAGCCGTTGTTTTTAACTGTGAGGAAGCTGCGGAAGAAGCAATTTTATCAGGAGGTATAAAAGCTGGAGATGTTGTAGTTATACGTTATGAAGGCCCTAAGGGCGGACCCGGCATGAGAGAAATGTATAAAGCTATGAAATTTCTGTATGGCATGGGATTGTCATTGAGCACTGCTCTTGTTACAGACGGGCGTTTTTCAGGAACGAACAACGGGTGTTTTGTGGGACACATATCTCCCGAAGCTGCTGAAGGCGGGCCTATTGCAGCCGTATGTGATGGAGACATAATAACAATCGATATCCCCAATAGATCCATACATCTACATGTATCCGATGATGAACTTAGGCAGAGGTTGTCCAATTGGAAAAGGCCTGATTTCAAATATAAAAAAGGATATTTAGCTATTTATGAGAGATATGCTTCATCTGCAGCGCAGGGAGCTGTTATAAAAATGGGATAGAGGTGATAAGTATGGAATTTGGTCTTAAAGGAAAAGTGGCAGTGATAACGGGTAGTTCGGGAGGTATTGGAAACGCAATAGCACGAGCGTTAGCCAACGAAGGATGTAAGGTTTGTATCAACGGTAGAAACAGGCAAACTTTAACCGATGCAGTAAATAAGATGAAATCAGACGGCATAGAGGTTTATGGCGATGTTATTGATGTTACAAATTCAGCCTCGATACAAGAGTACATACTAAAAATCACAGATGAATTAGGCGGTATAGACATATGGGTGAATAATGCTGGCATATGTCTTTTCAGTACAATTACGGATATGGAGGAAGACGAATGGGATAAATTGATAAATGTTAATATGAAATCAGTTTTTCTTTGCACGAAATATGTTAGTAGGGTGATGAAAAAGAAGAAGAAAGGTGTTATTATCAATGCTGCTTCCTTTGCTGCATTAATTCCATCTGCTAATAGCGGCGGATACGCCGTAACAAAGTCTGCAGTACTAAGTATGACAAAAACTTTAGCAGCAGAACTAGCTCCATGGAACATTCGAGTAAATGCCTATATACCAGGAGTAATAAATACTAACATGACCCAAAATGCAATCGAACAGAATACCAACGAGATGCTAAAACCAATAGCGCTACAACGATTTGAAAGATATAAAAACAACCTAAAGTTTCAATTTCAGAGCTTGAAGGGCACTTCACACTATGTTGCATTTTACTTAAAAATGTCTTAAGTTCTTGATTCTCATTATGAAAAACCAGATTATGAATGCCCAGCCCTGCATATTGTAATAATTTACTTGCTTCAGTACCATAAAAACCAACCCAATAGTATTCCCACGGATCGTCATCGCATGCTTGGTATACTGTATTTACAGAAGGAATGATTAAAAATCCGTCACCTTTTGATAATTCGAATTTTTTCCCACCCGAGAAATAGGTTCCTTTTCCGTCAACAATGTAATGGATAATATAGTGATTCCGGACAGCATGTACAAAATGTCCCTGAACACACTTTTCATGACCACATTGATAGATAGCTAAATCAGCAACAACATGTTTGTTGGAAGAATAACGAAAATCATCAAACATTTCCAAGCTTATCACATCTCCACGCATCAGATTATATTAATAACATATACAGAAAAGACATGCAATATTGGCGCTCAGTAATGTATGGCAATATCACAAAAATCTATTCTAACTTAACAAATTTGTATTATTTCTTGTTTTCAAATAATATCTTAAATATGTTATTTTTACGCTACTTTAGCTTTTTGATTAGCCTTAATAAATTGAAGCTTCTTTATTTGAAAATTTTGGCTAAGTAGGCTGCCACTTTTCACTTTTAGTATAGAACAAGTTCATGGTTTATATCAAATTTAGTAGGGGTAACATTTCTACACATCAGATTATAATAATTATAACATATACAGAAAAGACATGCAATATTGGCGCGTGGCTAACTACGGCAAATTCATGAAGCAATATTTTCCTGATTTTTTTATGGAAATGGGCAGTCCTTCTATAGAAGGACTGCCCATTTTGGGAATCCCAATACTTTAATCAATCAAAATCCGTAATTCTTTTGAGCATACTTTTGTATCTAAACCTTGCCATTTCGTTTTTTTCCAATACTTCCTTTTCATTACCGGTGAATTGGCATCTCAGACAGTAGTATTCATCTTTGTCTTTGTCATAAAACATATCAATATCAAGATCCCTCATAAAGCAAGAGGGGCATCTGTAGTTTAGTCTGCCTTTTCCAGATTGAGACATGTAATCAGCTCCTCACTATTTGAAATATTCTTTGTTAATCCCAGTGTAAACATAGGTGAGAAAGCATAACCTTCTCTAAAGTAGCCCTCTACTCCATCGACCATAGGAGTCATAGATAGCCTGGTGTCAATTTGAGGTATAGTTGCCTCAACCTTCTCAACGTCAGAAATGCTATCTTCACGGCATTTATAGTTATAAAATATTTCTTTTACATCGTTTTTGCCAATACATTTGAGAACTATTCCGCACATATCCTCAGGATACTCGGTAGTTCCATAGCATGCAGTGGTATATTCATTCATATGAACGACTGCAGTAGGATCACTCATTTCAATAATCTTTCTGGAAATCTTGATCTTACCTGTGCCTTCAGTGAAGGTAAAGGTAGATACCAGCTTTATTGTAAGGTCATTGAATTCAATCTCAACTGGGTCAAGGGTAAGAATTCTGTCTGAACCCTTCTGCGAAAATTTAGCCTTGGTTCTACAGAGACATAAGTCCACTTCTTCTCCCTTATAGCTAATTTTACAGCTCTTGATAGTACCTTCCCCTGCATAATGAGTAAAATAACCTGCTCTGTACATGGACTGTATTAAAAATGGATACGAAGCGTCCTGTACATGCTTTGTGCCGATTCCTACAGGCCATTCAATCTTTGACACATATGGTCTTAAGTCTATAAGAGCACCACCCTGATTCATATCAACACAAGTACGCATATATGGGTCTACATACCAGAACAATTGCTTTTCTGAGCCGTACAATATATCTTTCCAGAGCGCACATTCAGGCTCTGTATAGGTTTTGTTTGCACGATACCAGTCTGAAAATTCGGTCATAGTCATATCTTCTATTTCGCCCTTGTCACGCAGCTGTGCATAATAAGCCATGCCATCCTGATAGCTCTTGACCAGTAACTCATATGGGGCTTCCCAGCGACCTGCTTTGTTCATCCAGCCAGGTCCAACAAACATCATGTTGTATGCGTAGCCATTATTATATTTCGCAAGTGACTTATACTGGTCAATGAGATTATAAAGGTAGGGATACTCTCCATCCTTATAAATCATACCTCTAAGAACGTTTTGAGGATGGGTGCCAAAATTAGAACCATTACCATCAAAGCACGCCAAGAGGTCGCGTGATAAGTGAGGAATTGCAACAATTCCGCTATCCTCAGACTCATTCGCAGCAGGAGAATGTGTATTTTGTTTTGACGGAATCCATGGATTCCAAGGACCACCATCAAAGAGTGTGTACCAAGAATTGTTGCAGGTTCTATAAGCTTTTGGGCCTTCTTCCCAACAGGTTGCTACAGCGCATTTTACCATTGGATATTTTTGCTTTATGAAGTTTGTCAATTCTGCATCAAGATAATATGATCCGGTTGAAGTTGGATAAAAGCCAAAAGCGGAATAGAACTTTTCGAAAACGTCTGTGACAATAGACATCTTGTCCTCCATAGAGAACATCCATATACAGAAATCCTTTGTCTTATATTTATCTCTGAATTCCTTACATAGTAGTCCTAACAAAGTCAGCCCTATTTCATCACCATACTTTTCGTGATGTTCTTTTGCAATTGCAACAGCCTCCTCGTTGAAAAGACTGGCATAAGTCATCTGAATAGTGGTTTTAAAGCCATTTTCATGAGCAATCTGTTGCTGAAGTTTAAAGATATCCAAAGATTCGGTGAGCAGACTTTTTCTGTCAACATCCTCTTTCTTACCTTGACCAGTGACCTTTTCAGCATATTCAGGAACCATTTCGGGTCTGTGTATAATATTTAAAATAAATTTCCCCATAACTTCCTCCTTTGAGAGTGTTTTATAAAAAAATATCAATGAAATGCGAACTTAATCGCTCAACTGTATATAATTATATTTACATTATAAATTACTATTGAGCATCTTTCCATAATAGTATATTATACTTATATAAATATATGAAACTAAAATGCTTGAAAGGATACGCTATGAATAACTACTTATTTACTCTTATAACAGAAGAGAATAAGCTTCCCTACTATGTAAAAGGGGTAGGTGGACTGGAGAACCAAGATCATATCGAAAGAACGAATGGATATACTGACTATCAATGGATCCACTGCATCAAAGGTGCTGGAAAGCTGTTAATAGATGGCAAAGAGTTTATAATTCGTAAAAACACTGGCTTTTTGCTGTATCCGGGAATTCCACATGAATACTATGCCATAGAAGAACCCTGGGAAACACATTGGGTGACCTTTGATGGACAGGGAGTTACATTTCTGCTGAATTCACTAGGGTTTAAGGGCTATGAATTAATGAATTTTAAAGAGATAAAGACACTTGATAATTTGATTAATGATATCTACGCAGCAGCGCCATCAAAAAGTTTATTAATGGGATATAAATGCTCAGAGAAGTTATATAGTCTACTTATAGAGCTTAGACGTCAAAAAATGAAAGAGGAACAGGCTTCGGGAGTTTCCAAGCTAAAGCAACTTGAACCAGTAATTGCCTTTATAGATACAAATTATTCAAAAAGCCCTACAATAGAGGATATGGCAGAGACGATAAATGCATCTCCACAATACCTTTGCCGATTATTTAACAAAACCTTTAGAATGCGGCCGTTTGTATATATGACACTTTTGAGGATGCAAAAGGCAAAAGAACTGCTTATACAAGATACAGCTCTTTCAATAAAGGATGTTGCAGAAGCTTCAGGATACAATGATACAAGCTATTTTTGTTCGATTTTTAAAAAGCATGAAGCTGTAACGCCATCGGAATTCAGAATGCTGCACAGTCAAAATAGATAGGTTTTTATTCCCTATGAAAATTATTTAAAAAAGTAGGAATAATAATGTACTAAATTTTCTATATTGTTAATAAATAAATGTGTTAATAAAAATCACAAAGATGTTCACTTCTTTGTGGTAGTAGGATAAATTGTGTTAGAATATATTTGTATTAACAGTCTGATCTATTAATTGTAATTACTTGGGGGCCTGGATGAAACATATCTTTATTATTAATCCAACAGCAGGAAAAGGGAAATCTCTTGAGCTGATACCGTTTATTGAGGAGTGTTTTAAGGATAAAGTTGAGGAGCTCGCTATACGGGTTACAGAATATCCTGGGCATGCAACTGAAATAGCCAAGGAATACTCCGTTAGCGGAAAATGCAGGATATATTCTATAGGTGGGGATGGGACTGTCAATGAGGTAGTTAATGGAATTGCAGGAACAGAGGCAACTCTCGGAGTTATACCTACAGGGTCAGGAAACGACTTTATAAGAAGCTTTCAATCGGAATTTGATATAAAAGACATGATAGTTAATACAATTAATGGTGAGGAGAGGAGCATTGACCTAGCAAGGGTTAATGACAAGTATTTTATAAATATATCCTCAATCGGGTTTGACGCTAACGTAGGTTTTAACGCAGATAAATTCAAGAAGGTGCCAGGAGTTTCCGGAAGTATGGCATACTTGATTTCAATAATATATACAGTTTTTAAGAAGAAGATTTGCAATGTAAATATAGATATTGATGACAAAAAGATGAAGGTGAAGGTACTGCTTGTAGCAATTGCAAATGGCAGGTACTACGGAGGTGGATTCATTCCTACCCCTGATGCAAAATTAGATGATGGTTTGCTGGACATCTGCTTGGTTAGTGAGATGAGTAGATTCCAAATAATAAACCTATTTCCAAAGTATAAGAAGGGGTTACACACACATCTGAAGCAGGTAAGTCTTTTCAAGTGTAAGAGAATAAACATTGAAAGTGAAGAGGATCTTTGCCTAAACATAGATGGAGAGATAGTAACAGCACAGAATATAAATTTTGAAATACTTGAAAATGCAATAAAGGTGATTTTTCCAATAAAGATATAGTTAACTTTAAAGTTAAGGAAGTGTCATAATGAAAATAATTCATACTGGAGACTGGCATATAGGCAAAATAGTAAATGAGTTCAGTATGCTAGAGGAACAGAATCATGTTTTAGAACAGCTTTTTTCTATTATTGAGAAGGAAAAACCAGATGCACTCATCATTGCTGGGGATATATTCGATAGAAGCATACCCCCTGTAGAGGCAGTGGAATTAGTAGATGGGGTTTTCAACAAGGTGCTTTTAGAACTGAAAGTGCCTATTCTCGCAATTGCGGGTAACCATGACAGTGCAGAGAGACTGTCCTTTGCTAGCAAGATACTCACTAATAATGGTCTTCATATTGTTGGCGTTTTTGACGGAAGGATTCATCGTGTGACGTTGCAGGATGATTTTGGACCGGTAAATTTCTATCTGCTGCCATATACAGATCCAAGGAATGTACGGCACTTATTTGATGACAATCAGATAGCTACACACGATGACGCAATGAAGAAAATTATTAATAATATAGGACAAGCTATCAATCCGAATGAGAGAAATGTAATGATTACACATGGCTACATTACTCATTTAGGTGAGCAGGCGCAGTATACCTGTGAATCTGAAAGACCGCTAAGCATTGGTGGTACTGATTTTGTGAGTTCTGATTATTTTAGCATGTTCAATTATACTGCACTGGGACATTTGCACGCACCTCAAAAAGCTGGAGATGATAATATCAGATACTCTGGCTCTTTGCTTAAATATTCTTTTTCTGAAGTAAATCAAAAGAAAGGCATAAATATTGTTGAGCTTGATCAGGTCGGAAAGGCTGTGATAAAGCTTGCTCAGCTTATACCAAAAAGGGATATGAGAATTATCAAAGGCCCAATAAATGAACTGCTAAATCCCGAAATATATAGAAATGCAAATACTCAGGACTATGTTTATGCTATTTTGACGGACAAGGGTGAGCTTATTGACCCAATTTCAAAGCTCAGATCAGTTTATCCCAATATTATGGGGCTCTCCAAAGAGAACGGAAATCAAAGAGAGGAAAACAAGACCTCTGCGTTAGAAGGCTACAAATCGAAATCCAAACTTGATCTGTTTAAAGAGTTTTATGATGCAATACAGGGAGAACCCATGGCTGAAGAGGCAACTGAAATCATTGCAAGAATAATAGGAGAAGTAGATAGGGAAGGTGTGTAAATGAAGCCATTAAAGCTTACAATTAGTGCCTTTGGACCGTATGCAACGGTTCAGGAAATAGACTTTACAACGCTACAGGAACAGATTTTTGTTATTTCTGGGCCAACCGGTGCTGGCAAAACTACAATTTTTGATGCTATAAGCTTTGTTCTTTTTGGAGAGCCATCAGGCAGCAGCCGAGATAGAGATGGCTTTCGAAGTGACTTTGCTGAGCCGGGAACAGAGACCTTTGTAGAACTGGTATTTGAACTAAGAGGGAAAACCTATAAAATAAGAAGATCACCTCAGCAGGAGCAAAGAAAGCTAAGGGGAGAGGGTTTCACCTCCAGAAATGCTGATGCAGAGCTGCTAATGGCAGATGGCTCATTGATAACAAAGATTACAAGCGTGGACGAAAAAGTCAATGAACTTCTGGGAATAAATAAATCCCAATTTAAGCAGATAGTTATGCTTCCACAGGGGGAATTTAGGAAGCTTTTAGAGGCAGATAGTAGTGAACGTGAATTAATCTTTAGAAAAATATTTGGAACTGAGGGCTTTGCAGAAATCCAGAAAAGACTGGAAGACGAGAGCAGAGAGCTATACAAGGTTGTTCATGATATCAAAACGCAAATTGATACGCATATAAAGCACTTTGACTTAGGACAAGGCAATGGCCTAGAAGAAATAAGAGACAGTAAGAATGTAAATATAGAGCGGTTTATTGATGGAGTCAAGATATTATCTGACAAGGATAAAACGGAAATACTTTTATTGAAGTTGCAGTTGGATACAATGACAGCAAGTCAGGGTACGTTGAAGGAAGTAATCACAAAGGGTACTGAGATAAATAAGAAGCTGAGGGATAAAGAACAGATAAAACAAGAGCATACTGCCGCGGTTGTCAGATTAGATGAATTCATGCAAAAGGAAATAAGCTTGGAGTACGCAAGGAAGGCTTTGCCAATCAGTGAAGTTGATGAGCAGTGTAAAAAGTCAAAACAGAGTATTGAAGTAAAAAGTAGTGAATTGATTTTGGCAAAGCATCAAGTTGAAAAAGGCAAGAAAGCTTATGAAACAAGTAAAGAGCTATTTATTATAGAGAAGGAAAAGGAGCCGCAAAGGAAAAAGCGCGAGGCAGAGCTCTCTCTTCTCAATAATATGTTACCAAAGGTTATTCAGTATGAAAGAAGCATAAAGGCATTGGATAATGCAAAATTAAAGAGCAAGGAGAACCTAAGTGAATTTGAAAAAACTCAAAAACAATTTGACTTATCAAAGAAGAGCTATAAACAGCAGGAAGAAAACCTGAAGCAGCTGTATATTACAGAGTCTGAATGCATCAGACTTGATAAGGAGATTTCGGAAAATAAGAAGCTTCTGAATGAATTAGATGGAACTAAAAAGCTAATTGAAGCATATTTCAAGCAAACTGAACTATATGAGAGCAAAAAGGCTGATTTTGAAACTTTTGATGTGCACTTCGTAGACTTCAGAAGTAAGCTTGAACAGCAGGAGGATAACTATATTCGTGGACAAGCCGGTATACTGGCGAATACGCTGAAAGTGAACATGCCTTGTCCTGTTTGTGGAGCTATAGAGCATCCAAATCCTGCAAAAATATTGGAGAGTATACCTGGGGAAGAACAGCTAAAGTCATTGAAGCAGCAATTTTCAAATTTGAGCGAGCAGAGGATAGATAAACTGAAAATAATATCGGAGCAGAGTGGAAACATTGAAAGTAGAAAGCTGGAAATCAACAATAGGTTATCAGCTCTTGATCCGAAAACACTTAAGGTGTTAGTTCAGGATAGCTATGAACTAAAAAAGGATGAACTGCATGAAAAAACGCATGTGCTTGAAACAAAAGAAGTCAGCTTTGAGCTAGTGCAAGATGAAATAAACAATAAGGGTGGAGTCCTTAAAGCTGAGACCTTGGTTTTAATTTCAAAGTATAAAGAAAAAACAGAATTTATAAATAAGAAAAATAAATTTGAAACTGAATATATAGAAACAGGGGATAGAATTACTAAGCTAGAAGAAGATGTAAACAAGCTGACTGTGCAAAAATCATCTATTTCAGAAGAGCTTGCAAGGCTCAGTACTGTTACTGGCAGTATTGAAGAAGAGATTTCACAAGATATACGTTCTGCCTCTAAGCTAGATGCCAAGATAAAGGCAACGAAGCTGGCTATTGAGACCTTCGAGGCTGAATATAAAAAGGCCGATCGCGCGGGGGAGCTTGCGAAGGAGACCTTTAGCAACGCAGAAAAAGAGGTTGCAATCAAAGCTGCCTCTCTAAGTGAGAGCAAGAAGGAGAGCACAAGACTGGATCAGCTTTTAAATGAAAAGCTTATGAGCGCAAGCTTTGATAGCTATGCCCATTACCTCCACATGAAGAAAAACCAAGCAGAGCTACTTGCTTTGCAAGAGGAGATAAATGTTTTTTATCAAAAATTAAAATCTCTTAAAGATATGCTGACACACTTGGAGGAAGAAACAAAAGAGCTTGTAATTCAGGACATAGAAGCCTTAGATAGCAAATATAAGCTGTTAGTTGATGAGCAAGGTAAGCTGCAGGATAAACAGAATTTTGTATTCTCAAGGAACTCGAACAACTCAAAAACACTGATACAATTAGAAGATATTTTAATAAAACTTAGAACCTTGGAGGACAAATACACTATTATTGGAGAGTTGGCAAGAGTGGCAAGGGGAGAAAATGCTCAGAGAATTACTTTTGAGAGATATGTCTTAGCAGCATATTTTGATGAAATAGTTATAGCTGCAAATCTACGACTAGACAAAATGACAGGCTCTAGATATTTGCTAAAGCGAAAAGAGGATAAAAGCAAGGGACGCGCACAGCAGGGGCTTGAGCTTGAGGTATTTGACAACTACACAGGAAAAGCAAGGCATGTCAGAACTCTATCGGGTGGAGAGGGCTTCAAAGCATCACTTGCCTTGGCGCTTGGCTTGGCTGATGTGGTTCAGTCTTATTCTGGAGGCATAAGTTTGGATACCCTCTTTGTTGATGAGGGCTTTGGGTCACTGGATCCAGAATCTCTCGATAGCGCCATTCAATGCCTAGTGGATATCCAAAAAAGCGGGAGATTAGTTGGCGTTATTTCACATGTCCCAGAGTTAAAAGAAAGAATTAAGAGCGTTTTAGAAATATTTTCAAATAAAGAGGGAAGTTTTGCTAAATTCATCGTATAATGTTCATGGATATAAAATAATTTCCATTATAAACTAGATATAAAGAGATGTGGGAGAGCGCAATATGGAAAAAAACTCGATATTAATGCAAAATGAAATTGAAGCTAATAAATTTGCTTCAATTGTTATGATTTGCACAAATTTGTTTGTTATAATTGTTTATGCTTTAGATCTTATGAATTTTTTTCTTGTGCCTAAAGATTTAATGACTATAGCGATGGCTTCAGCAGTGGTTTTGCTGTCACTACCATTTGTAATTGTTGTGATATTAAAGAAACAGGGCACGTGGGTCAAATATGTATCAGTAACAGCTGCAGTACTTATGGTAAGCATACTATTAGTAATTTTAAAGTATCATGCTGTTGTATTGTTTGCTTATCCATTGGCAATAGCCAGCTTGTTTTTCTCGAGAAAACTTAGCTGGTATACTTCGATAATGTCTATTGTATTTCTTTCAATTTCACAAGCTATGTCCCTAATGACTATAGGTGTGGATGATTTGAATTTTCAGAGTGCAAACGATATATTGACCTTCGGAATTGTACCCAAAGCACTTCAACTAATGATATTATCCTACATATTTATAATGTTATCAAAAAGAACTCATAAGCTGCTCGGTAATATGATGGGCGCTCAGGAACAGGAAGAGCTGCTGAGCAAAATGATTACAGTTTCCAAAAAGTCAACCGATGTCTCTAATGTTCTGGCACAGTCAGTAAGCAACCTCTCACTAATGACGGAAAATACTACAAAGTCAAATGAGGGCATAGCTAATAGGACAGTGAAAATCGCACAAGGGTCTAGGCTCTCTATAAAAAGTATGGAGGAAGCAATATTAGCTGTTACCAATATGTCCGAAAGCTTGAACAAGATTTCGGAAGAGGGCAAGCACATAGGACGACTCTCTGAACAGGTCAAGAAGCTTACTGGCAATAGTGAACAGGTTATGAGCAGTGCAGTAGAGGAAATGGGAGCGATAGCTTCAGCCACTAAGCAAAGCAAAGATATTATCACAAAGCTTGAGCAGAGATCAAGTGAGATAGCTAGTTTTGTTGAGGTAATCACCCAAATATCCGCACAAACCAATTTACTTGCTCTCAACGCATCTATCGAATCAGCCAGAGCAGGAGAGCAGGGCAGAGGCTTTGCTGTTGTTGCACAGGAGATAAGAAAGCTTGCAGATGGTTCACAGAAGGCGGCCAAGGATATTTCACTACTAATAAAAGAAGTCATAGATGATACCCAGAATGCTGTTAGAGCAATGGACAATGGCTCAGAACTTGTTGATAAGGGGATTGCAACTATACAAGAAGCTAGAACTTCATTTACAAGGGTTGCCGATGCAAATAAAGAGATGAATGCTAAGCTTGATATGGTTAATAACGATACTATTGAAGCTGCAAAGCATAGCCAAAAGGTTGTTGATATTGTAGTAGATGTGAAGAATATAAATACAGACACTCTTCAGGACATAGAGCAGATAGCTATGGCTAGTGGAGAGTTAGTTGCGTCCATGCAAGAAGTTGGATCATCTGTTGAAAATATCCAGACTATGTCTAAGGAATTACTTGAGGTAGTACATAAAGTAGGAAGAAGTGTAGGAGAAGAAAATTCATGGGTGGATTAGTTCATATATATACTGGTACTGGGAAGGGTAAAACTACTGCTGCAATAGGCCTTGGTATAAGGGCTCTCGGGAGTGGAATGAAAGTTTTGATGGTTCAGTTTTTGAAAGGAAGGCAAAGTGGAGAGGAAGTTGTGTTTGAGAAGCTAAAGCCCAATTTCGAATTGCTTAAGCTTAAAAAAATTGATAAGTTTTCATGGGAATTTACAGAGGATGAGAAGCAAGAAATGAGGGAAAGTAGCTTATATTTGTTTGATTATGCTTTGAGTCAAGCCAGAAGCAAAGACATGATTATTTTAGATGAAATTATGGGTGCGATAAAAACGGGACTTATAGACGTAAAAACTGTGAGTGATTTCATTAAAAATAAGCCTACTAAGCTTGAATTAGTGTTGACAGGGAGAAATGCACCTATCGAACTAATTGAACTTGCAGACTATGTTTCTGAAATAAATGCTGTCAAGCATCCCATGACATCAGGAATCTCCGCAAGAGAGGGCATTGAATTTTAGAATGAAATATAGAAGGAAATCACTTATTAATCCCAAAAATCCAAAAAATGGACTATCTAGAAGCGTTGACTTTTAGTGCAATAAGGAGATATAATTAAGTCAAATTTAATAAATCAGAATGTTGGTTGCTTAACATGTTAAGCACTATAAGAGGGAATTAGGGTGAAAAGCCCAAACAGTCCTGCTGCCGTGATGACGGAGAAGGTTCTCAGAAAATATCAATATTTCGCATAGAAATATTGTAGCTTTTAAAAACCACTGAGCAATAGCTTGGGAAGGTGAGAACTTACGTTGATGTCTAAGTCGGAAGACCTGCCAATATTATCTGCACACGCCAATGTGCAGGGTGCTATGACTTCACAGTGTATGAAGTGTTTAGTTTGTTAAAAGAACCAATACATAATTCATAAGTTATATTATGCTATACTTCTTTTTCAAATAAAACCTTTAATGTAAAACCATAGAGGGTTTATTTTTTTTCATTTTTTAGGAAAGTATAAGTGCAACTAGGCTTCTGCCATCGCAGTAGGCTCGTCACAAGCCAAGTTTTCTTTAGCAATTTTTATTAAATGGAGGTAGTATTAATGAAAACCGCAAGACTTAAGAGATTTGCTATCTGCTTTGCAGTAGTAATCAGCGCAACCCTGCTTGTACCAACAATGCAGGTGTCGGCAATGCACATTATGGAGGGGTATTTAGCTCCAGGCTGGTGTATCAGCTGGGGAGTGCTTTGTATTCCATTCGTTTTATTAGGATTTTTCTCAATAAAGAAAAAAGTTAATGCTTCATCAAAAAATTTAACATTACTTGCAATGTGCGGAGCCTTTGCCTTTGTTCTTTCGGCATTAAAATTACCGTCGGTCACAGGAAGCTGTTCACATCCAACAGGAGTGGGTCTAGGTGCAATTCTCTTCGGACCAACTGCAATGTCTCTTATAGGAGTAATAATCCTATTGTTCCAGGCCATTTTACTTGCTCACGGTGGAATTACAACATTAGGAGCAAATACCTTTTCTATGGGCATAGTAGGTCCTATTGTTTCTTTTGGGATATTCAAATTATCTAAAAAGTTAGGTGCAAAATCAGGATTAGCAGTGTTCTTGGCAGCATTTCTTGGAGATTTAATGACATATGTAACCACATCTGTACAGCTTGCTCTGGCTTATCCGGATTCTACTGGTGGAATAGCTGTTTCATTAGTAAAATTTATGGGTATTTTTGCAACTACTCAATTACCGCTGGCTATATGTGAAGGATTACTAACAGTAGTAATTTATAATGTTCTAGTTAAATACAACTCAAAAGAGTTACATGATCTGTCAGCAATATAATATGGGGAGGATAAATATTATGAAATTATGGAAAAAGAATTTAATTCTTATTATAGCAGTAATAGTAATTATTGCAGCTCCACTGCTTTTTATAAAGGGTGCTGAGTTTGCAGGAGCAGACAATTTGGCAAAGGAACAGATAACAAAACTAAATCCAGATTATAAGCCCTGGTTTGAATCACCAATAGTGCCAGCAAGTGCAGAAATAGAATCGCTACTTTTTGCACTCCAAGCAGCAATTGGAGCTGGAATTGTAGGTTTTGTTCTTGGGAGGATTACATCAAATAAACCGGATTCAGAGATACAAAAATGATATTAATTGATAAATATGCTTATGTCTCAAAATTAGCAAAGGTAAGCCCAAAGGCAAAAATACTTTTTTCAATGCTACCTTTGCTGATATGCATTTGTTTTAATTCTATCATTGTGAGTTCCATTACAATTGTAATTATGGCTTTTGCAACGGTGAGATATGGAAAACTGAAATTTTCAAAGTATATGAAATTTATGCTTATACCCTTTGGTTTCTTGATAGTTGGGACAATAACCATACTTATAAACCGTTTTACATCTGACCATTTACTTTTGATTGGGGTTAGGATTGGTCAGTACGCTTACGGTATAGACAAGGAATCTGTTAGGATAAGCGTTAAATTAGTTCTAAAAGCTTTAGGCTCAGTCAGCTGCATGTATTTTTTGTCTTTAAATACGCCAATGTCTGATTTGTTTCAGGTCTTAAGCCGTACCAAGCTTTCTCCCATAATTGTTATGCTAATGGAATTAATTTACCGCTATATATTTGTTCTTTTGGATGAAGCGGAGAGAATGAATATAGCAAAGGATTCAAGGCTTGGTAATTGTAATTTTAAGACTTCATTAAGATCAACCGGAGAAATGATAAGCATGCTGTTCCTTCGAGCCTATCAGCGCTCCGACAGAATATATGCAGCACTAGAATCTAGAGGCTACAATGGAAAATTTGCTACATTGGATGAGGAATATATCTATAGTAAAAAAATGAATACCTCTTCTATCCTCATTTGTTGTTTGCTCATATCAGCATGGGGAATGGAAAGATTTTTATTGTGGAGGTTTATGTGAATATAATTGAGACAAAAGAACTTAGCTACTCTTATTCTGATGAGAAATTAGCTTTGGACAATATCAGCATAGCTATTCTAAAGGGGAAAATTACTGCTGTTTTAGGAGGTAATGGTGCAGGCAAATCAACATTGTTTTTGAACCTCAATGGTGTTTTAACTCCCAATAAAGGAGAAATCTTCTTTGACGGACAAAAGATAAAGTATGACAAGAAAAGCATTATAGAAATGCGTAAAAGAGTGGGAATTGTATTTCAAGATCCAAACGATCAGCTGTTTTCTTCAAGTGTTCGCAAGGATATATCTTTTGGGGCATTGAACATGGGTCTTGATATAGAAGAAGTTAAATTCCGAGTAGAGCAGGTTATAGCTCAAACCGGAATAGGGGAATATGTAGATAAACCAACACATGCACTGAGTTTTGGACAAAAAAAGCGAGTTGCAATTGCAGGGATCTTGGTAATGAAACCTGATGTAATTATTTTAGATGAGCCGACAGCAGGGCTTGATCCAGCTGGTGTAAGTGGGATTTTAAAACTTTTGGTCAAGATTAAAGAGGACACCGGCTTATCAGTAATACTTGCAACACATGAAATAGATATAGTTCCCATTTACTGCGATTATGCTTATGTTATGGATCATGGGAAGATTGTATTAGAAGGAAGTATAAACGATCTCTTTTTAAAGCCGAACGAGTTACGGGAGCACTCTTTGAGACTACCTAGGATAGCACATTTAATGGAGATATTAAAAAACAAAGATCATTTAGAGGTTGATCAAACAGCTGCTACAATATCTACAGCAAGGGCTGCAATAAATAAATTGATTTCTTCTACTAGTAAATAACTAAAGCTTTCTCAGTTAAAACTAATATAAGTTGCAGCTATTGTAGATGTATCC
This sequence comes from Ruminiclostridium sp., assembly GCA_036507975.1. Taxonomy (GTDB): domain Bacteria; phylum Bacillota; class Clostridia; order Acetivibrionales; family DSM-1351; genus Ruminiclostridium. Next base: position 45,852 of record DATCID010000167.1, read on the forward strand.
ACTGAGAACGCTTAGTGAAATTATATGAAAATTTGTAACGCAAGGTCAATAAGGTTATGACTCTAAACAAGCGAGGGAAAAGGTATAAACCCATGAATGAGATTGTAGTAAAGAACGGCAGAGAATTAAGATGTGGGTACACAACGGGAAGTTGTGCTACTGCAGCTACCAAAGCCTGTGCCATGTTGCTGCTGGGCAATGAGGTGGCGGATATAGTCATAATAGACACCCCAAAAGGTGTTACGTTGACGCTGCAGATTGAGGATATAGTAAGACAAAAGGAATGGGTGAGCTGCTCTATATCAAAGGATGCGGGAGATGACCCTGATGTTACTAATGGCATAAAAATTTCAGCTCTGATTAAAAGAATTGAAAGTGGAATACAGATTGATGGAGGTAAAGGAGTAGGACGTGTCACAAAGGAAGGCCTAGCCTGTGCTATAGGTGAGGCTGCAATAAACCCAATACCCAGACAAATGATTATAGCGGTTTTAGAGCAGGTAGCACAAAAATACAAATATAATGGTGGCTTTTCAGTTGTTATATCAGCTGAAAACGGAGAGGAAATTGCAAAAAAGACATTTAATCCAAGACTAGGAATAGTAGGCGGAATTTCTATATTAGGAACCAGTGGGATTGTAGAGCCTATGAGTGAAAAGGCTTTAATAGATACCATTCACGTGGAGATAAACAGTAAGACTGTTAAGAATAGTGAATATTTGCTGATTTCTCCAGGAAATTACGGACGTAATTTTGCTTTAAAAGAATTTGGACTGGATATAGACTTAGGTGTAAAATGTTCAAACTTTATAGGTGAAACAATTGATTATGCATTGTATAAAAAAGTAGGAAATGTGCTGTTGATCGGACATGCGGGAAAGCTGAGTAAGATATCAGGAGGAATAATGAATACCCATTCTCGTATAGCTGACTGTAGATGTGAAATATTTGCAGCCCATGCTGCGCTTGCGGGTGCATCTAAGGAGCAGGTAATACAGATTATGAATGCTATCACCACAGAAGAAATCAGTGGAATGTTAGAAGAATTTGGACTAGCTGATCAAGTGTTTGAAAGCATATTAAGAAAGATAGAATACCATTTAAATCAAAGAGCTGCTTTTAATTGCAAAATAGAGGTAATAATGTTTACAAATCAAAGAGGGACATTTTATCAGACTGCAGGGGCTCAGTCGCTTATTGGGAATATGCTTAGGAATAACTAAATAATAAATATATTACTAAACTAAAATATTGCTTCGGCAAGAAATTATAAGGAGGTGATTTTATAAATGACAGGAATTTTATACGGGGTAGGAGTAGGGCCTGGAGACCCAAAGCTACTGACACTTCAGGCTGTGGAAGTGCTTCAGAGGGTTAGTGTCATTGCAGTGCCAGATACTGATGGAGAAAAAACAGCAATGAAAATAGTTAAGGATTATATTAAAGGCAAAGAGATAATGTATTGTCCAATGCCAATGAGCAGAGATTTGGAGTTTGTTGCTAGCAAACATCAAGAAAGCTGTGAGATGCTAGAAAGAGAGCTTATAGCAGGTAAGGATATTGCCTTTATAACTTTAGGCGATCCTACCATATATTCTACGTATATGTATATTCATAAGATGATGATAGAAAAGGGATATTCCACAAAGATTATTCCCGGAATTACATCCTTTTGTGCAGCAGCTGCAGCGCTAAATACATCGCTTTGTGACAGAGGAGACGTTCTGCATATTATACCTGCTTCCTATCCTGACGCAGAAAAGCAGCTCATGCTAGATGGTAGCAAGGTATTGATGAAGAGTGGGAAAAAGCTTGGAGAGGTTAAGGAAACCCTTAAAAGATTGGACTTATACAAAAACTCACAAATGGTGGAATGCTGCAGTATGGAGAACGAAAAGATATACAGGAATCTGGATCAGGTTTCTGATGACTCAAGCTATTTCTCAATTATTATAGTAAAGGATAAATAATTATGGTGACATTTGTTGGAGCAGGACCAGGAGCAGTTGATTTAATTACGGTTAGAGGAAAGTTATTGCTAGAAGCTGCAGATATTGTTATTTACGCAGGCTCACTTGTAAATCCCGAGCTGCTTTCATATACAAGGGAAACATGCCAAATTTACAACAGTGCGGAAATGACACTTGAACAAGTCATTTCTGTGATGGAAAACGCAGAGAAAGAAGGAAAGAATACTGTTAGATTACACACAGGTGATCCCAGTATATATGGGGCAATACGCGAGCAAATGGATATGCTCATAGAAAGAGGAATAGAGCACTGCGTGGTGCCAGGTGTGAGCTCTTTTTGTGGAGCCGCGGCTGCCTTAAAAGTAGAGTATACTCTTCCAAATGTAAGTCAAACTGTTATCTTGACCAGGATGGAGGGGCGAACACCCGTGCCTGAAAAAGAAGAGATATCAAAGCTTGCTTCACATCAAGCATCAATGGCATTGTTTTTGAGCTCGTCTTTGTTAGAGGAACTAAGTAGTAGGTTGATAGCGGGAGGCTATGAAGCAAATACTCCAGCAGCTATTGTATATAAGGCAACCTGGCCAGATGAGAAAATAGTTAGAACAACGGTCGGGAACCTATATTCTGCTGCAAAGGAAAACGAGATCACTAAAACGGCACTTATACTTGTAGGGGGCTTTTTAGGTGGAGAGTACCATCGTTCAAAACTATATGATCCCACCTTTACACATGAGTTTAGAAAGGCTTCCCAATAATGAAGATAAAATTGGTGTCTTTTACAAAGCAAGGTGGAAAGCTTTGCGCAAAGCTGCAGGAGGAACTGAACAGACAGGGCCATTGTGCTGTGGGATACTGCAAATATTATTCAGAAGGCACAAAGCTACTGGATTATAATATTAAGGAATTCACTGAGAATTCATTTGATACATGTGGTGCAATTGTTTATATAGGTGCTGTTGGCATTGCAGTAAGGGCTATCGCTCCATTTCTTAAGTCAAAGACTATCGATCCAGCAGTTTTGGTTATTGATGAAACAGCCAGATATGTTATACCTGTTTTATCGGGGCATATAGGAGGAGCAAATGATTTGGCGCATACAATTGCAAGCATACTTTCAGCCCAACCTATTATAACTACAGCAACGGACTGTAATTACAGGTTTGCTGTTGACACCTGGGCGGTAAATAACCGCCTACATATTGCGAATGCTGAGAGTATAAAACATATATCAGCGGCGATATTAAATGGTGAACAGGTGGGACTGTACTCCGACTTTCCCATAGAAGGGGATTTGCCTGAAGGCTTAAGTCTTTCTAGCAACACAAGAGTGGGGATATGCATCTCATTAGTTAATAAGCAGATATTTGAACATACGCTGCAGCTAATACCAAAGCAGTATGTACTGGGTATTGGATGCAGGAAGAACACGAAGTATGAGGACTTATTGAATTTTGTAAATATGGTATTAATGGAATACAACATATCCCCGCATGAAGTTGAAGCAATTACTTCAATTGATTTAAAAGCAGAGGAGGAAGCCCTACTTTTATTGTGCAGAGAGTTAAGAGTTCCATTTTATACGTATTCTGCACAAGAGCTTTCGTTAGTATCGGGAGAATTTGCAGAGTCAAGTTTTGTAAAAGCGACAACAGGAGTTGGTAATGTCTGTGAACGGGCTGCAATAAAGGCTTGCAATGGGAAACTACTTCTAAGAAAGACCTGCAGTGAGGGAATGACTATCGCAATAGCTAAAAAGGAATGGAGGTGCAAATTTTGAGCATTATACTGGCATATTTGGATTATAAATCTGCAAACATAGATATAAGAGAGAAATTCAGTTTTACAGCCAATAGAGTAAAAGAAATACTTAGAGAAATAAAAAAAGATAGTTGTGTTTTTGGTGCAGTGCTGCTTTCAACCTGCAACAGAACCGAATTATATATTTCGAGTACTGAGATTGATAAAATAAAACCTGCTGAAGTCTTATGTAAGCAAGCAGGTTTAAACGATGAAAAAGTCATAGCATTATTTAATATAAAACATGACGGGGATGCAATTACGCATCTTATGGAGGTTGCTTGTGGACTACAATCCATGGTGCTGTGTGAGGATCAAATCATTACTCAGGTAAAAAATGCCGCATCAATAGCAAGGGAAGAAAAAACATCGGATTCAGTGCTCGAAACACTATTTCGCCTTAGTACTACAGCTGCCAAAAAGGCAAAGACTCAAGTGAGAATAAAGGCTGTACCTACTTCAGTAGCTGAAAGCGCAATTGATTTTCTGCAGAACAAATGCAATCTAGTAAACAAAAAAGTACTTGTTATAGGAAATGGAGAAACAGGACGTTTATGCTGCAAGCGGCTCAAAGTTTTAGGTGCGGATGTGACAATAACTTTGAGAAAGTATAAACATGGTGAAACCATCGTACCATATGGCTGCAGTACAATTGCATATGACGATAGAACTGAAATTCTTTCAAATGTGGAGGTTGTGGTAAGCGCTACTTCCAGTCCACATTATACTATTACCTATGACATGTTGGACAAGCTTGAGAATAAACCCGCTTATTTTATGGATATTGCTCTACCAAGGGATATTGAACCCCGTATTGCTGAATTTGGTGAAATAGAGTGCTATAACCTGGATGACGTTTGTGGAGACTATAGCGAGATTAACGCAGGTGAGATATGTGAAATTAGAGAAATAATAAATAGTTATTATATACAGTTTGAGAAGTGGAATACCTTTCATAAAGGAGCTAAGCTTATAAAAAGCATAAAAGAATCAACCTTTAGAAAGGTGAGTAGTAGCTTGGATCTATCAGAAATATCATATGAAGATGCTGAATTAATTGAACAGACAGTTAATAAAACGGTGGATATTTTGATGTATTCGCTAAAAGATGAACTATCATATGAGGTGCTTTGTCAGCTAGAGGATAAGATGAGTTTAGTGCTTAGAAGGAGACTTGTTAGATGAAACTATACGTTGTGGGTCTTGGACCAGGTGAAGATAGCCAGATTACAAACAAAGCATTGGCGGCGCTAGAAAATAGCGACCTAATTGTGGGATATGGAGTATACATTGATTTAATAAAGCATCTGATTCCAGATAAGGAAACATTGACCACTCCAATGAAAAAAGAGGTGGATCGCTGCAAGATGGCCGTGGAAGCTGCAATTTCTGGTAAAAATGTTGCGATGGTATCCAGTGGAGATGCAGGAATTTATGGGATGGCAGGGCTTATATATGAGGTGCTTGCAGAATATAATACCGATGTGGTAGAGGTGGAGGTTATACCTGGAATCACAGCCGCTGCGTCAGCTGCAGCTATACTTGGAGCACCTTTGATGCAGGATTTTGCAGTTATTTCACTAAGTGACCTGCTCACACCCCTAGAAGACATTGAGAAACGAATAAGACTTGCGACACAAGCAGGATTTGTTATTTGCATATATAATCCCGCTAGCAAAAAACGGTGGGATTATTTGAATAAAGCATGTGTAATTGCAATGGAAAGTATAGATAAAACTACTCCCTGTGGCTTTGTGAGGAATATTGGACGTGAGGCGCAGCTGCATAAGTTGTTGACACTTGAAGAACTTGCTGTGACAGAGGTAGATATGTTTACTACTGTCATTATAGGAAACAAAAACACAAAAATAATAAATGGCAAGCTGGTTACCTCTAGAGGCTATAGAGGAATTTAAAAGACAGCAGAAATAGGGGTAATAACACATGAGAGTATTGGTATTTGCCGGGACAACTGAGGGCAAGGAGATTTCAAGTTATCTTGCTGAAAATGGGATACTTATAACTGCCTGTGTTGCAACGCAGTACGGTGAAATGGTCATGCCTCATAACGATAGAATAGAAGTCAGAATAGGTAGGCTTGAAGCAGAGCAAATGGCAGATATAATGCAGAATTGCGAATTTGTAATTGATGCTACCCATCCATATGCATGTTTTGTAACAAATAATATAAAAGCAGCCTGTGCTAAAATGAATAAGGAATATATTCGTTTGCTCAGACCCTCAACAAAGGCAGAAAATGTAGTTGTAGTAAAGGATGTAAACGAGGCAGCAAGCTACCTCAATACAGTTGTCGGAAATGCTTTGCTGACTACAGGAAGCAAAGAGCTAGAAGCATTTACTGCTGTAAAGGATTTCGAAACGAGATTGTATGTGAGAGTGCTGCCAACACCTAGTGTAGTAGAGAAGTGTAATAATCTAGGGTTTAAAGGTAGAAATCTAATTTGCATGCAGGGACCCTTTTCCCATGAACTTAATGCCGCGATGCTAAAACAAGTTTCTGCAAAATATATAGTTACAAAGGATACAGGAGATGAGGGAGGCTTTAAGCAAAAAATATCTGCTGCCAATGAAAACGGAGTAGCAGTAGTTTTAATTGCTAGACCTTCAGAAGATGAGGGGCTGACACTTTTACAGCTGAAGGCTGATCTTGCTAGGCGTCTATGCTTTAATATAAAGAATGAAAACAGCCATTTTCCGCTATTTGTAGATATAAAAGGTAAACGAATCTTAGTGGTAGGCGGTGGGACTATTGCCACTCGTAGAGTTAATACATTACTTAAATTTGGTGTAGATATTTGTGTAGTATCGCACAGCTTTACACCAGAATTGCAGGAGCTTTGTGACAAAAAAGCTATTAGTATTAGGACGGGTAGCTATGAGCCAGGGGATATGGAGAATGCATTTCTGGTTATAGCTGCAACAAACGATAGAGAAGTAAACCATGCTATTTTTCTAGAAGCACAAAAGAGGAATATTCCAGTAAATGTAATTGATAGCAAAGAGGAATGCAACTTCTATTTTCCAGCAATATTTGAAATGGAAGGCGTGATTGGTGGACTTATATCCAGGAATGGCAGTGACCACAAGCTAGTGAAGGCAATGGCAGATAAAATACGGCAGTTAGAAGCCAAGTAGATATATGATGAAAACCCATAAAACAAGTTACATAGAGGAGGAGGCTTATATGCAAAAAATTAAAGTGGGAAGCAGAGATAGCAAGCTTGCAATAATACAGGCAGAGATAGTTATAGCTGCAATCAAAAGCTATGATCCTACAATTCAGATTGAGCTTATAACAATGAAAACAACCGGTGACAAAATATTGGATCTAACACTGGATAAAATAGGTGGAAAAGGTCTATTCGTAAAAGAATTGGATCAGGCGCTGCATAACGGCGAGGTGGATATTACTGTTCATAGCTATAAGGACATGCCGGTGGGTGAAAATCCACAATTACCTGTTATCGCGCTCTCCAAACGAGAGGATGCCAGAGATGTGCTGATTCTGCCCCAAAATAGTGGAATAAAGCATCTTCAAGGCAAATCAAAAACAGATATAACAACACCTCCCATTGGAAGCTCTAGTCTTAGAAGAAAGCTTCAGCTAAGGACTTTGTATCCAGATTGCGAAACAGCACCAATAAGAGGTAATGTTCAAACAAGACTAAATAAGCTTGAGAAGGGTGATTTTTCTGCAATAGTTCTTGCTGCAGCAGGAATAAAGAGATTGGGACTTGAGCATCTTATAAACAGATATTTTTCAATAGACGAAATACTCCCAGCGGCAAGTCAGGGAATTATTGCAGTACAGGGACGAGACGGTGAAAAATTTGACTATTTAAAACTTTTCCATAGTAGCGAATCTCATTATATATCACTTGCAGAGCGTTCCTTTACAAAGGAACTAGATGGTGGCTGTAGTTCGCCTATTGGTGCATATGCAGAGCTCGATAAAGATGAAATTATTTTAAAGGGACTATATTATGATGAAGAAACTGATGAAATAATAAAGGAAAGTATCTGTGGAAATAAGCTAGATGCAATAGGACTGGGAATAGAGCTGGCAAGGAGGATAAAAAGTAAATGAAAAAGGGATTTGTGGCTTTGATCGGTGCAGGACCTGGGGATAAGGGACTTTTGACAGTAAAGGGAGCAGAGTTCTTATCTCGGGCAGAGGTTGTCGTATATGACAAATTGGTTTCAGAGGATATTCTAAAGCTGATCCCGCTGCAGGCACAAAGAATTAATGTTGGAAAAGAAAATAGATTCCATCCTGTAAAGCAAAGCGAAATAAATGAAATTTTGCTCCAAAAAGCATTGGAAGGTTATTTTGTTGTGCGTTTAAAAGGTGGTGACCCTTTTGTATTTGGAAGAGGAGGAGAGGAACTGGAACTGCTGGTAAAAAATAATGTGAACTTTGAAGTAGTTCCCGGAATAACCTCGGCTGTAGCTGCACTTTGCTATGCAGGAATACCTGCAACACACAGAGATTATTGTTCCTCGTTTCATATTATTACGGGACATGCGAAATCTGGTGGGGAGCTGGCAATACCGTTTAAAGCATTAGTAGAGCTAAAGGGAACGATGGTGTTCCTGATGGGAGTATCTTCACTTCCCTATATTATGAACGGGTTAATGGAGGCTGGAATCAAGAAAAATACTCCTGCAGCAATGGTGGAAAATGGTACAAGATCAAATCAACGTAAGCTAATTGCTACTATTGAGACCTTGGAACAAAAAGCAAAGCAGCAGCAAATACAATCACCGGCAATCATAGTAGTAGGTGAGGTTTGCACCCTGTCAAATAGCTTTGACTGGTTTATGAAGAAGCCGTTATTTGGGAAGAAAGTGCTGGTAACAAGACCAAAGGCCACTATGGGAACGATTACTCAGAAGCTATATAGCTTAGGGGCAGAGCCTATAGAGTATCCTTGTATTGAAATAAATCCCATACCAAATAATGAAAAGTTTTATCATGCGTGTGACCATTTGGACGAATATGGTTGGATATTATTCACAAGTAGGAATGGTGTGGATATCTTTTTTGAATATTTAAATAGTAAACGACTTGATGCAAGAGCACTTGCCAACGTAAAAATAGCTGTAGTGGGAAGTCAGACACAAAAATCCTTGGAGGGAAGAGGGATTTTTTCTGATTTTACACCTGAAATCTTCGATGGAGAGCATTTGGCGCAGGGTGTGGCGGTACTTATTAAAGAAAATGAAAAAGTACTGGTCTGTGACGCAGCAATAGCAAGTGAGGATATTGTGAACGTATTTAAAGAAAAAACCATTGAATTCGATAGAGTGCACCTATATGACACTCTTTATATAAATGAAAATAGTGAAATGGTAAAAGAGCTTATTAATAAAGGTGAAGTGAAATATGTTACTTTTACAAGTGCATCTACTGTGGAGGGCTTCGTAAAATCATTGGGAGATATAAATACAGAGGGCTTGACAGCTGTATGTATAGGTAGTCAGACTGCTGAAATAGCACGAAAATACAACATAAACCATGTTGTTTCAGAGGAAGCAACAATTGATTCAATGATAGAAAAATTAATGGAGGTGTCTGTAAATGATGATAAATAGACCAAGGAGATTAAGAGGCAGTGATACCCTGCGTAAAGCAGTAAGAGAAACAAGGCTGTCTTCAGATTCATTAATTTTACCGCTTTTTATTAGAGAGGGCACAGGCATTAAACAAGAGATAAACTCAATGCCAAACCAGTTTCATTATAGCCCTGATATGCTAGGACAAGCTATTGAAGAGGCATTACAAAAGGATGTAAAATCAGTACTACTTTTTGGTCTACCGGATCAGAAGGATGAGTTTGGTTCAGAAGCATATAACGAAAATGGAGTATTACAGAAGGGGATACGTGAAATTAAAAAAAAGTATCCTGAAATGCAAGTAATAACAGATGTGTGCATGTGTGAGTATACTTCTCATGGCCACTGTGGAATTCTAAGCGGAGAACATGTAGACAATGACAAGACACTGCCTTATTTAGCAAATATAGCACTCTCCCATGTTAGAGCAGGCGCAGATATGGTAGCACCCTCTGACATGATGGATGGTAGAATAGGGGCACTTCGTAAGGCTTTGGATCAGAATGGGTTTACAGAAACTCCTATTATGTCTTATGCGGTGAAGTATGCATCAGCATTTTATGGACCGTTTCGTGAAGCTGCTGGCTCTGCGCCTGCTTTTGGGAATCGCAAGAGCTACCAGATGGATTTCCACAATAGTAGAGAGGCAGTAAAAGAGGCCCTGCTAGATGTAAGTGAGGGAGCGGATATACTGATGGTGAAGCCGGCGCTTTCTTATCTGGATATAATAAAAGCAGTCAAAGAGCAAACTCACCTCCCATTAGCGGCATATAGTGTCAGTGGTGAATATGCCATGATCAAGGCTGCCGCAGCACAGGGCCTGATTGATGAGTACAATGTAATGTGCGAGAGTGCAGTTAGTATTTATAGAGCAGGTGCGGATATACTTATAAGCTATTATGCAAAAGAAATATCAGCTGCAATAAAGAGAGGTGATATAGGATGATGAACAGTGGGGAATTATTTGAAAGAGCAAAGAAGGTAATGCCAGGTGGGGTAAATAGTCCTGTGAGAGCATTTAGAGCTGTAAATTCAAATCCTTTGTTTATAAGCCATGCAAAGGGCTCAAAAATATATGATGTGGAACAAAAGGAGTATATAGACTACGTTTGCTCATGGGGACCAATGATTTTAGGACATAGCAATGATGCAGTTTTAAAGAGTGTTGAAAAAGCCATATACAATGGGCTCAGTTTCGGTGCACCTGTTGAGGCTGAGGTTCAGATGGCAGAACTGATTATCAAAATGGTTCCGAATGTTGAAATGGTTCGCATGGTCAATAGTGGGACAGAAGCGGTTATGAGTGCTATCCGACTTGCTAGAGGCTTTACAAAACGAGACAAAATAATAAAATTTGAGGGCTGCTATCATGGTCACAGTGACAGCATGCTGGTGAAGGCGGGTTCTGGCTTGCTTACTGCTGGAACTCCAGATAGCTTAGGAGTTCCAAAGAAGGTAGCGGCTGATACATTAACTGCAATATACAATGATATTGCCAGTGTAGAAAAACTCTTTTTAGAAAATAAAAATGAAATAAGTGCTGTTATTATTGAACCAGTAGCTGCAAATATGGGTGTGATTTCACCGAAGAAAGATTTTTTAAGTGAGATTGCAATTTTATGTAAAAGAAATGGAGCCTTGCTTATCTTTGATGAGGTTATTACAGGCTTTCGCCTTGCAAAGGGTGGAGCACAGGAGTACTTTGGAGTTTCTGCTGATATCGTTATCTATGGGAAAATCATTGGTGGCGGAATGCCGGTAGGAGCGTATGCCGCAAGAAAAGAGATAATGGAATTTGTAGCTCCTCTTGGAGGAGTATACCAAGCGGGAACCCTTTCAGGTAATCCGGTTGCTATGGCAGCGGGACTTGCTCAACTAGAAATACTTAACAGCACTGCGTCAGTTTATGATCATATCAATGCAATGGCAAAAATGTTGGGCGACGGAATGGCGCTGCTGGCACATAAATATAATGTTCCTGTTACTGTAAATAGCGTTGGTTCACTACTTTGTGCGTTTTTCTGTGATAGCAAGGTTACTGACTACTCTGAAGCAAAGAAGAGCAATACAGTAGCTTACGCAGAATATTTCAACAGTATGTTAAAAAAAGGCATCTACTTGGCGCCATCGCAGTTTGAAGCAATGTTTGTAAGCGCAGCACATACAGAAGAGGATATTAATACCACATTAAAAGCAATAGAGCAGACCTTTTTAGAAATGTATAAATAAACAAATAATACCTGAGAACCATCCCCATGTTTAACCCATGTTTAACCCATGTTTAAAAAACGGAGGTAATTAATAATGAAAGCAATTTTGATTTTGGCTCATGGAAGCCGGGAGAAAAGCACACTAGATACACTAGAGAAAATAACTCAAATGACAAAGGCACAGCTTTCAGATGTCATGATAGAGACAGCCTATATGGAATTTTGTGAAATCAATTTGGGAAAAGGGCTGGATATATTAGTTAATAAGGGAGCAAAGGAAATAGTTGTGGTTCCTTATTTCCTTTTTGAAGGAATTCATATTCGTGGGGATGTTCCCGGAGAAATCAACGAATATATAAAAGACCATCCAGGAATAACTGTGACAATGGGAAAGACCTTAGGTGCAGATGCCAGACTTGCCGACGTTTTGGCAGATCGCATTAGAGAAGCTTTATGAGAAAACAGCTTTATATAATTGGCGCTGGAACTGGGGCTAAGGATTTTTTAACCCAAAGAGGCCTGCAGCTCTTGAAAAGCTGTGAGGTAGTATATAGTAGTTCCAAAAGACTATCCGAGCAGCTTCAAGCCGTAAGGGGAAATATAATTGAAAGCTCTGTTACGCATATGCAGCAAGAAATAGCAGAGTCAAAAAGTCGACTCATTGGCATATTGGTATCAGGAGATACTGGCTTTTTCAGCATTACAAAAACTCTTGTTGAGCAGTTTTCAGAAAGCTGTGATATAGAAGTTATATGTGGTATCAGTAGTATGCAGTATTTTTGCTCAAAACTGCACATCAGCTATGAAAACATGAAGGTTGTGAGCTTGCATGGACGTGAAAACAGTATTTTAGGTGCAGTTTCATATAATCCAAAAGTGTTTGTGCTGACGGGAGGAAATAATAAGGCTCAGGTTGTGTGCCGCAATCTACTGGATAATGGACTTGGAGAGCTTAGAGTTACTGCAGGAGAAAATCTTTCCATGCCAAATGAGCGTATTATTAAAGGAAGCGCAAAGGAACTATCGGAATATACTTTTGATGATTTGACGGTGCTTTTAATTGAAAATAATAACTTTGTGAATTCCTATTTGCCTCTGTATGATGGAGATTTTATCCGTGGGGATGTTCCAATGACAAAGGAAGAGATCCGTTTTGTTACGTTATCAAAGCTTGCAGTTGAACCCCATGATATAGTTTACGATATAGGTGCAGGAACTGGATCTATCGCAATTGAAATGGCCAGAAAAGCATATGCTGGATGTGTTTATGCCATAGAACAAAAGGAAGCGGCAGTGGAACTTATAAATCAAAATCGAATTAGGCTGGGCGCCTTCAATGTTTTAAGCATATATGGAAAGGCTCCCGAAGCTTTATTAAATCTTCCAAGACCTAATAAGGCATTTATAGGCGGAAGTAGCGGGAATTTGGATGAGATAGTCAATTTGCTTATGGAAAAGAATCCAAATATAAAGCTAGCTGCAAATGCAATTACGTTGGAAACTTTGAATGAGGCAGTTACTGCTTTTGAGAAACATGGATTTAAAACAGATATAGTGTGCCTTAATGTATCAGCTGCTAAAAAGGTTGGCGGTTACCATATGATGATAGCAAACAATCCTGTTTATATTATTACGGGTAAAGCAGTGAATGGTAAGGCAGTGAATGGTGAATAGTGAATGGTGAAAAGTTGAGGTAAGCTGGCTTATGCCAGCTGGAATTTATTAAAAGCAGTGAAAAGTGAAGAGTATAATAATTTGTATTGTTGAAGCACAATCAGGATTGGGTGAGGGATATGAAAGAGAGCAATTTTTCAAGAATTATGATAGCTGGAACAGGAAGCGGATGTGGTAAAACTACTGTTACTTGTGGAATATTGAAGGCACTGGTTAATAGAAGAATAAAAGCAGCAGCCTTTAAATGCGGGCCTGACTATATTGATCCAATGTTCCACACTGAAGTAATAGGTATAAAATCACGAAATCTTGACACGTTTCTATGTGGAGAAAATGCAGTAAAATATCTCTTTGCCAGCAATAGTGAAAAAGCGGAGATTTCGGTTATAGAAGGTGCTATGGGTTTTTATGACGGGCTTGGAAATGATGGGAGCCATTCTTCATATGCCATCAGTCAGCTTACGGGAACACCTGTGATATTGGTGGTTAACTGTAAGGGAATGTCACTATCCATAGCGGCCATGATTAAAGGTTATTCTGATTTTATGCCAAATAATATAAAAGGCGTTATTATAAACTCAGTGTCACCTGCTATATATCCTATGTATAAGCAAATAATAGAAGAACACACACACCTTAAAGTTCTGGGTTTCTTACCAAAGCTGCCTGAAGCAAGTGTAGAGAGCAGACATTTAGGTCTTGTCACTGCAAGCGAGATAGAGGGTTTGCAGCAAAAACTGAATTTGCTTGCAGATAACGTAGAAAAATATATTGATATAGAAGGTATACTAAAGCTGGCAGAAACGGTCACACCTTTTGAATATGAGCCCATAGCTATTAATGAGAAATATAGGTGTAAAATTGCTGTTGCAAAAGATTCGGCCTTTTGTTTTTATTATCAGGACAGCCTAGAGCTGCTAGAACAACTGGGCGCAGAGCTGGTATACTTCTCACCGCTGCACGATAAAGGATTGCCAGAAAATATTAGTGGGCTAATACTTGGAGGAGGATATCCTGAGCTGTATGCAAAGGAATTAAGTCAAAATAAAAGTATGCTAATAGACATAAAAAAAGCTATATATGAAGGAATGCCTACATTTGCTGAGTGCGGGGGCTTTATGTATTTGCAGCAGTCTATCATTGATGAAAATGGGAATAGCAATTCTATGGTTGGTGCAATAGATGGAAACAGCACTATGCAAAATAAACTGTCTCGATTTGGATATACTACACTAACGGCAAAGAGAGACAATCTGTTGTGCCTGGAGGGAGAGAGTATTAATGCCCATGAATTTCACTACTGTGACAGTGATAATAATGGCAGTGACTTCGAGGCTATTAAACCTAATTCGGGTAAGAAATGGGATTGTATTTTTGCATTAGACACTTTGGTTGCAGGGTATCCGCACATGCATTTTTATGGAAACTTAGAGTTTGCTAAGAAATTTGTGCATAAATGCAATAAATTTAAAAAAGAAGAGGTGGGTAGATAAAATGGCGAAATCAATAATGATTCAAGGTACTATGTCCAATGCAGGAAAGAGCTTGCTGACAGCAGGTCTATGTCGTATATTTACACAGGATGGTTACAGGGTAGCTCCTTTTAAGTCGCAGAATATGGCACTAAACTCATATATAACTGAAGATGGCTATGAAATGGGTAGAGCGCAGGTAGTTCAGGCGGAAGCTGCCAAGAAGGTTCCTGACATTAGAATGAATCCAATTTTAATAAAGCCTACAAGCGACCAGGGCTCACAAATCATAGTAGATGGAGAGCCTATAGGGAATATGACTGCAGCAGATTATTATAAATATAAAACTGAGCTAATACCTCATATAATGAAGGCATATGAAAGTCTTGCAAGAGAAAATGATATTATCGTTATTGAGGGTGCGGGAAGTCCTGCAGAAATTAATCTCAAGCAGCATGATATCGTAAATATGGGAATGGCAAGGATGGTGAAAGCACCGGTACTGATAGCAGGAGATATTGACAGAGGTGGTGTCTTTGCTGCGTTATACGGAACGGTTATGCTGCTTGATGAGGAAGAGCGCGGCTTTGTAAAAGGTACCATTATCAATAAATTTAGAGGAGATATCAATTTATTAAAGCCGGGACTGGATATGTTGTTTGATTTAATTCATATTCCTGTTGTAGGTGTTGTTCCTTATCTAAAAATTGATATTGACGATGAAGACAGTTTGACAGAAAGATTTACAAAACCTAAAGCGGAGGGTCTGATTGATATAGCAATAATCAGACTGCCTAGAATTTCAAACTTTACCGATTTTAATGCCCTAGAGCATATAGAAGGTGCCAGTGTCCGCTATATTTCAAGGGTTGGGGAACTAAAAACCCCTGATTTGATTATTATCCCGGGTAGTAAAAATACAATGGGTGACTTGAAATGGCTAAGAGAGATTGGGCTAGAGGCAGCAATTCTAAAACATGCTGCAAAAGATAAACCCATCTTTGGTATATGTGGTGGATATCAAATGCTGTGTGAAACACTTAAAGATCCATATGCGGTTGAACATGGTGGGGAAATGAAAGGCTTAGGCTTACTCAAAGCGACTACAACCTTTGAACAGCAAAAAATACGTACCAGAATTACTGGGAAGTTTAACCAGGTTGGAGGTATTTTCAAAGGGCTTAGTGGAAAGCACTTTGAGGGGTACGAAATACATATGGGTCAGACTTCTTCTGCAGAAAACAATTCATTTTCTGTTCTGTCCCAGAACGATGGCTCAACAAAAGCAGATGGAATGTGCAAAGGTAATATATATGGCAGCTATGTCCATGGTGTTTTTGACAGTGATGAGGTGCTTTTTGAGATTGCAGATGCGCTGATGAAAGAAAAAGGTCTCAAATATGATATCAATTCAACTTTTGATAGCAAAGCATACAAAGAACAGCAGTATGACCTATTGGCCGACGCTTTGAGAAAATCACTTGATATGAAATATATTTATGAAGTTATTGAGAAAGGGATAGAATGATGGAAAAAATGAAGCCTATGGACATTGAAAAGAGAAGCTTTGAAATAATATCAGAAGAACTTGAAGGAACAAAGATTGATGAACAGAATGCACCAATTATAAAAAGAGTTATTCATACTACTGCTGATTTTGAGTACATAGAGAAACTTTGCTTTTCCCAAGACGTGGTTAAGAAGGCAGTTGGTTTTTTAAGAGAAGGTGCATGTATTGTTACAGATACACAAATGGCAAAATCGGGAATCAATAAGGCTGCGCTAATGCGTTGTGGCTGTGAAGTACAGTGTTTTATGTCAGATGAAGATGTTGCGGCCAAGGCCAAAGAAGAAGGAATTACAAGAGCTGCTATATCGATGAGAAAGGCTGCTGAAATCAAAAAGCCACTTATTATTGCAGTTGGAAATGCACCTACAGCATTAATTGAACTTGATGAGCTGATAAAAAGTGGGGAAATTTCACCTAAGCTGATTATAGGTGTCCCCGTTGGCTTTGTGAATGTAGTTGAGTCAAAAGAACTCATCATGAAGACGGGTATTCCATATATAGTAGCTAGGGGACGCAAGGGCGGCAGCAATGTTGCAGCAGCTATTGTAAATGCCCTGCTGTATTTAGCTTCACCAAGAGAAGAGGAGTAAAAAGAGGGTATGGAAATACTTATTGCAGTTTTAATCGGATTTATATTGGATTTAATATTTGGTGATCCGTTGTGGCTACCACATCCAATCAGATTAATAGGGTTTCTTATTTCAACAGGAGAAAAGATCATAAGAAAAGTTTTTCCTGAAACTAAGAAGGGTGAATTTCTTGGAGGAGCAGTTTTAACGATTCTGGTAACGGCAGTATCTTTTTTTGTGCCACTTTTAATATTATATCTGGCTAGTAATCTAAATATTTATTTAAAGCTTGCGATTCACTCTATATTTTGCTATCAGATTCTAGCTACAAAGAGCCTCAAAACCGAAAGTATGAGAGTATATTATCATCTTATTGAAAAAGACATGGTAAACGCAAGAAAATATTTATCTTGGATAGTTGGACGCGATACCCAAAATTTAAACGAAGAGGAAATCACAAAGGCCGCAGTTGAAACTGTTGCAGAAAATACGTCTGATGGAGTAATTGCACCACTGATTTTTATCGTTCTAGGTGGCGCACCTCTTGGATTCCTGTATAAAGCAATAAATACTCTTGATTCAATGATTGGCTATAAGAATGATAAATATCTGTTCTTTGGAAGATTTGCCGCTAAACTTGATGATGCTGTAAATTTCCTTCCGGCGATAATATCAGCTTACATAATGATTGCGGCAAGCTTCATCACAGGACTAGATTATAAAAATGCATACAAGATTTATAAACGTGATAAGAGAAACCACTCTAGTCCAAACAGTGCAAAAACCGAATCAGTTTGTGCAGGGGCATTAAATGTACAGCTTGCGGGAGATGCATATTATTTCGGAAGGGTGGTAAAAAAACAAACTATTGGCGACCGCAATAGGACAATTCAAATAGAAGATATAGAGCTTACAAATAGGTTGATGTATGCTACTGCAATTATAGCTGTTGTTTTATTGTGCGGAATTAGAATGGTAATGGTTTTGGCTTTTTAAGAATTTAGAGTTTACTCGTATTTATTTTGAGTTTTAGGTGGAGGTTAAAGTGGAAAAACTATTCCATGGTGGTGATATTTACAGTAAGAGAGATATACCAAAAAATACAAAGCTTATAGATTTTTCTGCAAATATTAATCCATTGGGTATGCCACAGGAAGTAAAAAGAGCTATTATTGACAACATAGATCTTTACAACAACTATCCTGACCCCTTGTGCGCAGAGCTGATAAATGAAATATCAAAACATGAGAATATACCAGCGGAGCAGGTTATTTGTGGGAATGGAGCAGCCGACATAATATATAGAATCGCTGCTGCAATAAAACCTAAAATTACACTTCTGACTGCACCTACCTTCTCTGAGTATGAAGAGGCAGTCAAAACTGTAAATAGCAGCGTCAGATACCACTTTTTACTTGAGAAAAATGGGTTTAACCTTGATCAAAGCATATTTGACAAACTAGAACCTAGCGTTGACCTTATGTTTTTATGTAATCCTAATAATCCTACTGGTATTCCAATAGATAAAGAAATAGTAATGGAAATTGCAGCTCGGTGCAAAGTAAACAAAACAATATTAGTTGTTGATGAGTGCTTTAATGATTTTCTAGAAAACTCACGGGATTATAGCATAATTGAAGAGCTAGGTGACTTTGACAATGTAATTGTGCTAAAAGCCTTCACGAAAATATATGCGATGGCAGGAATACGCTTGGGCTATGGTCTCTGCTCAAATAAAGATATTATTGATAGGCTTTATAAAGCTGGACAGCCCTGGAATGTATCGGTAATAGCACAGAAATGTGGTATTGCAGCATTAAAAGAAACGGAGTATGTCACACAAACTAAGATGTTAATTAAGGAAAACAGAGAATATTTGATTTCAAAATTGAAATTGCTTGGACTAAAGGTCTTTGAATCACAGGCAAACTATATTTTGTTTAAAACAAAAAATAAGCTCCTGCAACATGAATTGGAGAAATGCGGCATACTCATTCGTTCCTGCGGTAATTATGTAGGCCTAAATGATACATATTTCAGGATTGCAGTAAAAGCTAAAGAGGATAATGAGCATTTGGTAAGAAGTATGGAACAATATTTAGATACTATAGAAGTTGTTAAGTAGTTAAAAAATGGGAATTATGTCTGTCAACCATTTTTGAAAATGTCCTAAAAGAGGAAGAACATTAGCACTAAATTTTATTGTATACATTATTCTAAATTCCATTTAAATATAAGTTGAACTCATATTTAAATGGAATTTGTATTTTATGTGTAATACATTTTTTTGTATTTTGTAAATAATGTATATTTGTTTTCTGTTACTTTCCAACATTTTACTTATTTCTTAAGTAATTTTCAGTTTAGTTATCTTTAGTATTCCAACTGGTAGTATTGAGCAATTACAATTATAGGATAAAATTATGTAAACCGTATCTCGAATTTTATTTTTTACATAAGATTTATTTGCAGATATTATGTATACTGAATGCAATTTATATTTTGTACGTAATAATTATAAGTTAATTTATTCTTAGTCATAAACAAAATAAAGAAATACTTGCCAAATAAAATTAATATTTGATTTACCTAAAAAAAAATTAATTAGAAAATTATATTGAAAATTGAGAAGGAACTATAGACCTTCTTTTTTTAATCGGAGACTTTCTGGCTCGTTTTTCAATGTGTTCACGTATATAAAATTACGTGGTTATCTCCTTTACTGTTGTTACCACAATATATAGTGTTTTATAAAAGTGATTAACTTGAATAAAATATGGATTTTGAACGATTAACATAAAATATTTATTATTAGATATAGATGTCAGAAAACTCAATATTCATAGCCTGTATCAGTCGGTTATCACTTATTTCTTTTATCATATGTTCGATTGGAGTTTCTTTTGCTTTTTCGATTGGAAGTAAGATAGTAAACGTACTTCCCAGACGTTCTTTACTTTCTAATGTAATTTCCCCACCAAGTAATTCAACAAGCATTTTAACCAGATGCAAACCTATACCTGCCCCTTCTGCCTGTCTGGAAAGAGAGTTATCCACTTGTCCAAATCTCTCAAAAATTAACTCCTGCTTATCTTGAGGGATACCAATTCCTTCATCTCGCACCTGAATGCATACCTTACATTTACCTTCAAATATTTTCTGAAATACTTTAACAGTAATTGATTTGCCCACTGGCGTAAATTTAATTGCATTTGAAAGTAGATTTAATAGGATTCTCTCATACTTTTCATCGTCAATTCCAATTACTTTCTTTCCCAGTGTTGAAGAAAATGAAAGTTTTATATTCTTTTGTTCAGCGAAAATTGTGATTGATTCTGTAATTGACCTCGATAAGACAACTATATCAAAAATTTTCTTGTTAACTTTGAGATGTCCTGCATTCAGTCGAGTGATGTCCAGAAGATTATTTACCAACTTTAATTGTCTGTTAGAGTTTTTTTTAATTTTGTTAAGAAAACCTTTTGCTTTATCTGATAAATCTTTTTTACAAATAACTTCCATTGCTTGAATTGCTGAATTAATAACTGTTAGCGGTGTCTTAAACTCATGGGATATAAGCGATATAAATTCATCTTTCATTTCAATTACTTTATTTAACTCATAATTTTTTTTTTCAAGTTCATCATTCAACTTTTTTATTACTACTTCTGCCTTTTCATGTTTTGTTATTTCTTCTTCTGCCTTTTTATGTTTTGATATTTCTACTTCTAAATTTTTATTGGCAACAATTAACTCTGCTTCTCGATTTTCTTTCTCTTCATTTTGATATGCTAACTCTATATTGGCAACAATTAACTCTGCTGCTCGATTTTCTTTCTCTTCATTTTGATATGCTAATTCTATATTGGCAACATTTAACTCTGATGCTCGATTTGTTTTCTCTTCATTTTGATATTGAATAACCTTTTCCAGTTCTTCTCTTTCTTGCCTGGCAACAACTCTTTCAGTAACTTCCCTTTTATTTATAAATATATATTTCATCTTTCCATTATCAAATATTGGTGTTATATATGAATCCCAATAAGTTATCTCTCTTGCAAACTTATTAGTTACTAATCCTTTTCTATATCTTGCTTTTTGTGTTTCAAGAATAGTATTCCAAATTACTTCAACTTGACTTTCTTCATATCCTAATATAACTTCCCTAACAGCTTTTCCTATGCTGTTTTCCATAGAATAATAAGGAGAATCAATGAAATCAAGATATTTTTGATTTGTTTTAAGTAGTATTAAATCAGGTACACTGAAAACAGCAACACCTGAGATGTTTTCTTTAAATAAATTCTCTACAAAAATTAGTTTGTCATTAAGTCTTGAATTTGGATTTTCTACAATAGTATAAATATTACTTTTTACGTCTTGCCCTTGTAAAAGGGATATTAACACTTCTCTTACTTCTAAAGATTTTGTGAATATGTAACACTCTATATTGTTTTTTATATCAATTTGTTCAAATGCTTTACGATGCAATCTTAATAGCTTTGAAAACACTTCGCATAAATCCTTATCAACAATATCATCCTTAGAATATCCTATAAGTTCAAGTAAATCATTACTTATGTCTGTTACTATATTTGAAGTAGAAATCAAATAAGAATTGCCTTTAATACATACATTGTCTACTGTGGTTTTCATGAAGCATACCCCATTGTTAACATTAGATTTATAATTACTGGACATAAGTCTTTAATATTATAAAAAATAGTCTATAAGACTTGGAATGGTTTGTCAATACTTGTCTGAAAATGAGATTGAGTCAATTTACTGTAGGGAATTGAAAAACAGATTATTACCCTAGGGTTATGCACTGAGTCCAGAATCACGTCCTTGACAACAAGCATCTCCCATATGATTTTGTCAGCTAAAGTGCAGCATTACTTGATAGTGTGAATTCAGAGTTGAACTGCTGCCACTTTTATTAGTATATCATATGGGTCCCTCTTATTGTAAAGGGTTCGCTTCGCCGTTCTTTCGTCCCTATATATTTATGATTCCCCTCAAACTGTTATACAGTGCTGTTTTATGTCCCTTATTTAATACTGTTATGTTGCTATTCCATGTACTTAAATATCTGTTGCTACTTGTCTTTTTTAACTCTCTGATTAGTTTATCCTGTAATTCATGATCATCTGCTTGCTTTTCTTTTTTCTTTTGTGCCATTACAAGATCGTATATCTTTCCACCATTCTTTTTATATATTCTCAATTGAGCCATTTTATCTGCTCCCACCTTAGACCATCCCATAGGCCTACTACTTAGTCTGTCTGAGAAGATATGGCTTATATGACCTTCAGCACTACATCCAACTATTTCATAATTATCTACTTTTATTTCTATCCCTGCCAAATTGTTTTCTATATATCTTTTTGCATCACTCACAGCATTATACTTCGTTTCTACATCTGTCAGCTCTAGTATTTTTTTAAATACTCTCTTTAACAATTCTTTGTCAGCTTCATCCACAGCATCCTTAAGTCCTTGAGTTATCATCTCATTATCCAAATGTGCAGTAGCTGCCTTTATATATTTGTTCAGGTGGTAATTGTCTAGAACAAACTTACTCTTAGGAATCCAGTTTAATCCCTGCTTTATCCACGCAGCTCCATCTCCTGATAGGTATATGGTTTCAACCTTATCAATGCTATATACTTCATCTATATATTTAGACACTTCTAGCCACAAATCCTCACTCTTTAGCAGTCCTCCAAAGTATCGAACATTTTTTAATGCCTTCCTCTTTTTGGTACTCTTATCATAATCTATTCCTTCATGAACATATACCATCTTGGGCATTAAAATATCCCTTTGATTAGGTCTTTTGGGTCCTTCACGCTTCTTCTTTTGCTGTGCTACATGGTCTTCATCCGCCTCAATAAAGAGTATCTTTAATTCTTTTTTGTGTTCTATTAACACACTTGGTTGAACTATCTCTAGGTCATGTATTTTATTCATAACAGCCTGCTTACTAATTCCTTCAACGTAAGATGCTTTTTCTCCACCTTTTCGATAACTGCTATCTACGGCTTCATTTATTGCATTAATTACTACATCGGCGCTTACACGATCATGGGGAACTATTCCTACAATGCTATCAACGAGATATTTTCTTCCCCCATTTTCCTTTGAAAGAAAGTATGTACGCGAATAATTAGCCATTCCAAAAGAAGTTAGTATGCTAGAAGGATCCTTTCTAATAACTTCCCATTGCTGTTTTCTAAGTCCTGATTCACGGATGTGTTCGTCCATTGCTTCTAGAACTTCTGACACAATATTTCGCCCTAATTCAAAGATGTCTTCCTGGAGACCAAGAACCAAATTAGCTATATCGTCGCCTTGTTCAATAAAGTTTTTTATTGTTTCCCTGATATTTTCAATTCCAAAATCTAAAAAATGTTGTATACTATTGTACATAGAAGATGACCATCCTTTTTGTGTTTATTTGTGTAAGAGCCTATATCATAACAGGATGTCATCTTCTTTTTCAACTCTTTATGGAAATTTATTCCTTTATAACCCTACAATAATTTTACTCTAGCTGAAAATGATCACGGTAAATAGATTTGTATTTTAAACTGGTAGAGAATATAAAGGTTCATGAAAATAAGCTGATTGTATGCCTGCTTGATGGGACTGAAATAGAATGTGAAGTTGAATAATGATATATAATTAGCCGAACAAGGGTGGAGTGTTGCCTTGGTCGGCTTTTTTTTATTGTTTTTTGTAGTACTTCTTGTGTACTTAATTAGCACAGGAATAAAGATATTATTCAGACAATAAAAAAGAGAAGACATAGAATCTTTTCTTTCTTTTGGTGTGGGACGGTGGTATTTGAACCCACACGGTCGCCCATACGCCCCTCATGGTAGCGTCACTTTATGATAACTTTTTACTCAGGATATTTAATGTGTTGGTTGAGAATATATATGTAATCCCACCCAGGTATTTGAATTATTAAATTCTTGACATGTATAAAATAAAATGGTATATATTATAAATAATGGATTAAAAAATTTAAAAATTGAAAAAGACAAACTTAATTAAAGTTAAGGACGCAAAGCCACGAATCTAAGGTAGAAATACTATGATAGTCGGGTTACCAATAAATTATGGTCTTAAGAACAGGTGCCAGATTTTTGGTCTGTTCTTTTTTTTTATTTAACTGGGTATCCACTTAACTCAAGTACCTACTACATGTTGTGTTTTGGCTTTTTCCCAGTAATTTCGTCCATTGTTATCGCTTCCTGCGTCACGGCTTGCTGTATAATTCTATAAAAAAGTTTGCCCCTATGTTTTGATAATCTTCGATTAAAT
>DATCID010000168.1:0-4362 GCA_036507975.1 Ruminiclostridium sp.
ATTTTTTACTATTACTCTTATGTTTTCATAGTATATATGCTCAGAATAGAGAAACAAAAAAACGTTACATTTCAATAGTTGGTCATATTAAAGATAGTTTTACCAAAGCAGGTATTCCTAATACATTTGTTACAATCACCAATGAAAAAGGCGACGTATTAGATACAACGACAGCTAAACTGGTCGGAGGTTTTCTAAAATCAGATGCCACATATCAATTTATTGTACCAGCAGACCCTCAAAAGTATTCCATTATCGCTCGATCTAAAGGTTACGAGGAATGTATAGTCTCATTGGATATTAAGCGTGTGGCGAGGAATACATATTTTGAGGTGCCATATCATTATATGAAACGTAAATCCGCCGAACAAGAGATTACGTTGGGTGAAATAGTTGTTGAAGCCACAAAAGTAAAAATGGCATATAGAGGAGATACTATAATTTACAATGCAGATGCCTTTAATGTACCAGGAGGTTCTATGCTTGATGCAGTCATTAAGCAATTGCCAGGAGTAGAATTAAAGGAGAATGGGGAGATTTTTGTTGAAGGAAGAAAAATCGAAAACTTAACTCTTAACGGGAAGGATTTCTTTAAAGGAAGAAATAAAGTCTTATTAGAAAATTTACCATATTATACTGTTAAGGATATTAATGTATATGAATCTTCCACTGAAAAAAGTGAATGGGTAGGAAAAGATATAGAAGACAAACTTCTAATTATGAATGTCAACTTAAAGCGTGAATACAATAATGGCTTACTAGGGAATATCGAAGCTGGTGCAGGAAGCAGTGACAGGTATTTAGGAAGATATTTTTTATCTAGATTTGCAGATCACTCTCGATTTGCAACTTATGCTAATATTAATAACATCAATGAGACTTCTCAGCCTGGTGGAAAAGGAGAATGGGCATCATCAAATATGCCGCAAAGAGAGTGGAAAACAACATCATTCGGAGCATCTTATATGCTCAATAATAAAGATGGAAAATGGGAAGAACGAGCCAATGCAAATATCACAATTAGTCAAGTAGAAAACAAACTCTCTACAATACTAGAAACATTTCTTACCAATAACAATAATTATTATTGGGGGAAGAATAATCAAAAAAACAAAATGTCAAACTTCTTTGTTTTCAACCAATTTATCCTCAAAGTACCGTTCAGATTAAGTACCTTGCTTCAAGTTGGATATAATAAAGAAAAATCAAATACTGCTATATATAGTGGAACTTTTAATGAAGATCCTGGTATTTCAGGATTACATATTGATGATATAGAAAATATATTAGGACAAACACTCAATCCCAATATAGATGCAATAATTGTGAATAAACTAAATAATAGAGCTAAATCAGACAATGGTAGATTGAACACGACCCTAACCTTGAATTCCACCCACAAGTTAGCCAATGGAGACAATCTTGATTTCACTGTTGAAGGAAATTATCAAAAAACAGAGGATAACAAGTATGAAACCTATGATTTGAATTATTACAATCCTGTTGAAATACAGGACTTTAGAAACACCTATAAAGATAGTCCAATCACAAATTATTATGTTAAATCAGAATCTGAATATTCAATTCATTGGCTTAATAAATGGAATCTTTCAACATCCTATCAATATAGATTTGATCATAAGGATACGGATTCTAAACATTATAGATTAGATGAATATGAATCATGGCATGATATGTCATCATTTGGTATTTTGCCATCAATTTCGGATTCTTTGCTATCTTGTCTGGATTTATTCAACAGCTATAAATACAAATTTAGTCGTCACAATAATCAAATAGCGTTCCGCCCATACTTCCAAAAGAAATATGGTAAAAACGAATTATATACGAATATCACTATACCACTTTCCTTTCAATACGATCAATTAGAATACAATAGCGAACAAATAGACAGTGGTTTTAGCCAAAAGCACTTTCTGTTTAACCCGAGCATGGAATTAAAATATAATCTCAATAATCAAATGAGTGAATATAGATTTAAATACGAATTCTCACAAAGTACACCAAATATAGTCCAAAGAGTTGGAGTAATTGATAATACTCAGCCTTTAGCTATAAAAATAGGAAACCCCAATCTAAAAAAAAATACTGCTCATAAGTTCTTGTTATCGTTTGCTTCAAGAAAGTCTGAAATCCAGCAGTCTGTCAGTTTACAAATTACTGCAAATATGTATGCAAATGCAATAGGAAATGGATTCATTTATAATCCGAAAAATGGAGTGTATACATATATGCCTCGAAACATAAATGGCAATTGGGATTGTAATACAGAGTTTTATTGGAGAAGAGCAATTGATAATAAGGAAAGATTCTTATTCAATAGCAATACGATGTTGACTTTTATGAAAAGTGTAGATTATGCCAACATTATTGATCAGAATCTGTCGGAACTGAATAAGGTTAATAATACATATATTAAAGAGTTTATAGGTGTTGATTATTCAAATAAGAATTTCAGTGGAACAGTCTCGGGCTCATTTATATGGCGAAATGCTGTCAGCAATTGCATTAATGTTTCTGATATAAATGTATTTGAACACTCTATAGGAGCGCAAGGTATATATAAATTTCCTTTGGGTTTAAAGTTCTCGAACGAAGTCAGATTATATTCTCGTAGAGGTTTTAGTGAAAGCAGTTTGAATAAGAATGAACTTGTTTGGAATTCATCTTTATCGTATTCATTTCACAAAGACAAGTATGTAGTGCGCATAAACGCTTTTGATATTTTAGATCAGCTATCTGCTTCAGAAATAGCTATTAATGCGCAAGGGCGTAAAGAAATAATACGTAATGTTCTTCCTCATTACTATATGGTACATATTCAATACAATTTTTTTAAATAGCGTAGAATACTACCGTAGCATGAGAGCTATCTGACAAGAAATTATATTTATAGGTATCGCAGAGACGCTTGACTTGGTATTAATGAAGCAGCCCGAAGGCTGCTTCTGGTTTATTACTCTTGTTGTTTTTGTTCCTTCTTTTCCGCTTTTCGTTTCTCCGTTTCGTGAGCTACTAACGCCTGAAGATCTTTGATCAACTGATTTGTCTCTTCTTGCTTATTCTTCTCACAAACACATACTCATCATGTCTCTAGTTATTTCTCTCACCGGAAGCGCTGATAAGCCTTTGTTATACGAAGAAAGCTCCTTATTATAGTAGGGGTTTCGGACCCGGATTCTTTTTCCGGACAGTAGGGACATTTTTCTCGCCTTGTTTACCTGCAATCTGTTTATCACTATCTTGTTTCTCCCAATCCTGTTCATCCCAATACTGACCCTCCTCATCCTGTTCCTCCGTAGTCGTGTTATTTTCATTCTTACTGATGCTGAAAATCCTGATCGGTTTTGAAGCCCTTCGATTCGTGCCATCTTGACTCAATATCACATCTACATTACATTTTGCGAGTTTTGCATAAGTAATCAGCTCCATCGCTTTGTGCAGACACGACTCACACCCATTCTCAGAAAATAAATGATGTATCATCAAAATCGCATAGTCATACTTCACAGGTTTTCCTTGCTCAAAAGTGTAGATGGTAGAAATAGAAGCCACTTTGGGGTCAGCCATCTCATTCAATGAAGGAATGAAAAGGAGTCTGCAAATCCGGAAATGTTTAGTCCACAAGAAGATTATTATCTCCACATCACTCATCCCCCCTGTCTGAAATCCTTTAAATGCATCCCCAGCTTCCACACTGATCTTCTCAGTCCTCACAAGCGTTTCAATACGATAATCTTCATGTATGTAGTTTGCTCTCACATTCACATTCTCTTCTGCATTACTAGCCGTTTCTTTACTCTTTTCCATTTTTACTTGTTACTTTATAATTAATTTCTATAAAAGTAAGCCTCTGAATCGGTTGTTAAGGTGTGCTAATTCGTTAACTTCGTTTTTAACTGCGAACTTAACGAATTAGCACACACCTTCTATCATTTATAATCCTTTCCTTTGGCCCTGTGCTCCAACTAACTGGAGGCAACACTTAAAAGATATTTTCCAATGAACAATGTAGTAGTCAAAAAGCAAGGGATCGAAGGAAAGGGAGGCGACCAATGAGTGCACCCGCAGTATCAATATTCAAGAATGTGATGGACAAGTCGCCGGTGGAAACAACGATCGAAGAGATCGTTAACCGGATACGAAGCGAGGAGTGGAAAAGTGTTATTGAGTCGTTTCGCAAACTCAAAGCGGAGGGGAAGACCAAGGAGGCGGATCTGCTCAAACGGAGGCTGCCGGCTTTCGCCACCTCGGGCGTTTTTGAAGGAGGGCACGCCAAGGTGCAACTCAAAACCTACAACGGGATGTTGTTTCAGGATTTCGATCACGTCAACCCCGACC
>DATCID010000169.1:0-39760 GCA_036507975.1 Ruminiclostridium sp.
AAAAACGAGCAACAGTTGAAGAAGCTTTTAAAACTCCTAATCAGATTAAAGCTACAAAATATAGCAATCCAGTGTTGGATTTCGTATCAACCGCAGTAGCAGGAGGAATGATCGACCCATTGACTTATTTAACAGGAGCAACCGCAGGAAGTATCTTGAAAAGTGTGTTATCAAAGGCTGGACTTGCTGCAAAAGTATCAAAAGGCGCTGCTACCATAGCGGACATTGCAGAAGCTACAGGCAAAACAGAAAAGGAACTTCATGCACTTGTGGTAAGTGATAGGGCAGTACAGATTGAAAAGGCTAATCAAACTTTATCTAAAGCAGTTCCGGTTGTCAAAAGTGAAACAAGTTTACCCGCAGGAATAGGCAAAATAACTCCGGTTCAACCTAAAACAATAGTTGCAGGAGTCGGCAAACAAACGCCCATTAAGAACGAACTAAACGCAGGGTTAAAGCCTGTTAAACCACAAAGTAATATAATCAGTCAACCAGAGGTTAAACCTGTTCAGAATGGCGCAAATCTTCAAACGTTCGTTTCAGACACTCCAACTCATACAGGTAAAATTATGGGCAAAGATATAAACATCATGGCTGATGAAGGTGACGGAGTAATTCGGTACACTATAAAAGACCCGACAGGCAGAGATGTTAAAGTTGCATTGCCTAAAGCTGAATTTGATGCAAGGGTAACAGATATTAAACCAGTTCAGAATGGCAAGTATACTGCAGAAATGATGGGTACGGTTGGTAAAGAGCCTATAATTCCATTAGGACAAAAGGAAAGGGGCTTTTCTGCAAATACCAGAACAGATGTAAATAACCCTGATACTTTAAGAGATAGTTATTCTACTGAACCTTTGACTTATGAGCAATTAGGGAATCCAACAACACTCGCAAAGGCACAGGCTGTATTTGACCAGGGGCATACATCAGCTGTAATGCAATTAAATGACCTAGCTTCAAAAATGCAACCCGAAGCTATACCACTTGCAAAAATGTTGTCACGTCAAGCGACAGAAGCAGGTAATATTCAAGGTGCCAGAGAGATAATTTCCAATGTTGCGGAGAAGTTGACACAAGCAGGACAATTCTCTCAAGCTGCTAGAATATTGAGAGAAGCAGACCCTGAAA
Organism: Ruminiclostridium sp.; assembly: GCA_036507975.1. Lineage (GTDB taxonomy): Bacteria > Bacillota > Clostridia > Acetivibrionales > DSM-1351 > Ruminiclostridium. The sequence continues at coordinate 1,135 of DATCID010000169.1, forward strand.
CGTTCCTAATGACTATTGATAAACAATTGAAGAAACTTAACAAAGAAGGTTTAGGCACTTACGGTAAGAAGTGGAATAATATGGACTTAACACCTTCTGAATTAGATATGGTAAGTAAAATTGAGAGAGGAAACCAAGCTTCTTATGAGTCAGCTTTTGAAGCAATACAAGGTAGGATTGCTAACGAAATGCCTTCAAGTGCAATGGAAAAGATAAACGCATGGCGACATATGTCAATGTTACTGAATCCAAAAACTCATATTCGTAATGTTGGTGGCAATGCAATAATGATGGGAATGAGGAAAGTAGCACAAAGAGTATCAGGAGTTATACAAAAAGTATTCTTAAAGGCAGAGGACAGAACACAGGCTGTATTTGTTAATAAGGAATTTAAACAAGCTGCTACAGATTATTATGAAGCTAATAAAAAAGACTTACTAAGTGGAGCAAATAAATACAACGAAGGTATCAGTTTAAACATACAAAACAAAAGAGTATTTAAAAATAACGCTCTTGAAAAAACAAGTAAATTTAATTATAAACTACTTGAAATGGGCGATACTCCTTTTTATAAAAATGCTTACATCGATAGGTTAGCTTCATATGCACAAGCAAAAGGCATAAAAGATTTTTCACTATTAAAACAAGAAGCCTTTGATACTGCAAAAATGGAAGCAGAACAGGCAACTTATAAAGATGCTAGTGCTATTTCAACTTTCTTGAATAAAGTTAAACATCCTGGCAAAAATGCAAGCTTTGGACAAAAAACATCAGGAATGATTATAGAAGCAGCATTGCCATTTACAAAAACACCAATAAACATTATAAAAAGAGGAATACAGTATAGTCCGGCAGGAATCATTAACGGTATATCAAAAATTAAGTCGGCACAAGGAGCAGCCGCCGCTATTGATGAAATGGCGAAGGGCTTAACAGGAACAGGTATATTAGGGTTAGGCTATATGTTGGCAAGCAAGGGAGTGTTAACAGGCAAAGCGGAAAACGATGCAGATTTAAAGACATATAACGCAAATACAGGGCATTCACCTTTTTCAGTATTGGGAAAATATACCTATGACTGGATGCAGCCTTTCAGCGTTCCGTTAACAGTTGGAGTTGAGATATACAATGCCGTAAAAGATAACCCTCAAGATGCAAAGAAAATGGATGCCTTAATTCAAAGTAACAATACTTCTAAAATGTTAGAGATTGCTAAAAAGTTTTCAGATGGCATGTTGAATACCCTTAATGCTTCCGGCGATACAGTTTTTAATATGTCAATAATGAAGGGAGTTAAGCAGCTGTTAGGAGGTTATGGCAGTTTTATGAATGGTATGGCACAGTTACCACAAAATTATGCTACACAGTTTATACCAACAGTATTGAACCAAACAGCAGGTACTATTGATAAAACTGTTAGACAAACTTATTATCCCGGTAACATGCCAGAATCAGTAAAAGCTACAATGGTTTCCAAAATTCCTTTTGCTAGTAAGACATTAGAAGCTAAACAAACGCCATTCGGTGAAGATGTAAAAAGAATTGATAACCCATTATTAAGAGCCTTTTCACAGTTTTTATCTCCTGGTATTATTTCAGTACCGCAGGATATTCCACAAAATGTTGATGTTGAATTGAGAAGATTGAACACAGTAGGTGAGGTTATCCAGTTTCCAACAGTAGCAGCAAATAACTTTATATGGAAAGGACAAAAATTTAACTTAACCCCAAAAGAATATACCGACTTTCAAAAGACATTAGGCAAAAACACTTTAGCAGCCTATGAGAATACTATTAAAACATCTAATTACCAAACTTTAAATGACAATGAAAAAGCAAAAGAATTAAGCAGTTTAATATCCGATGCTAAAGATTTGGCAAAGTTCCAGTTAATAAAAAATAAAGGTTTATCATCAAGCGAAGAAATAATGAAAGTTCCAAGTTCGCTTACTGCAAACAAGATACCTAAAAAATTAACCTTTGAGCAACAAAACCGACTAGCAGATAACATTGCAAAGTATAAAAAAATGTATTCCCTAAATAAGCTTATGCCGAAAGATGCAGTAACAAAAAAAGCAACAGACAGAGCAGAAACAGAAATGAAAAGGGAATTATTCAGTAAATAGTATACAAACGTCAAGACAGATGTATAATGTAAGTAGGGGTTGATTTTATGCACAAAGAATGGAAAGTTGTAACATGGGTTGGCGTATTTATTTTCATATTGTTTCTTGGAGAGTTTAGACAATGGTCACAGGAAGATGCTAACCAATTTATTAATATTTTATTGATTGGGTATTTTTTTGTGGGCGCCTTATTCATTATAGATGGATTACATAAATGGATTAAAAAGAAGGTGTAATATGTATCCGTTTCCTTTAAACTTAATAGTGCAAGCAGCAACAGGCAAGAAGAAACCTAAGAAACGTCCTAAAAAATAGGGCGTTTCTTTTATCCTAAAATAATAATAAATGTTGCAATAATGATTCATTTAGTTTATACTAATACTGAGGTGATTTATAAATGTCAAAGACAATGGTACGAATAGTTAAGGATAAAAATAATCCTTATGTAATTCTTAATAAAGGGTTCTTAAATGACACAAATTTAACATGGCAAGCGAAAGGAATGATTTCTTATCTAATGAGTTTGCCCGATGATTGGAAAATATATGAATCCGAAATAACAACTCATTCACAAGGTGGAGTAAAATATGTCAGTTCAATAATGAAAGAATTGATTAATTATGGTTATATGAAAAGAGATAGATTAAAAAGCGAAAATGGAAGATTCACAGGCTATGAGTACTGTGTTTACGAGGTTTCATCCATTATGCCCCAAACGGAGAACGGTGATACGGAGAACGGTGAAAGGCAGACTACTAATAAGAACTTAACCAATAATGATTTAACCAAATATAAAAAGGATAATGGTATTTCATCTAACGATAAAAATACTCACACTATTTCTTACCCAAATGAAGATGTTGTTAAAGCAATGAAGACATATATGAATGATTTTTACAGGCAGAAAACAAAGAAAAAACATCCATTCTTAAAACCTGAACAATATAAAAGCGTTTACAATTCAATTAGTAGTACGGCTGATGAATGGGGTTTAGAATATCAAGCATTAATAGATATGATGCTTAAATTTTTAAATACAAAAACAATTCAATCAGATTGGAATATTAATCATTTCGCCACAGAAGGAATTATGGTAAATAGAATGTATGAAGTAGCATATTAGGAGGGGTTAGTTTGAAACGGTTAAGTATTACATTAACAGACGAAGCAATGAGAATTTATGAATCTTGGAAACCACATGACAGGTCAAGAAATGTATCGCAGGGAATCATAAAATATGAAATAAGAACATCTATTGATATAAAATTAGAACAGCTAGAAAATCGGATTGATCAATTAGAAAACCAAAAAATTTAAAAAGTAAAAGAAGCAGCAAGGAGTTATTTCTCTAAGCTGCTTTTTCATGCCAAAAAATAAAAATCAACAGGAGATACAAAATGATAGATGAAACAAAGAATATCGGTGATCCATCTGCTAATGTAGTGAAAATGATAGAAACCGCAATCAAAAGTCTTGAAGCTTCAATTCAAAATTCAAATGATTTGAATAAAGCAGAAATACGGCGTATTGACGAAAGAAGTGCTGCTGAGTCTGATCGTATTAATGAATTGAGAAAAGGAGATATCGAAGCTGTTAGAGTTGCCAATGTACAAGCGGTAAAAACAGCAGAGTTACTTAATGCACAGATGTTGGAAAACGCAGAGGTTCTTCGTAAATCCGTTGAGGGTACAGCCGTTACAATAGCAACCCAACTTTCGCTGATTACTACTCAACAAGACACAAGATTTACAAAATTAGAACAAGCACAATGGGAGAACCAAGGCAAGAGTGGCGCTTCACCTGATTTAGTTGCTTTGGTTACAGATTTGGTAAATACAAGAAATGAAGCCAAAGGTAGATCCAGTGCCTTTAATCCAGTTTTCGGATTGTTGTATGTTGTTGCAGGTGGTGTCGTTACATTTTTAATTTTACAAGCAATTGGTGGATAACGAAAGGAGTGATTGACTATGGGTATTAATTTAATTCTACTTGTTCTAGCTCTAATCTGTTGGTTTTTAGCAACTATTAATGTACCTTCAAAAATAAGTTTAGGCTGGCTTGGTATGTTTTGCTATGGGTTAAGTCTGATTCTAAAATAGAACTAATAGAGAGGTAAAAATGGAAATTAAACAAAATCTTATTACATGCAATTTTACAAATGCATCTCAGGTACAAAAAGGTATCATCCTTCACAGCACAGCAAACCCGGGAGCAACAGCACGAAATAACAGAGATTATTTTAATAATCCAACTTCGGCAGCTTCGGCACATGCGATCGTCGATTGGAATGAAATACTCCAATGTGTATCTTGGAACCTTCGAGCATGGCACGCTTGTTTTACCGGAAATCATAGTTTTATTGGCGTGGAGTTGTGCGAGCCAAAAGGTCATGATGTGGCATTATTCAACAAAATCTGGATTAACGGAGTGTGGTTATTCGCTTACATTCTCACAACGGTTGTGAAGACCAATAAAGTCACAAAGGATAACTTGATGTCACATGCAGAAGTCACAGCTAAATGGCACGAATCAGACCATACAGACCCAGTTAGCTTCTTTGCTAGTTATGGTAAAACAGTAGATAATTTTAGAGAGGATGTGCAAAAATTGATTAATTCAACTAAACCTTTGACTTGGCAAGAAATTATAAGTAAAGTTACAAGTTCACCGGCAGATTGGCAGAACGCTATAAATACAGCTATGAACGCAGCCAAAGCCGATGGAAACTTGGGAGCGCTGGAAACATTTCAATATTTACCAGATTTAATACTTAAAATATATCAATATGGAAAGGATGGGAAATAACCATGACAAAGAAATGGTATAAATCAAAAACATTGATAACTAATATTCTGCTATTCATATTGGCTATGATACAATCAGCTACCGGACAAAGTTGGTTCAGTCCAGATTTGCAAGTTGTAGCAATAGCAATAATAAATGCGCTATTGAGATTTATTACGAAAGATAAGATAGTTAGTTGAAGATAAATAATTCTCCTACTAAAAAGCTACTTCCTTAATTGGAGGTAGCTTTTTTTTTTAATGTTTTTTAATGTTTTTTTAACTTGTTTTCTGCAATTTCTATAATTATCCCAATACGTCCACATTAAATGCCATGCCATCTTATGAACTTTCTTTTGATACTTATTCATTTTCATCCCTCCTGTTATAGTAGATTTAAATTGGTGGAGCGTTCGGGAATCGAACCCGACCCTTCGTTATGCATACCACTACACCAACGCCCCATATGCACTATTAATTAATTTTGTAAGCTAATCGACAAGGGAAACAGCTATTTAAGATCGATCTTAATTTCCCTCAATATCTTCACACTTGCCATCATCATCTACTGTGATGCAAGCCAAAGTACATTCACCATCATCGTTGTTTATGCAATTTACTGCATTACACAAAATCTATTTTCTTCCGTCCATTTTATTCCTCCTATTATAGTAGATTAAAATTGGGGGTTGTAGAGGAATTGAACCTCCGACCATTCCTATCGAATTGTACACTCCAAATAGTATAGACACCATGCGAACCCATATAAATCTACTTCTAAAGGCAAGTCAGTAGTTGTTCTTTTAACCCAAATTATGTAGTTTGTTTTGGTAAATCAATAAGTGTCACATGGTTGTACCCTCCTTATTAGTTTCAATCCTTGTTTTTATGGATGTTATACTGGGGCACTACTCGTTTGTTACTACTCTTTTATTGTATTCTTAATAAATTGCTTTGTCAATGAATATTCTTGCATATCCAAGAAACCTATGTTATACTATTCATAGGAGGTGATTTAGTGCGTAAGAATGCCATTAGCATAGACTTAAACGATAAGGCAAAGGCAGTATATGATGGACTTCCAAGAGAGGTCCGCAAGGGCGAATGGGTGTCCCATGCTATTATTGAATTTGACGGTAAGGCGGAACCATTTACAGAAGAACAAAAGCAATGGATAAGAACAGAAATAGCAAGCTTTTTAAGTGGTAATTGAGAGATTGGAGGGGGAAAAATGAAATATTACGACTTAATGGATAAAGAGGAAAAAGGTTCATTTATTACTTTTGAAAATCAATATGAGGCTAAGGAATGGTTAATAAACCAAACAAAAAGATTTCCACAAGATGGTCTTCATATTGTAGAAAATGAAAGACTTACTATTTATGAGAAGTATGAAGCATTAAAGCAGGAGAACGAGAAACTGAAAGAAGCATTAAAGACCATACACGATGATCTGAAAGAAATGAGAATAATTGAACGTGAATCGGTAATAAATGAAACTATAATTTCTATAGAAATACTGCTTAAATAGTAGCTTAAAGGAGTGATATAATATGAGCGGATGGATGAAATACCCATATAAAGAATGTGAGGAATGTGAATATTTTGATTGGGATAAAGCGCAGGACATAGTAAATTTGAGTGAGGTTTGCCGAAGAAAAGACTGTCCTGTAAAAGAAGTTGAGTAATCCACAACCTATAGAAGCACACAAAAAAAGCATTCCCACATGGAGTGCTTTTATTATTTGACAAAATATTCTGTTTAAATTATAATTGTCTTTAGTTAAATATTGCATTGTCTGAAAGTGTACCACCACTTTTCAGAAAGTAAACTACGCTAGTCGGCGTTAGCTTTGTCTAAATTATAATTCTAAAAATTATAGTTGTCAAGGTCTAATTTCTTATTGCCTAGTTTGCGAACGAATATAGGATAACGTAACCTATAACGCTTGTAATGAGCGACCTAACAACAGTGAACAGAGCAGGGTATACTACGCTAAATGCCTTTATAACTGTAGGTGACCGCCAGAAATGGGAGAGCGTAGCCATGCGCAGGGTGGCGTTGTGAGTCTGAAAAGGCTTATTCTTGTGCGTTCTTCTTGTTTTAATCTTTTCGCAATTCATTTATTTTTTATATAAATAAATAGTCGGCACTTAGCGTTTTATAAACTTTTATTCAAACTGTGGATAATGTGGATAATGTGGATAACTCATGCCATTATCCTAATAAATGGGTTGAAACTGTGGATAATGTGGACAACTTATTCTTTTATTATCTCAAAAGCAGTTTGTAGAAATTTCTCCAAATATTCACTAACTCCAACACCTTTTTTCATTGATCTCCTTTTTATAATTGCAATTGTTTCTATTTTTAATCTGTAAGTCATTGGCTTTGTGGTATTTTCATTATCTTCAAAATTTAAATCAATCTTATTTACACTTTTGTTTACAATTTTGTTTACAGAAGGAGTTACAGTTACAGAATCAGTTACAGGTTCAACATCTTCAAAGAAATCTGTTTTCTTTAACATTTTCTTATCCATTAATAATCTCCTTTGCTAGTCTTCTATAGGCTTGTACAGCTTCATTCTCAGGGTATAAGAATATTGCAGGTATACCGTGGCTGGGGGCTTCTGCAAACCTTATAGAACGGTTAATAGTTGTATCGAATACTTTTATACCACTTCCGTAAAAATGCTTTCTAGCATCCTGCAATACGATTGTAGATAGGTTAGTTCTTACATCAAACATAGTCGGTAGTATACCTAATATATTAAGATCTTTATTGTATTTTCCCCTAACCTTTTCTATCGTAATTAGTATTTCATTAACTCCTTTTGTTGCCAGGTACTCACATTGTAAAGGAATAATTACATCAGTAGAAGCTGCTAGGGCGTTTATAGTAATCAGATTCTTTGCTGGTGGCGTGTCTATTATAATGTAATCATAATCATCTAAAACGCTAGATATTACGTTTTTAAGCACATGCCCAGGATTCTTAAAAGTGTCTCTGTTTTCTACTATTAGCATATCCAGTTCGTTCAGTGTCTCATTTGACGGAATTACGTCACAATATTCAGTCCTGATAACAGTATGGTCAAAATCCTTTTCGCCTGTGATAATATCGTAAATAGTACTCTTAGGTGCTGTTACACCTAAACTTGTACTTGCGTTTCCCTGGGGATCGAAATCTAATAATAGTATATTCCCGGGTAAAGCTACTGCAAGGTTTACAGCTGTTGTTGTTTTTCCTACTCCGCCTTTGGGGATTGCAATTGCAATTATTCTTGCCATTTTAACACTCTCCTTTTATATTTTAATTGAAATCAACATATATAACATTACCCAATTTGGCTTTGACCCGCCGCGGTAGTGCTTTTAGTGGCTTTAAGTCTTGCAAGCATTAGCAGTTCTTCTTTATTATCTTTGTCACATACTTGATAACATTCAATAAGTTCTTTGACATCCGCGGTCATAGACACTTCTTGACGTTTTGTGTTATTTATTTCTTCAATAGAAACATTCAAAAACTTGCAAACTAATAAAACAGTATCAACACTTGTACCGCCTAATCCTTTCTTTAGCATACTTACAATAGTTGAATTTGGTATACCACTTACATTTGAAAATTCTCTTACACTTTTGTATTTTTCTTTTATTAATAATGTTATTTTATCTTCTCTATTCATTTAATTACCGCCTTTGTTTGGAATTATAATATAGGTTTTCCAAATATGCAATAAATATTTATGATATATCGCAAATATATTTTAAAAAGTAGTTGACTTTGTGCGAAATATCAATTATTATGTATGTAGTGAACGAAATATCGCACAAAATGTAAAAAGGGGGTTATAAATTGAGATATTCAAATCTACTCGCGGAAATGGCAAGAAATCAAATCGCACAGCAAGACATTGCGATATTGTTAGGCAAAACGGTATCCACCGTAAATACCAAAATCAATGGGAAATATCCTTTTACTTTAGATGAAGCAATGAAGATACAGGAAAATTTATTTAAAGATAAAGATATTCCATATTTATTCGAAAAGCAAGAGCAAGCCAGTTAAAAGAAAATGCACCTCCAAAGGAGATGCAAAATAAATCAATGTGCTAATTATAGCACGGAAAGCGAGGTTGTGTCAAATGAATCAATTAATAAATATTACGAATGAAAACGGAAAGAAAGCTTTGTCAGCAAGGGAATTGTACTTAGGTCTAGGATTGAATAAGGCGGTTTGGTCTAGATGGTATCAATCTAATATTACCGAAAATGGATATTTTTTAGAAAATGCAGATTGGGTAGGGGTTCAACATGATGTAGAGGGTAATGAAACAATGGATTTTGCTATATCAATAGATTTTGCTAAACATATCGCAATGATGGCAAGAACAGAAAAGTCGCATGAGTATAGAAATTATTTTTTAGAATGTGAAAAAGAAGTCACCAGATTAAAACCAATGACACAAATGGAACTAACCGCAGCAATAGCACAAAACCAAGTTGAAATGGAACGCAAGGTTATTGCTCTTGATACCAAAATTACAAATGCACTTGATGTTTTTACTACACCTTTAAAAGACGACTGGAGACACGAAATGAACGAGAAAGTAAACCAAATGTGTATTGAACATTCTTTGAGTTATTTGCAGTTTAGGCATGACATTTACGCCGAACTCGAAAGCACAGCAAGGGTTGATTTACACAGTAGGCAGTTAAGGCTAAAAGCAAGATTGAAAAAAGAGGGTGCTACATTTAAAGACTGCCAGGCAATTTCAAAGATCGACATTATTGAACGTGACCCGAAACTTAAACCTATTTTTGAGGGAATTGTCCGTAAGTACCAAGCTAAATATGCAGTTAGGCAAGCGATTTAAATGAAAAAAGTTTGGAACGAATTTCGTTGAGAATGAATTAACCCGGTCGGAATGTCCCAGTTGAAATCAAAGCGGTAAACATTACCGAGTTGAAATCAATGTGTAAATTTTACACAAAGGCAAAATGTTAAATGTAGCCTAATTGAAGCAATATTGATAAGGAGGTCAAATCCGTGAAAAGCTTATGTTATTGGCTCCGCAATCGCAGGGCAATGAGGGAGAAAGCAGCTAAGAGAATGTATTTTGTTAGATTCGATATTAAATTATTAGGAGGTCAAAGAAGTTATGAGAAAAGGAACAAAAGTAATTTTAGTTGATGGAAGTTGGAGTATACAAGTTGAAGACGGACAGCTAAAAAGCGCTGGTGATATTGTGAAGGGATTTACTCCAAATTTTATTAAATATGAAATAGTTGAAACAGATTTAAAACTACCATTCGTAAGTCATGGAATCGAAGGGAAATGGAATGACACAATCATCAAAAATATTGCAACTGGGAAATTGATATTTACACAAATGAGATTTATAAGAGAAGTCAAACCAATTGCAGTTAATTTTCTAACAGCATTTAACCAAACAAAGCGAGTAAAGCCGGTTATCCCATATAGCAAGTACAGTTCCCATGATTGTTATTTAAAACCCATAGAGTGGCTTGAAGATATGTGTTTATCTATAGATGAATTAAACGGTATGTGGTTAATCGAAGAATAAGGCACAAGTAAAGGAGGGGTAGCCATGATAGCAGTAGCATTATTTCTAATAGCAGCAGGATTGATTATTTTTATCCTTCATCCACTAATCGAAAAATGGATTGATGTCGGAATAAAGCAGTTTGAAAATAGAAAAAGCTACTCGTCAAAGTAGCTAGATAAAATGTATCGCTCTTAGAATATAGGAGCATGGAGGGAATGTCAAGATGAAAGTTTCAAAAGAGGAAGCACAGAAAGCTTGGAACATAGTAGCGAGGTATTTGAATCAACAGGCTCAGTTAAGTTATCACATTGACCCATGGAATAACAAGAACGCAAATAGGTACACAGTGAATTATATCAAAGATAATAAAACCATAGATTTATTCGTTGCAAGTGCAAGATGGAGAATTGATAAAACAAATAACGTTTAACCTTTCCTCTCCTGCTTTTATATAAATTTTCTGTATTGTATTTGCTTCACGAAATGTCAGGCAAAACGTCCGTTTAGAGCGTAAGCACTTACAATGCAGTTTAAAAAAGGAGTTACAAATTATGCAAAAGAAGTCTATCGAATATTTTATTAATGAAAATGGATGCCACATATGTACAAGCCATAGAAAAGATTCAAAAGGTTACCCAAATATGTGGTACAAAGGCAAACACGTATCAGTTTATAGATATGTATATGAACAATATAATCAATGCTCAATCTTAAAAAGATGTGGAACTGAATGTATACAAATACGGCACGAATGTGATAACCCAGCCTGTATAAATCCATTGCACCTATTAGAAGGTACGAGCCATGACAATCATATGGATATGGTTAAACGAGGAAGATGTAACAATGCTAGACCTGATGGAGTTAACTACAGAAAGAAAAAACTCACATGGGAAAACGTAAGATTTATAAGGGAAAATATTAGAATAACAGGGACTAAACTAGCGGAAATGTTCAATGTGAGCGACACAACAATATATGAAATTAGGTTAAACGAAAGATACAAAATTTAGCAGAAGAGGGATTCAATTTTGAAAGGTGTGAGGATATGAAAAGTTGTAATAATTGTAGCCACAGCAAATTAGTGGAACATGGCAAGTTTTACCCAAAAATCGAGGAATACGAACACACAGATTTAGTCTGCAAAATTAGCGGTGATCTGATTGAGAACGAAAATATAACATGTGAGGAATGGGAGGAAGATTGATATGAGTATAACTAAAACGGAATTTCTTTTAGGAAGAATACTGGAAGAACTTGAAAAAGAAAAGAACGGAGAAATCAAAGTTAAGCCATATACCTTTAATGACATTATGAGAAACAAAACAGAAAGAATCAAGTGTACATACAATTTAAATCCAAACTTAGTTGGAAGGTTGAATAATTATTGTAAGTTAAATAACGAAAATCAATCAGATGTAATAAATAAGTCGCTGTATTACTTTTTGGAGTATAAGTAGATGAAATCTAATGACTTTATTGTTTTTGAGTTGGCAGACATAGAACACCAAATGGCGGTTCTGATAGCAAGAAAAAAGGAATTATTAGAGATAGTAAAATCAAAGTTTGAACAGTTGAAAGAAGCTTACCGCAGGGGTGAGATTGATATTGAAGAAATGGCGAAAGAGGTAGAGTTATGAATATTTATGAGAAATTAGCAGAAGTTCAATCGAAGTTAAAAGTAAGCAAAGACAATTTTAACGCATTTGGTAAGTACAAATACAGAAGCTGTGAGGATATTTTAGAGGGTGTCAAGCCGTTATTGAAAGAGATTAAAGCGGTTGTAATTCTTGGGGACAAAGTTGAACAGATAGGAGATAGATTTTACATCAAGGCTACTGCTACATTTTTTGACATCGAAAAACCATCAGACATATGTATTGTTGTTGACGCTTATGCAAGAGAAGATTTGGATAAAAAAGGCATGGATTTAGCACAGGTGACAGGTAGTGTGTCGAGTTATGCAAGGAAATACGCTTTAAATGGTTTGTTCTGCATTGATGATACAAAAGATAGTGATGCACTAAATAAACACGAGGATATACCTACAACCGTTTCACCTATAAAGACAGTAAATAAACCAACTATCACAGATAGCAAGCCTACAGCCCCAACTACGTTTGAAAACAAGTGCCATGATTGCGACCATACTATAACAGCTACAACAAAAAGGACGGTTGAAGAAATAATTGCAGGAAGTTTGAAATATTACAAAGTAAAATTATGCAGTAAATGTTCAAGTAAAAGATTCACAGATAAACAAAAACCACCTGAACCACCAAAAAATACAGATCCTTTAGTTTGCCAAGTTTGTGATATGCCTTTGAGTATGTGTTGTTGTTTGCCTGAATCGTTTTGAATGGCATCGGATTTCCAAAAACGAAATTTAAACGAGTAAAAGACAAAATAACAAAAATACAAATGCAGCATCAAAAAGAATGTTGGTGTTGCTCCAGGGTGGATGGCTTGCAATTGCATCATGTGTTCGGTGGGAATGCGAATAGAAGCATGAGTGATAAGTATGGGCTAACAGCTTATTTGTGCTTAGAACACCACACAGGAAGTCAGGGAGTCCACTTCAATTTAGAGTTGAGAGAGCAGTTGCAAGAAGTAGCAAAAGAAATATTTATAGAACGATACGGAGAAGATTTGTTCCATCAAGAATTTAGGGGGATTTTTATATGCAGGACTTACAAATAGAAATGTCACAGACAAGAAAAACATTGAATGAGTGCCTTTTATTTTACAAGAATAATGGCATCAAAAAAGCAGAATCTGAAATGAAATATAACATAGCGAGACGTATAGAGTTTTTAAGGTTACACGTTGAAGATAAGGTTGCATGGACCGCCTGTAATGATCTTGCGAAAGGCGAGCCTAATGTTGCTAAATTACGCTTTGAACGTGACTTAAGAAAGTCAGATTATGAGTGCTGCTTAGAAAAAATACTACAGCTTAAAGTAGAACTTAGGATAATTGAAAATGAAATGATGGCTGAACGAAAAGGAATGTAAACGAATTACTACAGCTTAACAGTAAGTGGAAAAACTAAAAGGAGGATATTGATTTGAAACTTGAATTAATGCGTACAGATGAACAGTTTAAACAAATTCAAAAAGGTGACTTAATACTTGTTAAGTGGAACAATTATTTTGTGAAACATACGCCTAAATCTAAAATCGTCATGTTTTATAATGTTTTTGATAATAAAGAATCTCACAATGAAATCATATGCCAAAGGAAAGGCAACCACTATTTTAATTATTTAGTGTATTTGCAAGGGGAAAGTTCCGCTAAAGAAGTTTATAAAATATTGGAGTAAAAGGAGGGGGCTACTCAAATGACAAAACAATTCACAGCCGATCTACAGTACGCATTTGAGAACGTAAACAAAATACCAGTCGAGGACTTACTACCGTATATACGCAGAAACATGCAAGAGTTGCTAGTGCTTGCAGGAGATAACGAGGATTGCTTTGAGGATATGGCATAGAGAAAAGGTCAATAAAGGGTAGGTGAAGTAGGTGTCAGTACAAAAAGAGAACGGATATACACCAATTGCAAATGAAATACTTGAAAAAATAGCACAAATAAAATTAAGTCCTACTCAATACCGTATTATATTTATTATTTGGCGGTACACATATGGGTTTAATAGAAAGACTCATGACTTATCATTAAGCTTTATATCTAAAGCAATAGGATGCGATAAAAGACAAATACAAAGAGAATTGAAAAATTTAGAAGAAAGGAAAGTAGTTAAACAAGATATAACAAATGGTAAAAGTAGGTATATAAGTTTCAATAAACATTATTATCAATGGGTTGGTGAAATTAACATTGGTGAAACAACCATTGGTGAAATAGACAATGGTGAAATAGACAATGGTGAAACAGTCAAAGGTCCATTGGTGAAACAGTCAAAGGTAACCATTGGTGAAACAGACAACCAAGAAAGACATTCTTTTAAAGACAATATTAAAGACAATATATTATATCCGTATTTGAAAGAAGTTAAGGGTTACCCATATGACAACGACATTGATGCTGAAATGATGAAACGGTTAAAAGATAAATACCCTAAATTAGATATTGAATCGGTAATAGATGATTGGTCAATAGCCAAACTAGGAAAACCTTTAAAAGCTAAAGACAATCCGAGAAGTCAGATAAATACATTCTGTACTAATGCGGTTAAATGGGGAAATCACATTAAAGAAGTTGGAAGATATGATGGAATAAAATTATGAGGTGAAAAATTTGGATATACATACATTTGCAAGAAGACATTTAGGACAGTACAAAGTTAAAGGTGATGAAATAATACCTACATTATGTCCAATATGCCATGGGGGAACGCACCACGATAAAGAAACATTTGCTCTTAACATAACAAAGCAAACTTATAATTGCCGTAGAGGGTCCTGCAATAGCCAAGGACATTATACACAGTTATGTAAAGAGTTCGGAGAAGAAGCGGACCGAGATTTTGATACATATAAACCGGTAAGGACCTTCAAAAAACCACAAACTACAGTAAAGGTAGCTACAAACAAAGTAGAGGAATATTTAAAAATTAGAAAGATAAGCAAGGCAACAATTGATAAGCTGCAAGTTGGCTGTGATGAAAAAGGAAATATAGTGTTTCCATACTTTGAAAATGGCGAAATGGTATTTGTAAAATTTAGACCGAGTAAGAAAGTGGAGAAGGGTGAGCGGAAAGCATGGAGGGAAGAAGGTGGCAAACCTATTTTATGGGGAATGGACCTTTGCACATCTGATAAACCGTTAATCATAACTGAGGGAGAGATTGACACATTAAGCTGTTATGAAGCAGGACTAGAAAATATAGTGTCTGTTCCGAGTGGATCCGAAGATTTTACATGGGTTGAGTTATGCTGGGATTGGCTGAAACAATTTAGAGAAATTATCATATTTGGTGATAATGATGATCCTGGAAAAGAAATGGTCCGTAAGTTGAGTTTGAAATTATCAGATTTTACGGTAAGTATTGTGGACCACAAATACAAAGATGCAAACGAGCTACTTTATAAAGAAGGACCAGAAGCGGTATTAAAAGCAGTTGATACAGCAAAAGAAATACCAACAAGTGGAATACTAGACATGGCTGATGTTGTACCACTGGACCTTACAAAATTGCAAGTAGTACCAAGCGGAATACAGGCACTTGATGCAGCAACAGGTGGATTTATGATGGGTGACTTATCAGTATGGACCGGGAAAAGGGGAGAAGGAAAGTCAACACTACTCTCGCAAATGATGATTGAATCAGTGCAGGCAGGACAAAAAGTGTGCTGCTATAGTGGAGAAATGAGAGCGGACCGTTTCCAATATTGGAGCCACTTACAAATGGCAGGGAAAACAAATATTAAAACATACTTTGATAAATCGAGAGGTAAAGATACTTATTTCGTAGAGAAAGAAATTGTTGCAGCTATGAAAACATGGTACAGAGGTAAATTTTATCTTTACGATAACAATGTAGTTGAAAAATCCGAAGAGTCCAGCATATTAAAAATATTCACTTATGCAGTTAAAAAATACGATTGCAAAGTATTTCTAATAGATAATCTAATGACTGCGAGATTTGGAAGTGGTGGAGAATCAGATTTTTATAGACAACAAAGTAATTTCGTAAGGGACCTTGTGGAATTTGCAGGAAAATACAATGTTCATATTCACTTAGTAGCACACCCAAAAAAAACAAAAGGTGGATTAGAAAATGATGATATAAGCGGAGCAAGTGAAATAACGAATCTAGCACACAATGTTTTTTCAGTTGAGAGAATAGAAGAAGGTAAAGGTTATGATGTGGCAGTTAAGATATTAAAGCATAGGTGGGAAGGTGCAAAAGATACCGTAGGATTAGGATATTGTCCAGTGAGTAGAAGATTATACCAACCGAGCAGTTTTAATATGAAGTGCTACGGATGGGAAAGCACAGAAAATTATAAAAAGATAGAAACAATAAAAGACCTTGAATGCCCATTTTAAAGGAGGATAAACATGGATGAATTAGAAATAAGAGGACACAAACAGCAATATAACGAGTATTTGAAAAGGCATTACAAAGCATCTGTAGTTTTAGATGATAATAAGATACCTTTCGGACAGCGTGAGAAGTGGATTCCAAATTATCAGAGGGTGTTAAATGAATTGAATTTTATACTTAATTTATTTGATACCGACAGGGTTAAATATACATCGGATGAAGTGTTTGGGGGATTTGATGTGCAATGACAATAAAAATTGAATCGTTTATGAAGTTGAGAGACAAAGAAAAACTACTAATTTTAAGAGAAGTGGCAAAGGGGAAAATAAAAATAGTGGAGGGGTGAGAGTATGAGAGTTGGTTTAATTGACGTGGACGGATATTCTAATTTTCCCAATCTTGCTTTGATGAAAATATCAGCATACCACAAACAGCAAGGTGACCAAGTTGAGTGGGGAATACCAATGTTGAGTTATGACATTGTATATCAATCAAAAGTGTTTGATACTTCACCTGATTTTGATACTTACATCAATGCAGATCAGATTATAAAAGGTGGCAGGGCCTACGATAAAAAACAAGTATTACCACAAGAAATAGAGACATTGTGTCCTGATTATTCGCTTTATAATATCAAAAATGAAGCATATGGATATTTGACAAGGGGTTGTCCGAGAGGTTGTCCGTTCTGTGATGTAGTCAATATCGAAGGTAATAAAAGTTATAAGGTAGCAGATTTGAACCAATTCTGGAAAGGTGAGACATCAATAAAGCTTTTGGATCCAAATACATTGGCTTGCAAAGATAGGTTAGAATTACTTGACCAACTGATTGATAGTAAAGCTTGGGTGGATTTTACACAAGGGTTAGACATTAGATTTATGGCTGATGAAGTGATTGAGAAAATAAAACAAATTAGAATTAAAATGATCCATTTTGCTTGGGATGGCGAAAGAGACACAACATTAATACTTAAAAACTTAGAACATTTTAAAAAAGAAACTAATATTGATTCGAGAAAATTAAGGGTTTATGTATTAACCAATTATGAAACTGAACACAGCTTTGACTTAGAAAGAATTTACAAGTTAAAAGAGTTAGGTTATGACCCTTATGTGATGGTATTTGATAAAGATCACGCACCAAAACAAACAAAAAAGCTGCAACGCTGGGTAAACAATAAATTTATTTTTAGGGTGTGTGAAAGATTTGAAGATTACGGAAAGGTGGGGTGAGTAAATGCCAGCAGGGCTACAAATAAGCACAGTAATACTAATAGTCGGCTGTTTTATAGCCGGGATGATAATTATAATTCGCAAGCCAAGCGAGTACAGAGGGGCTAAAGCGTTGCTGTATATGGCGTTTTATAGCTGGATTTTAACAATATTTATGGCTTAGGAGGGGTGAAAATGAACAAGTACGGAGCCAAGAAAACAATAATAGACGGAATTAAGTTCGCCTCCATTGCTGAAAGTAGAAGATATAGTGAATTATTATTACTTCAACGAGCAGGGCAAATAGAAAGCCTCAGATTACAACCACGATACACCTTGCAGCCAAAATTCAGCAAAGGTAGTACAAAGTATAGGTGTATAGAATATGTGGCTGATTTTGCCTATTATGACGTAAAGAAAGGGTATGAAGTTATAGAAGACGTGAAAGGATTTTCAAATAAAATATTCCTTTTGAAACAAAAAATGTTTGAGTATAAATATCCGGAATTGAATTTAACAATAGTGAAGTGATTTAAGGAGGGGTCGAAATGATTACAAAAAGTATTTTTTATTTTAAATTTAATACAACAAGTTGGCGTGAAAAGACTGTAGCTGTGGGTATTGGTAGAAAGAAATATGATATTGAAGAAGATAGAACATTGTATTTTCTTGGAGTAATTTTATATTTTTGGTATTTGACTATTGGAATAAAATTTTAAGGAGTGTGAGGGATAATGGAACCAGATAAATTATATATATTTACAAAAAGGATTTGTCCACGACCGAACCACTTTTGCAGCGGCAGGTGGATTCAAGACCGTGAGGACAAACAAAAGGATTTCCCAATTTGTCAATATTACGATGATCAGGCAGGATGTTTGCATAAATACAATCCGAAAAATACGCAAAAGATTAAAAAGGGGTGAGGTTGATTGAATAGTTTAACGGTCAGGTGGAAGCTACATAATTATTATAATGATCTAAAAATGATTGAACAGCTCAAAGACGATCTTAAGGAATACAGGTTAATGGATGGAGTAAAAGCACTAGTTGTAACAGATATGCCGGGATGCCATAGCACTACTTCAAAAGTTGAATCTGTTTTAACTGAAAATTATAAATATAAGAATGAGGAACTAGAACTACCAGAATATATAAAGAGTTTAGAAAACGAGTTAGACAGCCTTATGCGAATAAAGAGAGCAATTGACAATGTTTATTTATATTTGCGTGAACCTGCACGAACGATAATTGAAATGAGATACTTTATCACACCTCAGCCACTAGATGTTAGACAGCGTAAATACAATTGGGCGGAGATAGGTGACGAGATACATATGAGCGAGGACAGATGTAAACATATAGATTGTGATGTTATAAGACAGATACAGAATAAGACATTAGATAGTCGACACACTTGCAACATTGTTTATTGATATGTATTGACATATACTAAGACAGTAAAGATTTCTCATAACTTGACCCTCCTATAAAATATAAGGCTGCGCTCACATGTGTCAGCCTTATATTTATTTAAGCAGCAAAAACCTTTAACAGTAATAATAGATGAAGAAAATACTGTTCGAGAGGTTTAATATATACAGCCTGGCATAATATAAGTCCAGGTTTCCTCTCCGAGGGAGAAAAGGAATTATTATGTATTGTAAAGATCATAACACAAAAGATAATTGCCCTGAATGTCAAAACAAATGTAAAGAGTATTTAGAATACAAAGAGGTAGAAAATGAAAGATGTAATAAAATGGACTAAACACAAGCCCAGATGCGCTGATTGTGGGTGTTGGGACAAACTAAGATGTGAGTGTAAGCTTTTGAAATGCAAATATAAATAAATAGTTTAAAAGATAGGACTCTGGCACTATGTACATACGTTTGTAAAAGTGTTAAACTGAAAGAGTCAGCAAGCGAAAACGCTCTGAACACTGGAGGCGTAACATGGAATTATCAAGAGAATATGAAATGATTAACAAGACAAGCACCGGTGAAATAGTAATTGCAGACATGGGAAGAAAAGGCAATGTAAGAGTTTCTGTGATTTCAGAATCAAATCCAAGTGCAAGCAACCGTTCAACATTGTTACATTTTGCAAACCTAGAAGAATTATTAAGTAGTTATGTATTTGATTATGAATGGTTCAAATCCACAGATTACATGGTAGACTACAAAGAAATGAACCTCCGTTTCTATACCGAAAAAAGCGCATACGGAAAAGGCAGCGAGAACAGAAGGTGCGCAAAATGAAAATACTAATTAATAGTTCGAACGTAATAAGAGACAATTGGACAAACTTAGTAGTAAGTGAAAAAAACGATAAGATTCATTGTAATAATGGACATATAGATTGGTATGAAGGAACAACAGCCGGACAGTATTATATAGAATCACAAGTCAACAAGTCAAATGCTCCTGTATGGCACAAACGAATCACAGACGAACAGGCTAATGAATTGATGAAAATGGATATAGAAGATTCAATTGACAAGATGGCTCGCTTGGTGGCGCCATGATAACACTCACACCAACAGAGCAGAGGATCGCGGACTTAATAAAGCAAGAGAGTTTAACCAACAGACAAATAGCTGAACGGTTAGGAATAGCTGAGGGAACAGTTAGAACCCATATGAGTAGGATATTAATTAAACTTAATATAAAGAGTAGAAACGAAATTAAGAAGCCTTGCGACAAAAGCAGAGAAGCTGAGCACAGATAGAACAGGGTATATCAAAATGATCGTGAAGGTTGATGCAGCAAGTGAGATTATAAGAAAGCTGAGTGAAGGATAATGGCAAACAATAGAATGTATTTAGTGTGCCGAGGGTGCAATAAGGGTTTTATGATAGGTAAAACAATGTTGGATGGATATTATACAAGCCAAGAGGATTTTGAACACAAATTAAATGAGTTTTATTCATTACATGATTATTGCAATATTACCAAAGAAGTAAACAGTGAGAATCAGTTTGAGTTGGCATATGAAACAGCAGTAGATGAGGATGTAAAAGAATTGATATTTTAGAGAATAGCAACACCAGTAGAGCAGCTTAACCGGCTGCTTTTTTTATGCAAGTATAGGAGTTGATACTATGAGACAAGGGTTGACAGTAAAACAAGAAAAGTATGTACAAGGACTATTCACTGGATTAAGCCAAAGAGAAGCTTATAAGCAATCGTACAGTTACAAAGGCATGACAGATAAGACGATAGATGAACAAGCATGTAGGTTAGCTAATGACTACAAGCTAAATGCAAGGCTTAATGAATTAAAGGATATAGTAGCTAAAAAGAATATATTAACTGCTGAATGGGTATTGAATAACCTTAGATCAGTAGCTGAACGATGTATGCAACAGGAACCTGTTTATATATATGAAAACGGAGAAAAGGTTGAATCCGGTGAGTTTAAGTTTGACTCAAGTGGAGCAAACAAGAGCCTGGAATTACTAGGCAAACACTTGAAGCTATTCACAGAGAAGGTTGAGAGTACCAATACAAACCTAAATTACGATATGACAGACGAAGATAAACTGTTTAGATCTAAGGCAACGCCGGAGGAAATAGAGAAATATGAAAAAGGAATGGAATATGAAAAGATAAATGAGATACTAAATAGATAAAGTCATGTTGCTCCACCGTAGGAGTAAACCACAAGATGTAGTGTTTAGCTGATGCGAAATATATCGCAATCCTTGAAACACAGTAGAATAGGGAAATGTAATTACACATAGCTGATATTTCGTGTAATTAGAGGTAATAAAAGAATATCAAAAGTATAATAAATGTATTGCAATAGCATATCATAAGTGATATAATATAAGTATCTTAATAAGGAGGTATTTATATTATGAAAGTAACATTATGTAAAAGTTGCCACGATAAATTTTACCCAGATTCAAAATTGCCAGAAATATTAGGTATTGCATCGTATACCGCCACAGGATATTGCAAGCACTGTGGAAAAAGATCAAATGTGAAGAGATATGAAATTCAAGAGGTGCAAAAATAATGGATGGAAATATATTAGCAAATAAAAGTGCATATGATAGACCTAAAACAGATTTTTACCCAACACCAGATGAAGTAACTATTGCATTATTAAATTATTTAGAGATTCCAGACGGGTCAACTATATGGGAATGCGCTTGCGGTGAAGGACATATGGCAAAAGCGCTTGCTAAACGTGGACATTGGGTATATCCTACCGATCTCAACGAAACAGGTTACGGATATAATGGAATAGATTATTTAAAAACTCAAATGATACCATGCGATTGGATAATAACAAATCCTCCATTTAATGTGTCAGAAGAATTTATAAGAAGAAGTATAGAGCATAAAAAACCATTTGCATTATTATTGAAATCTCAATACTGGCATTCAAAAAGTAGATTAAAAGTATTTGAGGATTTTAGACCAGAAGCAGTATTGCCATTAACATGGAGACCAGATTTTTTATTTGGCGCAAAAGGTGGAGCGCCTACAATGGAATGTATATGGACGGTATGGGGTACAGAATCAGCAAAAATTACAAGATATGAACCTTTAAAGAAACCTAATATAAAGGAGGCGGTATAATGTCTCCTAAAATAAAAGATAAATCATTTCCACCTGTGAAAGTAACATCAGAGTTTTTAGAAGCTACAAAAATATGCGCTGAGAAAGCTGATAAGTATTTAAGTGATTACATTAGAATGGCAGTAGAGAGTTACAACGCACAACAGAGCAAGCCAACAACCTTTAAAGAGCAATTAGATAAAAGTAGCACAGAAGGAACTAGAACAAAGCCAACTATGTGTAAGAGTTTCGGAAAGGATGGCAAGTGATATGGATTTAGAGAGAAGAAAACAATGGTCTAAATGTATAATAACAGGAGCAATGCAGATAGAAGATAGCATAACCGATGATAATATATGTTGGAATATAGACGTAATACAAATGGCGCTGAATAGAATAAAAGAAGAGTTAAAACAAGCTGAAACGCAATTATAAGCTGAGGTATAGAACATAAGAAGGGAATAAGGATATATGAATCTAAATGAAGCACTAGAAGCTATAGAGGGATATGTTGAATTAATGAGATTGGGAAGTAGAAATAAATATGTAAGGAAATTGCAAGTCGAAGCTTTTAATGGAATATGTGATGTTGTGAAGAATGCCGATGCTGATTTTATAGCAAAAATAATTGTAAACAGGGCAACAAGCGGTAAAGATGCAGACGGAAAAACGATGTATTGAGCCTATATAGAAGGGGGACAAGGATATGAAAGTAACTAATAAAGAGTATAAAAGATTATGCTATATTGATGATAAAATGCTTAACGATAAGCCTATAACTGAATCTGAACGTAAAGAAAGACTTGATATAATTACAAAAATGATGAAGGTTGAGCCTATATAAGCAATACAGCAAGGAGTGAGTAAGAATGAATAACTATAAAATAATGATAGATAGCCACTTTGCTTTTATGGAAGCAGATACAGAAGAAGAAGCAAAATATAAATTAGCAAAGATGATATCAAACATGTCACTAGACGAACTAATAGAATATTTAACTATGGTAGCATGGACTGAACCTAAACAGTAGGTGATATAATGTATGACAGAGAAAAGCGTTTAGCAGAGTGGGTAAGGAAGAAAGCTAACTTAAACTTAATCAAGAATGATTGTGAATATTTCATTGAACATTACGTTCACATAGAAGACAGGGACAGCGAGGAATTGGCTGTTCTTTTTCATTTATGGGATGGACAGAAGAAAGCCTTGCAAGACTTTATAAACGAGAGACTTAACATTGTACTCAAAGCCAGACAATTGGGTCTTACGTGGCTTACATTAGCTTATGCAGTATGGTGTATGATGTTTAAGCCGGGTTATATGGTAGTAGCATTAAGCAAGAAGGATGATGATGCAAAAGAACTTGTAAGGCGTGTTAGTTTTATATTACGATATATGCCGGAATCAATTAAACCAATTATAAACGCTACTACTTCACAAGTTACAATACTACACAAAGATGGAGAGCCCAGCACGTTTAAATCATTCACAGCAGCGCCAGACTCCGGCAGGTCGTTTACTGCAAACTTAGTTATTCTTGATGAATGGGCATTTCAACAATGGGCAAGAGACATATGGACAGCAGCATACCCAACAATAAACAGACCAACAGGTGGTAAGCTGATAGGACTAAGCACCATAGAACGCGGTAGCTTATTTGAAGACATATGGACAGCGAGTAAAACAGGTGACAATACTTTTAACAGGATCTTCTTAGGATGGAACACTGATCCAAGAAGAACAAAAGAATGGTATGAGCAAACGAAGAAGGATTTAGGAGATTCAACACTAGCCGAATATCCAGAAACAGAAGAAGAAGCGTTTCTTGTACCCGGTGGTGCATATTTTACTGAATACAAACAATCTATTCACATTAAATCAGTAGAGTTTGAGAAGACACATAGCAGATTCTACATAGCATTAGACTATGGAAGGGATATGTTAGCAGCCGGATTATTTGAAATAGACCGTTACGGTTACGCAAGACAAAAGGGCGAAGTACATAAAAGCGGCTTACTTGTATCAGATGCAGCCGAAGAACTCAGAACCCTTACAGCAGGTAAAACAATCTATTCTTATCTAGCACCTAAAGATATGTGGAATCTGAGTAATCAGACAGGTAAGAGTAATGCAGAGGTATTTCAAGCTAACGGCATATACCTAAGTCAGGTTATTCCGGGTAGCCGCGAACAAGGGGCTTATATGTTGGCTGAACACTTAAAACCTATCACGGTAAAGGATGAACAGACCGGGGAAGAATACGAAACCGCATTATTGACCTTTGATGAAGACATATGCAAAGAAACTACACGATGTTTGCAGAATATACAAAAAGACAAGAATAAACAAAACGAGTATGCTAATCAGCCTCACAATTTAACTCATGCAGTTGATATGTTAGTTTATTTTGTAGCAGGCAGACCGAGGGCACCAATTGTGGAAGTAAAGAAAAAGCACACAAACTGGATGTTTGAGAGTAAAGAAGAACGGAGTGATTTAGATATATGGTAAAAGAAAGAAGAAATATGTTAATTGAGAAATACAATAGAGAAACAATAGGATTCAGAACAGTAGTCCAAGAATACATGAGGATATTTAAGCTAGAAAATAGCGTAACCGATGAAGAGTGGGACGATATGAGAAGAAATCCAGAAAGTGGGGAAATAACATGAATATATATGACAAAATAGAACTATTCAATAAACTTAAAAATGAGTTAGAAGAAGTATATGGAAGTTTTGATACTATAGATATTGTTGAAGAATATCCTAACGATATGAGAGTTGAAGATGGGATACATTACTTTGATACAGATGGTTGCTGTGAAAACGTTCCAATAGGTATAGCGGTTAAGAGGGAGTGATTTAGATATATGGTAAAATGGATTTGTAAAATATTTGGACATGAATTAATAAAAGCTGATGAAAAGGATATGTTCGGAATGAGTTATGTATGGCAACCTTATTATTGTAAAAGATGTGGGGAAAGGAATGATTTAGACATATGGTAGAAACAATTGATAATATTAAACAAATAATTAGGGGCATTAGAAAGACTATAAATAACGATTGCATAAAACATGAAACTATACTTTCGGAACGAATGAATCAAATTGACATTCTTGAAAAATTACAATGGGATATAGAAAAACGTATGGATGAAATGGTTGAACGTGAACCATGTGAGGTGTAAATAAATGAATATAGTATACACAATTGGTTTACTAGCTGCTTTTATAAGCGGCTTTTTTGTTGCACTGATTTGTATTAAGGTGGGTTTGACTTGGCAGATGCAAATAAAAGAGGGTAAAGAGCCAGAGTTACATAATCCAGTTGATTCAGTTGTTAAAGCGGTACAGCAGAACAAACAAGATAAGGCAGTTAATTACAGCACAGAGCAGGTGACGGAATGGCTTTATGGAGAGGGTAAATAATATGATACCGTTTCCAAATAAAAAATATCAGATAATTTATGCAGATCCGCCTTGGAGTTATGGCAATAGGATGTATTCATCTAACAAGACAGACCACCACCGAGCAATTACAAGGGCATATGATGTAATGTCAACTAATGATATATGTCACTTACCAGTCAGACAGATTATCCATGACAATTGTGCCTGTTTTATGTGGACAACCGATTCACATTTGCCAGATGCATTGGAAGTGATGGAAAACTGGGGATTTAAATATAAAACCATTGCATTTGTATGGAACAAAAAAGAGTTAAGCGGCAAACAGGTATGTTATATGGGGCAGTGGACTATGAAAGGTAGCGAGATATGTTTGTTCGGTACTAAAGGGAAAATGACACAGTATCTTGTCGCCAGAAATGTCAGACAACTGATTGAAGCAAAACGTGATAGGACTAAGCATAGTAAAAAGCCGCAAGAGGTAAGAGAAGCAATAGTCAAGATGTTTGGTAGTATTCCTAAAATAGAATTATTTGCAAGGCAGAAAGTAGAAGGTTGGGATTGTTGGGGAAATGAAGTTAACGTGGAGGTAAATAAATGAGTGTAGCAATAGATAGCGGTACAGTATGGGCAGAAATACAACGAGGGTTAGACTATCAAAATAAGATGGGATTTGCTAAGTCATGGCCAGAGTTCGCAGATTTTACAGAAGGCCGCCAATGGGCAGCACCAACACCAAAGACAAAATTTATGCCGAGACCAGTAGTTAATTTTTGCGATAGCACTATTGAGAATAAACAATCAAATATATTGAGCCAGACGTTAAAGCTCATGTTTAGTCCAGAAGAATTACAGCCTGACACAGATAATGAACCACTTATAAAAGCTGGTCAAGATTACACCGATGCAGCAGCTACCACTTGGGCAGACATAGACCAAGACACCTTAAACGAAGACTTTGTTAATGATATTTTAGTATTAGGTACAGGAGTGTTTCACTACAGATTCGACAACAGCATAACTGGAGGTCAGTTTACTAAGTATATAGGCAAAATGCAAGGTGAAACAATAGACCCTATCGACATTATAGTAGGAAATCCTCACTTGAAAGCTTCGCAAACTCAAAAGCAACCTTGGATAGCGATAAGAAGCCATCCAGACACAAAGGAATTGCAAGAAAAGGCTAAGAAGAATGGCAAGGACCCTACATTAATTGTACCTGACGATAGTAAGAACGATTCAAAGTATTCTTCAGAGAAGATTAACATCGAACAGGCAGGCACAACAACATTATGGACTAAATACTACAAAGAAAACGGACAAATAATGTGGATACAAGTAGTTGAGGGATTAACAGTACAAGACCCTACTCCACTTGCACCAGATGGTGGGAAACCATTCACATTATATCCGGTAGAAATAGGAGTATTTAAGAAACGTAGAAAATGCACATTCGGTAGAAGCATGATAGAGGACATTATACCCAATCAGAAAGCTTTAAATTGGGGTTTAGGCATGATGTTACTAAGTGTACAGCAAACAGCATGGCCAAAGATACTTGCCAAGATGGGAGCATTAGAAGGTCAGACAATAACCAATGAACCTGGGGAGATAATCACAGACCATAACCAAGTTTCCGGATTTGATGGTGTTAAATTCATGCAACCGCCTAACTTTTCAAGTATGCCTATAGTACTAGCCGAAAAACTCATGGATATGACTAGACAAGTAACAGGCACAACAGAGGTTACAAGCGGTGAGGTTATCGGTGCTAATATGGCAGCTTCGGCAATCATTGCATTGCAGAACCAAGCTAAGAAGCCTACGGATGGCAACGTACAAATGTTGTTACGCTCTCTTAAAAGAGTTGGCAGAATATATGAGGAATTTAATAAGTCTCATGGTACTATGCCGGTACCTATTCAGAGTAAAGATGAACAAGGCAATGACATTACAAAGACATTTACCGGAGCAGATAGCAAGGACATTAATTTTGCTTTAAAGATTGATGTTACACCAACAAGCATATTAAGTGAATCTTTACAAATGACAGTAGTCAAGGAAATGGCAGACAGACAATGGCTTGATAAATTTGCATTTGTGAAATATAGTCCTTCAAATGTTATCCCGGCTGAAATGAAAGTTGACTTTGAAAAAGAAGAAAAGCAAATGCTAGAACTACAGCAAAAACAAGCACAGATGCAACAGCAAGCAGGGAATGTTATAGGACAATTTAACGCAAAAGATCAAGCAGCAATAAAAGAAGATCCTGCGATAATTGACAGAGCAATGCAACAAGTGAATGGAGGTGGGCAATAAAATGCCTAAATATAGTAATGAGAAATTATACAATATCTACAAAGAAGATGTTTCGGATGTTATCCAAATTATTCTTTCAAAACTCAATAAGCTTTTTGCTTTAGACGTGGGCTTAACAGACGATGATTACGATAATTTCCTTAAATATTGGAACGAAAGAATTGAAAAAGAAGATAAACTGGAGGTAGAAAATGCAATGCCCATACAACCGTAAATCAGCAAGGTGGGTTAAGCAGTATAAAAATAATCTAATCAGTGAAGATACTGGGATTATAAGCAGCCAAGAAGAAATTCTAGTTGAAGAATATTTTCTGATGGATTGTCCAAAAGAAGAATGTGGTGCATGGCAAAATGATAGATGTAATTATAATCAGGGGGTGAACGGATAATGAAAGCAGTAAAAGTTAAAATTAGCCCTACATTGTTATTACAAGAAATAGGGTTACCAGGTTATTATGATGTAGTAGATGCCAAGTTTGACACCTTTGAACAGACATTAACTCTAATCATTACAGGGTATGACTTACCAGAAGTAGTAGAAGGTGGAGTAATCCCAGAAGGTCAAATAATTGTTACTAAAATATCTAAAATAGAGGTGGTTTAAATGAATTGCAAAACATGTGGTAATCCCTTGCGAGTATTGAGTGGTGGCAACAAAACAACAGAGGGTAGTACAACGATCACAATGGTACATATATGGGGTTGTTTGAATGAAAAGTGTAAAGATAATATGAAAGAGCAGCAGAGAACAGAAACTAATCAAGAATCATTTGAGGGTTGAAAGAGGTGATCCATTCTATCAATCAGCTAATTAGTTAAACATAAATAATTTAGTCAATGTTTTAGCTGATAATTTAGCCAATAAAACAAACTTGAAAGGTGGAATTTATATGTAGTAAATATTATGGCTCAAAGATTCATTCAGTTTGGTATGAGTTAAAAGTAAAACTGATGTAGCTTAACTTATTATAGCGATTATCTAACGGTAGTCGCTTTTTCTATGCAACAAAGGCTGCAAAACGGTTTAATACCGAACCTCGCCTACAAAATTAATCGAAAGGTAAAAACAAATGGCTGATGAAATAGAACAAGTTGCTGCTAATGAAGTCGACCCCGCAACATCGACAGAAACTACACAGGAGACAACGCAAGAAGTTGCTCAACCTGATGTAAGCACCACAAAAGCTTTTAGTGACAGATTAAAAGAAACTAATAGCAAAGCTATAGATGCTGAGTACTCACGCTTATTTGGTGCTGAACACAATATACACACCAAAGCTGAATATGACAAAGCCATAGCAAACCAGCAAGAAGCCGAGGATAATGCAAAGTTTCAAGAAGATAATGGTTTTGACCCTAACAGTGTTAAACCGTTATTCGAGCAGTGGAAACAAAATGACCCAGACTTCCAAGAACTATCAAGTATCAGACAACAGAACAAAATTACCGAAGCTTTAACAGACCTTAACAGCGAACTTAAAGACTGCGGTATAGATTTACAGTTAAAGGATTTAAGCGCAGCAGAGGTAGCAAAGATTCCCAACGCAGACAAGGTAACAGACCTAGTAAGTAAAGGTAAGACACTTAGTGAAGCGGTATTTCTTGCAAACAAAAAGGATTTCTTTGCTAAACAGACAGCAACAGCACAGCAGGACACGATAAAGAAAATTGCAGCTAATGGACTTAGTTCTCCCGGTTCATTAGGTGGAGGTGGAGATAACAGTGAAAAAACTGTTTATTCCATGTCTAAAGCCGACTTTGCGAAAATGCAAAATGAGGTTTTGCGAGGGGAGAGAAAACAACTATAAAAGGAGATAATAAATGGCAGCTAAATTACAAACCTATACAACCCCTAGTGATGGGACTAATAACAGACTAGTGGCAGAAAATGCAGAGTTCTATCAAAGAACATTGCTTGAAAGATTGCAAGATGCTTTATTCTTCATGAAATATGGCAAAAAGACTACTATCCCAAGACACGCAGGAGCAACAACTTCATGGAGAAGATTGCAAATGCCAGCAGTAACAACTACAGCTATTGTCGAAGGTGTAACACCTACAGGAATTGATTTGACTATTGACAAAGTGTCTGCAACTGTTCAACAGTTCGGTACATACACCAAGTTGACAGATTTTATCGACCTTGTTGGGTTAGACCCTTTACTTACAGAAGTCTCAGGCATGTTTGGCGATCATGCAGGCATGACAATGGATATTATCGTAAGAGATATTATTGTTGCAGGAACTAACGGACAGTTCGCAGGAGCAAAAGCTTCCAGAGCGTTACTTGTAGCAGGAGATAAAATTTCCGCAGCAGAGATCCAAAAAGCCAGAGCAACAATGGTTAAAAACAATGTTAAGAAAATCAAATTGCCTAATGGCAACATGGGTTATTTAGCATTTGTTCATCCTGATACAGTTACACAGATAATGAATTTAACTGAGTGGGCAGCACAAAACACTTATGTTGATAATTCAAATAGAGAAACCGGAATTGCAGGGCAACTTTACGGTATCTACTTCATGGAAACAACGACCGCACCAGTATTTGTTAACGGTGGAGCTGGTGGAAACCTTGCAGGAAAATCCATAATCATAATTGGGGCAGATGCTTTTGGAATCCCTGACATCGGTGGTTCAAGCAAACCCGAAATACTTGTTTATACTGAGGGTAATACAGAGAATCCATTAGCTTTATATTCCACAGTTGCTTGGAAAAGTTGCTTTACGGCAGCTATTTTACAACCCCTTGCTATAATTAGGTTAGAGGTTTTAGACGTATAATAAAATAACATTAAAAGGGAGGGCAAACGCCTTCCCTTATTTTAAGGAGGAAACAAAATGAACGTAACAGCGCAAACAAAAAATTGGGGCAAGGTAGACAACGGATTATTTGTAGGTGAAGAAATGGTGCCCTTGATGATACCGTTAGACAAACAAAACCCTGCAAAAGAAAAATTCCTATGTATAAATGGAAATCAAATTATATTAGGTGTAGGTAAACAACTTAGTGTGCCTCAATCCGTAGCCGATTTATGGAATAATTCATATATCGGAACAATTGAAGCAGAAGAAAAAATGTCACAGGAAATAGAAATAAAGTCATAGGAGGTAGAACATGAAAACAAAGGGCGATTGCCTTAATTTGTTTCTTCGATATTTGGATGAAGCTACGAAAAAAGGCGTAGCACTTCCTATAACAAAGAATGCAGATTATAGAGATAAATTCTCGTATTTCTTAAATGAGGCTCAAACGTATATTGCTACACTAATTAAAATTCCTGCATTATTCACAGTAACACAGAACCCTATCCCGAACTTATTAGGGCTATTTCAAGGTTTTGACATGGTTCAATATCTTCCCGGTATGCCTAAAATCTTAACAGCAACGGGGGCAAAGTCTTTTTATCTCGAATTAGACAACGTAGGAACGGTTTTAATCAAAGTTAATAATGTTTTGGTACAAACTATCGACAACACAATTAAAAGGCAATTTACGGTTTATAAGGCTAACACAGGGGCAACATCAACCGACATAGTAACAATAGAATTTCAAGGTTTATATCCCTACAATATCAGAAACACCGGATTGTACGGTTATGCGTTCCCAACGGATGAAGATGTACCTGATTACACAGCATTTCAAACCTACGATATGCCGAGTAACTTTATGAGTTTTGACAATGTAATGCTAAAATCAGACCCAAGAAGTTATGAAGCATATTTAAATTATAAGTGGGAAGCTACAAAAAAGATTGTTTTAGGCAATGGCGATAAAGGCTCTTTTGACATACATTACTTTGCATATCCTACAACGATTTTACCAACAGATTTAGACACTGTTTTAATGAGTGTAGAAGATAAAGCAATTGATTTAGTAGTATTGCAAGCCGGGATCATGGCAACAGCGGCAGACAATCCAAGTTTGTCAAGTTGGTTGAGAAGTTTGTATATAGAAAAGGTCCAGAACGTGACACAGAACAGCCAAGTGTCTGACACTGTAGTTCAAACTATTTATTCAATGGTTTAGGAGGTGTAATATGTACATCACTCCAAAAAGTATTCCTGCCCCTAAAAGTCCCAAAATAGACTTTACACCTTCTAATTCACTAGACGGAGGCGTAGATTGGGCAGGAAAAGAATGGAAAATTAGTGCAAATAAAACAAGTAACGCACTGAATGTCTGGTTTAAAGAGGGAGAAATTGGTAAAAGATTCGGTCAATTATTCCTCAATGAAACTGAAATTGTTGAATCTCCTATCTTTGCAAGTTTTAAAAGCTTATACAAAGGCAATCTAATAAAACATTGTGGCACAAAGATATACAAACAAGATTCCGCAGGAGTTGTAACAGCAATTTATTCCGGTTTAACTGCTATAAAAGGAAGCTTTTTTAAATTCAACTCTAACTTATATTACATTCAAGCAGGTCATTTTATTGTTTATGATGGTGCAACAGCAATTCCAGTAGTACCATATACACCACTCGTTATAATCAACAGAACACCCACAGGTGATGGCAGTCTAAATGAGCAAGGCAACCGCATAGGCGCAGGACTTATTAACTCGTTTAATGGCACAGGAGCGAACGTAGCCTATACCTTAACCGACACTAACTTAGATGCAACAGCAATAGTAGGTTCTTACGACAGTGGTGTAACGTGGGATAAAATTGAAGGTACACATCTCACAGTAAACAGAGCGACGGGAGTTGTTTCTTGGACATCAGCACCACCCTCAGGAACAAATAATATAAGGGTTAAATTCTATAAAACTGACCAAGAAGCAATAGATAGTATACTTAAATGTATTTACGCAGTCCCATTTGGAGGGCAAAACGACAATAGAATGTTTGTAGGAGGAAATGGCACAGGTTATTATTACTGGACAGGAATATCAAGCGTAGGAATTAATGCTACATATTGGCCATATAACAATTACAATATTATTGGCAATTCAGACGAAGACATAAAAGGATTTGGCAAGTTTTACGATGTGTTAACCATTCATAAAATCAGTGGTGAGATATTCGGTGAAACCTATACATGGGACGGAACAAAAGGAATTTTTAACTCATTCCAAATCAATGAACAGTACGGTTGTGATTGCCCTGGTACTATGCAGAGCATCAATAATCAATTGGTGTGGTTAACTACTCGTTATGGTGCTTGTATTCTCGTAGGTACAACTGTAGGAGGGCAAAGAAACGCATTCCCTATTAGCAGAAACATAAATCCAAGATTAATGAAAGAATCAAACCTAACAAGTGCTTCAAGCGTAACTTTTGATGGCAAGTATTGGCTTTGCGTAAACGATAAAGTTTACTTATGGGATTACACTATAACACCTTATGTAGACACATTCAATCCAGACAAATCAGCCGAGTTATTGAGTTGGTGGTACTTCGATAACATCAATGCTTATTCATGGATTACCGATGCCCAAGATTTGTTTTATATCAATAGAACAACAGGCTTAACGGTTAAGTT
This sequence comes from Ruminiclostridium sp., assembly GCA_036507975.1. Lineage (GTDB taxonomy): Bacteria > Bacillota > Clostridia > Acetivibrionales > DSM-1351 > Ruminiclostridium. The sequence goes on from DATCID010000169.1 coordinate 34,635, forward strand.
TCAATCATTATTCTATGATTTCGGGGCAGGCATACATTCGATTTACAGAATCCCAATGAGGGATTTTGGCGCAAGTATCTATTTGTTCGATGTTTTAAAGGCTTATGTAGATGTCCGCGGCGATACAAGAACAGCATTTAAAGTAACTTATTTTACAAGTGACAATACCAGAGGGATAGTCGAGGATGAAGAAATCATAGTAGGCTCATTCAGTCTAGATAACTTCTCTTTAGACAATTTTACGCTTGACGTAATGGAAGTAAAATATACATTTCCACTTGCACCAAATGAAAAAAATATTGAATTGTTTGGGATAGAGTTTTCTAACGATAGTGAGGGGAGAGACATGAATATCTCAAACATAGTCATATCATATTTAATTAAAAAACCAAAACGATAAAGGATGTGATTTACATGGCAGACCCAAGATTAGACTTTGACCCAATTACCGGATGGCTTGATGCTAGTGTGTTTGATACTAACCCAGCTAATCAACCAGAAACAAGAGGCTTCATGCAAAGACTATTTACGCAGATTCAAGATTTCATAAATGCTACATTAATAGCGTGGGTAAAGGCAACATTTACAAGCAAATACGAGATAACGACTGATAGAAAATTATCAGTCACAGGCGATTTTACAGGCACAATTTTAGGTTTAGCACCTATTGCATCAGACCCATATTTGAGCACGGTAGTGGCAGGACATACGACACAGTTGGCAGATAATGTGACTCAGTTTGCATTGAAAGCAAATAAAACAGAAATTAACACACTTGCTAACAATAAAGTTGATAAAATAACAGGTAAAGGGCTTTCAACTAATGACTATGATGCAACAGAGAAATCAGAAGTTGCAAAAGTAGCAAATAAAGCAGATACATCTTATGTTAATACTCAAATAGCAAGTGTTGCAAGTGGCTCACCAAAAGCAACATATGCTACATTAGCAGCGTTAGCAGCAGCTATACCGACAGGAAATACTAATATCTATGTTGTTACAGCAGATGGTAAATGGTATTATTGGAATGGTTCTGCATGGACAATAGGGGGTACATACCAAAGCACAGGTATATCTCCTGCAAGCGTAACACCTTTAGAAACTAGCTTTTGTGTTAGGCAAGTAAACTTATTCAATAAAAATGATATAGTTGCGGATACGTATATAAGTAATAGCAATGGTACAGAGCAATCATTTGCAGGGTTCACAGCAAGTGGGTTCATTGTTTTAAAAGCTTCAACGCAATATTGTATTAAATTTGTAGATCATTATGCTTTTTACAATTCGGCTAAAGTATACATAAGTGGATCAAATACTGGAGGTCGTGATCGCGTTGTTAGTTCTCCTTCTAATGCTGTATATATTAGATTTTCATGGGCATTAACAGGATTATTAACACCAGCACAGCAAATAAGTGAAGGTAACACACCAAAACCTTTTGAAAAGTTTGGTTATAAGTTAGTTGATGCCTTACCTCTTGTTGTTAACCCAGAAAATGCAACATTTTTTGTAACTGGTAATAACTTACTTAATATAAATACTGCAAGTGTAGGGTATTATGTTAATCAAACTGATGGAAATTTAAACGCTAATGCTTCTTATACTACAAGTGATTTTATAAAAGTAAACCCAAATACAACGTATACAAGAAGCGATAGTAATAGAGTTGTTTTTTATGATGTTAACCAAGTATTTATAAGTGGATTGGCTTCTGCAACTACAGTAACAACACCATCAAATGCGCAATACATGAAAGTTTCTTTTAGTGGAAGTACAAGCCAATCAAGGGTGTCTGTAGGAAACGTATTGATGCCATATGAACCATATAAATGTGTTATACCTAATACATTGCTAGGCTTAACAGATACAGCTAGTAGCCTTTTAATTAACATAGCTACTATTATTCCTGCGGTGGTAGGACATGAAGTGAATGTTTATTTCAATAACATTATGTGTGTAGACAATATTAACAACTATCAAATTAATGTTGTTTGTAGTAAAGGCAGACAGCAAGTGGAAAGATGGACATACATTCCAGTAGCAGGAGATGTAGGAGATATCGCTATTACGTTTGAGGTATATCAGAAATATGTATCGATAGCGAGTGTAACTTCTACAATAAGAGTATCAGCGACAACTAAAGGTACTGGGCAAACTTTAAAAGTTGCTATTTTGGGAGATAGTACAATAGCAAACAACAACATGATAAACGAATTAGCTAATCTATTTAGTACGGATGCTATGCACCTTACATTTATAGGTACTCAAGGAGTTTCGCCAAATTTCCATGAAGGGTACTCTGGAAGAAGTACAAACTGGCTTTATACCGATGCTGCAAGTCCATTTGTTTATTCAAGTGCCTTTAATTATGCAACATATCTATCTAGTCATTCACTTGCTACACCTGATGTTGTAATGCTGAATTTAGGTATAAATGATATGTTTGATTATACGGATGATGCTAATGTTCTACTAGGAATACAAGCCATGATTACACAATATGATGCTATGATTGCCAACATAAAACTATCGAATGCAAATATGAAATTTGGTATTTGCGTTACAGTTCCGAGCGGTAATGAAGATGCTTTTGATGGGTATAATTGCGGTCAAACTAGTTGGAGATATAACCGAAATAACAGACTTTTAACAAATGCTTTAATCAATTATTTCAAGGGTAAAGAAGCACAATATATTTATTTAGTACCTATTAATGTAAATCTTGATACGGTCAATAATATCCTGCTTAATACAGCACAACCAATCAATAGTAGGAATCCGTTACTGTTAGCAAGACAATATAACGGAGTTCATCCAGGTGTTTACGGATATTATCAAATTGCCGACATGGATTACTATTGGTTAAAGAGTATAGTAACATAATTCGCATTCGGATTAAAATATGCACTAGAGAGACTATTAATTTAGTCTCTTTTCTTTATATGAGGAGGTATACATGGCAATAACAATTAATGGCAAGCAATATGCAGATGGCACACAACAATTATTCAATCCTAAAACTAAAACTTACGATATTGTAGCAAAAGGCGCAAGCACCGCAGGATATCAGCAATACAATAACAACACCTTTGCAGACCCTACAGTAAATGCTTTAAGCATAGCAAATAGAGACACTGGTGGTAATTATGACAGCCTAATGAAACAACTAGATACATATAATGGTAGTGGCTATCAAGCACAAGCACCACAAACTGACTTAGCAAAAGCAGTAGGAGCACAAGTTCCTCAAGTCGCAACAATGCTAGCACAGCCTGACAAAGTAACTGCAACTCCGGCTACAGATAACTCGGGTTTAATAAATTCCGGCTCAGAAGAACTTATAAAAGCTATCAAAGACCAAATAGCACAAGCAACAAACAATAAAAATCTTAGCATCGGTGGTTTACAAGATAAGTATCAACCTACAAGAAACGCTTCTGAGGTAGCTAAATATGGCGAGATTGCAAGTCTTAACGAATCAGCAGCAAACGCAGGGGATAGGGGCGGTATAGGACGTCAAAACACACTAGCAGCTATGATTGGCGGCGAAAATAGAATAAATGCTACAGACCTTCAACAAGGCAGTGAAAAGGCTAGTCTCTTAAATGATATTGCAAACCTTGTACTAGATGGTAACAGCCAAGAAGCAGTAGTACAAGCCCAGAGACTCAAAGACCTTGTAGCAAACCAAAATTACATGGATGAAACTAACTACAATCGCACCACAGCAGCAGATAATACGAATTATGACAGGCAAACGGCTGTAAACAATGAAAATTACAATCGCACCCAAGATGCTAACAATACTAAACTTGCGGCAGATAAATTAGTATCAGACAAAGCCACAGAAGCAACAGCACAAGATTTTGAAAACTTCAAAGCATCCGCTGCAAACAATTTCGGATCTAATTATCAGCTTGAAATTAACAAGTTAACAGCTGAAAATAACCCTGCAAATGCTCAAAAGATTGCTTACTTGGAACAATTAAGAGGGGGAAAAGTAGAGACAGATAAAACCAAAACCGAAGCAGCTGCTTACTCTGCTTTAAAAACCTCATGGATAAAATCCTCACCCGAGGCTATTATTTCTTCGCTGCAAAAAAATCCTACAGGATATATGTCGAGCATGGGGACCGACAACTATAATAAGATGCTAAACGATGCACTAACTCAAATCAAGTTCAACGCTACAGCTGCAACAACCGCACATGATAAAGCGGTCAAGGATGCTATGGCTAGTTGGGAATTACGAGGAACTAAGACTCAGGCAGAAGCTAACATATTAGGTGGCAAAGCAGGAGATATGACAGAAGCATATAAAAAGACACAGTATGATATAAGCAAGCCTTATTTTGCACCTCCTAAAATATCAACACCCAAAGCAATTGTTCCAAAATCAACTGATGCTTTGTATAATTCAACTTATGCTAAAGCGGTAGGGTGGAAAAACGCATATATGACAGAAGCGCAAGTTGTTGCAGGAATAAAGGCTACAAAAGGATTATCAGACCAAGAAAAAGCAGATATGGCGAATGGCTTATATCCATAGGAGCGATAATATGGGAAAATATAGTGCAAGTGATTTTTCAAGCAAGCCTACTAAAGTTGTTTCAACACCAAAAGGAAAATATAGTGCAAGTGATTTTAATTCAAGTAACAAAGTAGTTAAACCAATAGCCGTTCAAAAGGTGGTTTCTCCTAATTTTCAAAGACTTCAAAACAATATGCAAATAAAAAAGCAGGAACAACTTGACAAAAGAGAAGCTATACTTTCACCACTTGACAAAATGAAGTCACAAACTAAACCTATTGTACCGCAACTAAAATTTCAGCCTACCAAGTTAGAACAGCTTAAGCAAAAAATAGTAAGCAGTGGACTTGATTTAATAGATCGTCCTGCAAATGCTGTAAGAGTGGCAATGCAAGATAGTATTAAAAATAAAGATACTCATGGATTTGGTGCTAAAATTGATTTAGTGGGTTCTTTGAAAAAGGGTATCACTGGTGAAAAACGAGCAACAGTTGAAGAAGCTTTTAAAACTCCTAATCAGATTAAAGCTACAAAATATAGCAATCCAGTGTTGGATTTCGTATCAACCGCAGTAGCAGGAGGAATGATCGACCCA
>DATCID010000170.1:0-23391 GCA_036507975.1 Ruminiclostridium sp.
CTAATTGGTGTTTCGCAGTCTACTTTAAGGAAATCAGTTTCCATAAGAATGGTTATTGATTTCTTCTGATAAAGACTGAAGCCATAACGACCGCTGAGCTGTGATGTAAATCTTGCTTTTGTGATAACTCCAAGAACAATATTGTTCTTGACAATACACAAACTTAGGATCGAAGGATCCTTTTTTAGTATTTCGAAGACCTGTTCTACACTGGAAGAAGGAGAGATGGTTTGTGAATATGTAGTCAGATTTTCAATATATATACTGCTGACCTGATTGCCAAAGGTATGATTCTTTTTTCGATTTATGTCCTGTAGAACATCCGTTACAGTAGCCAAAATAGGGACTATAGTTTCGTGCGGTTTTTGAATAAAATAACCTTGACCAAATTGAACTCCAAGGTTTATAAGGGTAGCCAATTCCTCAGTAGTTTCTATTCCCTCAGCAATCAAATGAATATTTGCCATGTGAGAAAGCTCTATCATGCTTTTTACTAACGCAAATTTAATGTTGTCGGTGTCAATATTCCTTATTAAATTCATATCCAGTTTTATGTAATGTGGCTTGATGTCGCTTATAAGATTTAGACCTGAGTAGCCTGCACCTGCATCATCTATAGCAATTTTGTAGGCTTGTTCCTTGTAGTGACTGACTGTACTTTTAAAGCTCACCATGTCATTCACTGCATTGCGCTCAGTTATTTCAAATATTATATTTTCAGGGGTAATTCCGTATTGGCTCAAATATTCTTTGGTGAAGCCCTGACGAAATTTCATATCATGCATTACATTAGGATTCACGTTTAAGAATAGCTTTGTTGTGTAGGGTGAATTACTATTCAAAAATGCAGCCTCAAGAGATTTTGTTCGACATAGTAGCTCTAAATCCCATAATCTATTGCATTGACCTGCATAGCAAAAAAGTTGTTCTGGGTTTTCTATAAAAGTTTCCCCTGTAACTCTGCTCAAAGCCTCATGTCCCAATATTGAGCCGTCTCTGAGTGAAATAATTGGTTGAAATACTGTTTTAATCTGTTTATTATCTATAATTCTTGAAATCTCATCATCAAAAATTTTTATCATATATATAGTCCTTTACAAGACTGTTCTTGTGATAAATTATATCAATACATTGTTAAATTTATACTATGGGAATGTAATGGACAGGTTAATAGTTTGTATGGGAAAGAAATAGTTTCTCATAATTGCATGAATGTTTTTCAATTAATGAATTCCGCATTCGACTAAATCCGATATACAGAAGGGGCTACTCCATTTACCTTACTAAATGCTTTACTAAAGTGAAATGGGCTAGAATAGCCAAGCTTATAAGAGATTTCTGATACCGAAAAGGGGGTGTTGATCAAAAGATACTCAGCTTGTTCAATACGTAGGTTATCATAGAACTTTTTTGGAGATACCCCCGTAATTCCTTCAAAAATCTGACGAAAGCGCCGCTCAGATAAACTCATCAAGTCAGCCATTTCTTTAACTTTCATTGGCGTATCAGTGTCAGATTTCATTTTATAAATAAGCTGATGTATTGCAGATCTATAAGGACGATATTCAAGAGTAATATTTTGATACTGCAAAAGCCACTTATAAAACAAAGTGCTTATAGTAGAAGAAGCTATACAGTTAGAAATATTGTTATTAAATTTAAGCATCTCGAGGCAAGTTTTGCAGTCATCATTTTCTTTTGGTACCATATCTAGTTTGATTACTTGATTCAGTGGAAAATCAATCATTCCTAGAAGACTGATTTCAAACCACCAAAATGCCCAAGAATCACCACTGCAATAGTATTTTGTCACAAGTTCATTCTCAAAAAAAATTAAGCTTTCAGGCTCAACCAATAAAGGACTAGAACCTTCTATAAATAAAGTTCCATAACCATGTATTGTTCGCAATGCAATAAAACCAGTTCGCCCGGTTTCTGTGCGTCTTATATCATAAGATTTATCAGCCAATACATAATAAACACTTTTTAGTTCAATAGAAGAAAGTTTGCCTGGTGACTTTGTTATAGCGAAATCTGAATACATTATATACACCTCATTAAGATTGCCGAAATATATATGCAAACCACATATTTATGCATTTATAGAAGCAATTCAAAGTACTATAATTGTATTATAGTATAGACGGTCGCAAAAAGGAAGTGTGCATAGTTTAGTAAACAAAAATAAATGAGGAGAAGTGATAATATGGGCTTGAATGATGGAATACATGCAATGGTGAATAAAAAAAATATGAGCAATTCAGTAGTGAAAATGAGAGAATTCTACGAGCAAAGGCCAGGAGCTGCGATTCATCAACAAGAATTTTACCTAGCTGACTTTACGTTGGAAAAATGGAAGCAAGATGGGAAGATTACTGGAAATGAGAATTTCAAGGAAATGTTTGGCTATGATGACGAGGCTAAAATAATGTTAGGAGAATTAGGCTGGTGTGAAGCAGCCATGTACCCAGAATTTGAGACAAAGGTACTAGAAGATAGAGGTAAACATGAATTGGTTTTGGACTCAGTTGGACGTCATGTTCTTTACTTTAAAGGAAAGAGAACTGGATTTATGCCAGAATATGTGGATCATCCTGTAAAAGACTATAAAACGTGGGAGGAAAACATAAAATGGAGACTCAATCCAAATGAAGCTGGAAGGTATGACTCTTTAGCTACACGAATGGAGGCGGCTAAGAAGTCAGCAGCATTAGGTGAAGTGGTTTGCCAGAATCTTTCGGGAGGCTGCATGTATTTGCGATCACTTATGGGACCAGTGGAATGGCTTTACATGGTGTATGATGAACCAGAGCTTATTCATGACTGTATGAAGACTTGGCTTGCTTTAGCTGATAGAGTGTGTGCCGAACACCAAAAGAATGTTACTTTGGATGAACTTTTTATCGCTGAAGATCTATGTTTTAAATCAGGACCATTGATTTCTCCAGATATGGTAAGGGAATATTTTTTTCCATATTATCAGCAGTTGATCTCTAATATAAAAGCTAGACAAATTGATAAGTCTAGACATTTGTTCATTCAGATTGATACTGACGGAAACGCTGGGACTGTTATTGATTTGTATAAGGAAATAGGAATGGACTATATGTCACCTTTTGAAGTAGCTTCTAACTGTGATGTTGTGGCAATAAGAAAGAAATATCCGGATTTATTGATGCGAGGTGGTTTTGATAAACGAATTCTTGCGGAGAGTATAGAGGCTATCGATCGTGAGGTAGATAGAATACTACCTTTTATGAAAAAGCATGGAGGCTTTATTCCATCCTGTGACCATTTAGTACCAACAGAAGTGTCATTTGAAAATTATGTACATTTCCGTAAACGATTGCTTGAGTTTTAAATAATGCATTTTCAAATAGCTCTCACAATGTGGGAGCTATTTGAATTAGTTCATCATGATTTTTAAACATAATATTGGTTATTATTGCGCATGTGATAATAATTACACCAGATAATGCAAATACCATTTGCATATTACCAAAACCAAGACCCAAAACAATAAGCTTATTGTGCCCGATACTTCCTATTATTAGAGCTCCAATTAAGGTGCTTATAAAACCTATGATGCCACTTAATGCCGCATTAAATCCGAGATATACTGATCGACCCTGCTCTGGTGCAAACATAAACTGAATGTTAAAAAGTGAAATACCAATTCCTCCCCAGGCAATTCCACCAATGATAGCTGAAAGGGGATACAAGACATGGTAATTTGCTAGTGTAACAAATGACCACAAGAAATGACAAACACCCAATAAACCAATAGAGGCAACAGTAGTAAACACCCAAGTTTTTTTATCGGCTAATTTACCCCAAACTACTGACATTACAATTCTAATAAGTGATGCTATCAAGCTTATTAGCATAATATAAGCATAATCTAGCTTTAGACCAGTAACCATATATACTGCAAAAAACGGCCCTGCCAACTGTAATCCAATGTTCCAAAAAATAAACAAGTAAATTACTTTTCTAAATGATTTATTCTTTATTGGTATTGTAATAATGCTCTTTAAGTTAACTGCAGTTTTATTAGTAATAAGTCTTGGTTCTGGTATATTAGATAATAGCAAAAAGTTCGCAATTGCTAGCAGAACAACTGTTGCATATACTATAGAAAACCCACTATATTCATTACCGTAGGACCTAAAAATATCTAAGATTTTACCTAGTCCTAGAGTGAAAATAATATTTGATGAAATAATTACAGCATCACGCTTTCCAAAATATCTACCACGTATTTCGTTAGGAGTTAAACTAACTATCCAATTACTAGCTGATGGTGTAATAATTGCACTTATTATATATGCAAAAAAGTAAAAAAACGCGAGAACTAATAATCTTTCATTGCTTTTTATTAAAATAATTGGAATAAATATTAGTAGTCCTAAAATAATTCTATAAAAAAACGCAAGTACTGATAGAAGGAATTTTTTCTTTTTAAATTTCTCGAAAATCATTGGAGAAAAAATCTGTGCAATTGCAGCAAGTGACGGAATTCCACCGATTATTCCATTAAATTGATCACTCGCACCCATAAAACTAGCAAACCCTGCTAAGAAAGGTCCGCTTGTCAAACAAAAAATTGACATTGCGCATGCTCCCTCAAAAATGAATAGATTTCTACCCGATTCATATTCTTTTGAAGAAAGCTTGCTTTTACCAAAATATATATTTTTTATTAATCGCGATATGTTCATATAAATTATCTTTCTTATTAGATAGATCACACTTAAATTTGGTAATCTCTAAATACTTTGTTTATATTAACACATCATAAGTACTATTACTATAATTTCTTGAGTTTTTAATATAAAAAATTATAGTAATTTGTTATTTTTAATATCTAAATTGTTTATGGATATATCATCTAATCCTTTCTAATGGCTTTTGCGCTGGACCTTCAATTACATTTCCTTTATAGTCAAATCTTGATGCATGGCAAGGGCAGTCCCAGGTACTCTCGGCTGAGTTCCAACGTACCTCACATCCCAAATGGGTACAGGTTGTATCTACAACAAAAATTTTACCCTCGATGTCACGATATGCGCCAGCTTTTTTGCCATCCATTTTAATAGATTTTCCCTCTCCCAATTCCAAACTGAATTCTGTAGGTAGAGATTTAGTCTTTCCAGAAAGAAGATTCTCCACTACATTTGAATTTTCAATAAAAAAGTTTTTAGCGGAGGCAGTAAGTGCAAATCTAGACGGTGAAAAAATATATTCCCAATCACTTTTACCTGAGGTTTTGATATCTCTAATGATCATAGCTGCCACCGTGCTGCTGGTCATGCCCCATTTAGCAAAAGCTGTGGCAACATAAATATTGTGTTTTTTGCCAGTAATATGACCAATATAAGGGATTTCGTCCATTGCAGTATAATCTTGAGCAGACCAACGAAAGGGTATATCTGTTGCAGAAAACGTATCATTGGCAAAATGTATCAGATTCTTGTAATGCTCGTTTTCATTTGTGTCCTGACCAGTTTTATGGTGCTCCCCACCTATTAAGATTAGCTGTTCATCATTCTCAGATGCTTGAAATCTAATAGACCTGCCTGGATCCTCATAAGAAATATACATTCCACCGGTAAACCTTATTTGTGATTTAGCAGCGAGTATATAGGAACGTTCACCGTACATTCTTACGGCATATAGCCCTCCGCCATCATAAAATGGATACTGGGTAGTTACAACTACTTTATCAGAAATAATATTTAGACCACCTTTTATTGAGGTCTTACAATTCTTTTCTTCATGAATATCTAGTGCGGTCGTATTTTCAAAGATATGACCTCCTTTTTTGACAAAAATATCAGCTAATGCAAGCAGATACTTCCTTGGATGGAACTGAGCCTGCTTGTCAAAGCAGATGGCAGCTTCAATTTGTAGAGGTAAAGGAATTTCAGTTTTGAAGGATGCAGGCAGACCCAGTGAACGAGCAGCTGAGACTTCAGCTTCAATCAGTTTTATATATTTTTCATCTTGTGTATATACATAGGATGGCTGCCAACTAAAATCGCATTGTATATTATTCTCTGTAACTATATTTTCTATTAGAGATATGGCATTTTGATTTGATTCTCCATATAGCCGTGCATTTTCTTTACCTACACTTTTTATCAGCTTTGCATATTTTATATTATGCAAAGAGGTAATCTTGGCTGTGGTATGACCAGAAGTTGCTGCTGCAATTCTATTAGTATCAATTATAACAACATCCAGCCCTTCTTGCTGGAGAAGGTATGCAGTCGTAATTCCAGCAATGCCGCCACCAACTACTAGGATATCTGTTTTTATATTATCCTGCATTGTGGGATAGTTGGTTACGGGTGTAGATGCCATCCAAAAAGATTCTACAGGTTTCAAAAAAGTTTTTTCAATTAGGTTTTGTGGCATGATTTTTTCTCCTTGTTAACATGCAATTATTTTTTATTATAGTGCCCAAAAAAGTAAATAAGTATAACAAATAAAATCCTAAGCTTATTTCATATGAATCTAATTCAGCAATTAAATAGTTGCTTTTATCGAAAAAATATGAAAGGTAGGTAAAATTAGAATATTTGCCTACCTTTCATATTTTGCTTTTTAAAATGATAGATTATGCAAATATAAAAAAGCCATTTATTAAAATTTGAATGAATCGTATAACGAATCCGTCATATGTGAAAAAAAACATCAATTGAAAACTTCGAAAAAGAGTAATAAAGTCAACAGTTTGTCCCAATAAAATAAAGATGAAAGCTATTGGCTTTGCTATACAAATACCAACGTTGCTGATGTAATCAAGCTTAAATGCCCTATTGGATGGGTATATAGAAAGAGACCGGTTGCTAAAATAATCGCTCAAAGTAAAAATGACAGAAATAATAAAATAAATTTCAAAAAACTATTGAAAATAATAAATGTATGTGTTATCATACGATTATAGTAAGGTTTGAATTATTTAAGAAGTAAAAAATCAATTTTATAGTATTTAAGGCAATGACGCCAAATTTCGGATTATCGAAATTTTGGCGTTTTTTATTTTTTTTATCGCTTAAAAATAAAGAGGAGATGAATGATTATGAAAAAAATTGAAATGGTTATAAGACCTGAAAAGCTTGAGGAAGTAAAAGAAATTCTTAATGAACTACAGGTATATGGAATGACAGTATTAATGGTTTCGGGTTGTGGACATCAGAAGGGCAGAAAAGAAATATATAGGGGAACTGAAGTCAGTATAAATTTACTTCCCAAAGTATTGGTGCAGACTGTTGTTCACGATGATTTGGTAGATGAAATAATAAAGAGGATCACAGCTGGAGTTAAGACTGGAAATGTTGGCGATGGTAAGATATTTGTTTATAACGTTGAACAGGCAGTTAGAATAAGAACAAGCGAGAGTGGTGAAGATGCAATCTAAAATAGTAAAAGATTCTTTAAACACAAAAAAAATGTCGATTATGGTTTTATCTATAATAGCTATATTTATTTGTTTATCAGGTGTAATATTTGGGGTTTATTGTTGGGTTAATAATATTACCTTCAAGGTACTTAATACAAATGTTCCAGGCATAATTTTTGCAGCATTAGTTATTTATTTGGGGGTTAGATATTTTTTATCAGTTTCAAAACTTAAGAAAGAGCTTTATAAAGAATCCTCCACTTTTTCCTGGGGTAACTTTAGAAAGCAGAAGGTCGCAAAATAAAACAAACTAAATAAATAAGAAAATAATAATGGAATGAGGGATTTAAATGAAAAAGATAGCGAAATTACTAGGTTTTATTTCAATTTTGGCATTGTTTACAGTAGTAATAACTTCAATTGCTATGGCAGCTGGTGATCCATCAGGATCATCGTACACAACTGTAACTGGTAAGGAGACTCTTGGAGATGTTGCTACGATGGCAAGTCGAGCACAACTTAGTGCAAACTTTGTTTGGGTAATGATTACAGGTTTTATGGTATTTTTCTTTCAATGTGGTTTTGCAATGGTTGAAACAGGCTTTTGTCGAGCTAAGAATGCTGCTCATACAATTACAATGAATTTTATGGTGTTCCTAATTGGAGCATTAGGTTATTTCTTTGTAGGTTTTGCGATACAGTTTGGTGGCTCGGGTGGAGCAGCAGGCTTAGGTACTGGGGGAGCGCTACTTGATGGAATGATTTCAATTCCAGGGTTTGGTGGAATAGCTGGGTACAAGGGATTCATGCTTTCAGGCACTTATGATGCAGGCATATACGCATTATTCTTCTTCCAGATGGTATTTATGGATACTACCTGTACTATTCCAACAGGTGGTGTTGCTGAAAGAGTCAAATATTCTACACTAATTATTTCTTCTTTGTTTGTATCAATGATTTATTATCCTCTATTTGGAAACTGGGTATGGGGTGGTGGATGGATAGCAACACTTGGCAAGAACTTTGGGTTTGGACATGGCGGGGTTGACTTTGCAGGCTCAGCTGTAGTTCATTCAATGGGTGGTATGATGGCTCTTGCATCTGCTATGATTCTTGGGCCTAGAATAGGTAAGTTTAAAAAGGATGGAACACCTAGGGCTTTCCCTGGGCATGATATACCAATGGCAGTTGTAGGTACAATTATTCTTTTCTTCTGTTGGTTCTCCTTCAATGCAGGTTCTACCTTGAATGCAGGCGACTTCAGACTTGCTGTTGTTGCTACAAATACAATGATAGCAGGTGCTGTGGGCGGAACAGTTGCTATGTTCTATATGTGGAAAAAGTATGGTAAACCAGACCCATCTATGACATGTAATGGTGCACTTGCAGGCTTAGTTGCAATTACAGCACCTTGTGCATTTGTAAATGCCACATCATCATTAATAATTGGAGCAATTGCTGGAGTACTTGTATGCGTATCAGTAGCATTTGTTGAAAACAAGTGCAAGATAGATGATCCTGTTGGAGCAATTTCAGTTCATGCGGTAAATGGTGTTTTTGGAGTTATTTGTGTTGGACTATTCGCAGATGGCACTTACGGTGATGGTCTAAATGGCATAGCAGGCGGAGTTAAGGGTTTATTCTATGGTGATGCATCACAGCTTGGTGCTCAGTTGATAACAGTTGGAGTACTTATTGTTTGGGGATTTGGCGGATCATATCTATTCTTCAAGCTTCTTAATAAGACTTTGGGAATAAGAGTTAAACCACAGGTTGAGCTTGAGGGCGTTGACCTAGATGAAATGGGTGTTTACGCTTATCCTGACTTCCAGGTGATTAATAACGAGATTGATTTCTCAAGAGCAGACGATTTATACTTAAGCAGATTAGAAAGCAAAAAAGTTAGTTTGAAGGTATAAAGAATAGATTAATGATTTGAAAATGAACTTAACTTCTATACAATAAAAATAACCGATATATGTGGAAAGATTCACTTATATCGGTTATTTTTTATAGCACTATGTTTTATTATTCTTAATTTTATTATAATATAGATAATAATCTACATTAAAGGAGGAGCGAAAAATGATTGATACAATTAAAAATGAAATTTTAGAGTTACAAGTTAAGAGATTGGGTGCAGAGCTGACAAGTATAAAGAGTATTGCTGGAGGCCTTGAATATTTGTGGCAAGGGGATGAAAAGTATTGGGGAGGACAATCCTACAATCTGTTTCCCTTAATTGGTGGTGTGCCAGAGGATACCTATAAACTAAGTGGACATACCTACAATATTAAATCTCATGGCTTTGCTAGAGATTCTGAGTTTGAGCTTTTTTCAAAAGCACCAAATAAGCTAGTATACAGGCTTGGTTATTCGGAAGAAACATTAAAACGATATCCATATGAGTTTGAACTTTTTGTCACATATGAGCTAGAAGGCAATTCAATAAAGCACAGCTACCAGGTTAATAATTTGGGTAATGAAGAAATGTTATTTTCTGTAGGTGCTCACCCTGGCTTCAATTGCCCACTTCTTAAGAACGAAAATATGGAGGACTATGCTCTGGTATTTGAAGCAGAGGAGACAAGTTACGGAAGGCTAAAAGCCGATGGGTTTTTGACTGGTGAGAAAAAGATATTCTTAAACAATCAGAGGGAGAAACAACTTTCGCATAGCTTGTTCTATGATGGCCCTATTATATTAGATGGGCTTAAATCAAATTGGGTGGAAATCCGGAATTCGAAAAATAATTACGTAATAAGAGTGGAATATGAAGGCTTCCCATATTTGGGCATATGGTCCTCTCAGAATGACGGACCGTTCGTGTGTATCGAGCCTTGGTTTGGGGTTGATTCCACTGTTGGTGATGCACCTGACTTTGATAAGAAGGAAGGCTTGCAGAAGCTGATGCCTAAAAAAAGCTTTGATTGTGGTTACTCAATAATTTTTAAAAATTAATTAACGAAATAATTGTAAAACAATAAGTCTCCTTGATTAGGTATAATAATTAAGGAGGCTTATTTAATTTGCGATTATACCAATAGTATATTATTTTCGTTCTAGCTGCGAATTCATAAATGTAGACAATAATTATAGTCGAGTGATACAATGAAAAAGTAAATATCTTGATATATCTGAACGTAAAATAAATCAACTAGAGTTAAGAGGTGTCTTGATGTACAAAGTGATGATAGCAGAAGATGAAATGTTAGTGCGTCTTGGCCTCAAGAATTCTATCCATTGGGAAAATTTCAATATGGAGGTCATCTCAGATGTTCCTGACGGCCAAATTGCATGGGAAATTTATAAAAATAATAAGCCTGACATGATTATAACTGATCTAAAAATGCCGCTTATGGGTGGAATGGAGCTCATAGAAAAAATAAGGAAGAATGACAAGGAAACGGTAATAATAATACTGTCATGCCTTGAAGAATTTGAGCTAGTCCGTAAAGCCATGAATTTAGGTGTTCTTGATTATATGCCCAAATTGACTATGACTGAGGAAGATACTGAGATAATCCTAAAAAAGGCCCAAAAGGAATTAGATAAGCTAAAAAAGTCTGAACCAGTAAATACTGTTTCGAGTAGTAACATATATTTGGAAAAAGAGAAACTAGTTAAGGATTTTGTGTTTTATGGTATAAATTCTGCAGAGGAATTTGAGGTGCATTCCAAAGAACTTAAACTCAATCTGAACCCTGCACGCTTGGTGTTATGTATACTAGAAATAGATAATTATGTTATTCTTAAAAGTCGCTTTAAAGACCATAAGGGACAGCTTATAAAGCTTTCAATGTTGAATGTTCTGGATGAGTTACTTCTTGACGGAAAAAGGGGAGAGGCAATTTACGATAATGATAGTCACTATATTCTGATTTTCAGTTTTAAGGATGTTTTTAGTGAACAAGCCTTGCTGCAGATGCTCAATGAGATTCTAAATAATATTAAAAGTGTGATTGCCACTTTTTTTAGTGCTTCTGTTTCTTTCGGTATCAGCGGTGTACAGAATGGATATGACTCACTTAAAAGGATGTACAAGGAAGCAGATATAGCGTTGAAGCAAAAATTTATTCTTGGACCGGGAATGTTCTTTTCCTTTAACCTATTAAATTTAAAGCTGAAATTATGTGAAAAGATTGAAACTTTGCGCTCAATACCAAAGATATTAAGCCATATGGATGCAGGAAGCATAAAAGAATACAATAAAAGAATTGATGAAATAGTAAATGTACTACCTGAAGAAAAGGAAAAAATTAAACAGTTTTTCTATCAGTTGATCCAATGGACTTCAAATTTCATGTACATCAAGGGCGAGAATTCCGAAAAGGCTATTGTGGCTGGTAATAACAAAATTTCTAAATGTGACACTTTGGATGATATTGTAGACGCTTATAAAATATTTGTATCAGATATAACTGAAAATGTGATGAGAAATAAGGCGTTAACTAGAGAAGTATCTGATGCGGTAAAATTTATCAACCTCAACTATTGTAAAGATATAAGTCTCCAGCAGGTAGCGGAATGTGTGAAATTAAGTTCGGCTTATCTGAGTAGCTTATTTAAAAAAGAATTACAAGTAAATTTTGTGGAATATATAAATGAACTCCGTGTGAATAAAGCTAAAGAACTATTGCTCGAAACATATCTTAAATCTTATGAAATAGCTGAGAAAACAGGCTTTTCAGAGAATACATACTTCAGTAAGGTATTCAAGAAAGTTACTGGTTTAAGTCCCAATGAGTTTCGCAGACAGTGGATGAAGGAATTGACCGAGGATATTGAAGATGAAGATAATTAAGTTAAAAAAAGTTTTAGACATTTTTTACAGTCTCCGTACCCAACTGATACTCTATTATATGATTATCAGTCTTATTGTTCTGTCTATTGGAGCATATTCCAGTTATTCATACATAATGGATATATTAAAGAAAAACAGTGAAAAATATCTGTTACAGCAGTTTAGTCAGGCCGATTATAATATACAGAATGTATTGAATAATGTGGACAGGCTATCTAAAATATTTTCACTTAATGATAATATTCAGCAGTTCCTTCAAGACAATTATAGTTCATCAGAATTTAAAGCATTAGAAACACAAAAATTTATTCTTGATAGGATTACACAATTCATCTCAAATTATGACTATATAAGCTCCATCTACATCTTTACCGAGAATAAGGGTGGAATTGGTGGAAGTGACACGTATACCAGCATAGTCAGAGAAAATACTGGAAACAATTTTTTTGAATCAGGAATGTATGATAAGGTAAAGAAAGCTTTTCCTAAAGCAATACTTGAAGGTGGGATTACAGAGTCTTTTTACAGGAATTATGAAACTGTTGACAATGCATTTGTTTTAAGTTTTGCAAGAGGACTGAGACCGATATATGAACCAAGCAGAAGTGCAACTATTGTGTTTAATATAGATGAAAAATATCTATCATCTATATATGCAAATTCCAGTAGCTTGAGAGATGGCTCTATGTGTATAGTTGATGAAAACGGAAAAGTAATATCTGGTAGTAATATTAAAAGCATTGGCAAAGCTTATGAAATGTTTTCTGCTATTGATATAAAAAAAGATTACGGTAGCTTCACTTCAAAAAATTCTGGTGACCCAATACAGGTTGTTTATTATAAACTAAAAAGCACAGGATTATACCTAGTAGGAGAGGTGCCTCTACAATACTTTTCTGGAGACATAATTATTTTGCGCAAGGTTATTGTTATTGTTTTGATAATGAGTTTTTTTGCAATATTTATTGTTTCTTTTTTCTGGCTGAGAAAACTAACCAAACCTCTCAACATTATTGCCGCTAAAATGAGTGATGTTAGTAGAGGAAATCTGGGGTTGACTTTTTCAAAGATTCCTAAAAATGAATTCGGTATAGTAATCAGAAGGTTTAATGAGATGTCCGTTAGTATAGTGGACCTAATCAGGAAAAACGATGAAATTCAGGAGGGAAAGAGAGAGCTTGAAATTGAAGCACTCCAGTATCAAATCAATCCACATTTTCTTTATAATACACTCAATATGATTAAATGGATGGCTGCAGGTATTAAAGCAAAGAACATTGTTGATTGTATAATTGCACTTGGAAATATGCTTAAGCCTTTATTCAAAAACACTGAACCTATGTGTACTATAAAAGAAGAATTGGAATATCTTGAAAATTATATTAAGATAATTAATTGGCGTTTTAGTAATAGTGTTTGTTTTAAGTTAGATATAAAAGAAGAATTTTATGACTGCAAATTACCAAGATTTATACTGCAACCTATAGTAGAAAATTCAATAAACCATGGTATACAAAAGCAGGGGAATAAAGATGAAATTAATATTAGTGCATTTATCAAGGGAACTATACTTCATATAATTATATCAGATTCTGGGAAAGGAATTGATATACACAAACTTGCAGAAATAAAAGGCAGCTTGGAAAACCCCGAAAATACAACTCAAGAAAGTTCTAAAGGCAGCATAGGTTTATATAACATAAACCGTAGAATAAAGTTGAACTTTGGAGATGAATATGGAATATGGATAGGAAATGGCGAGTTGGGCGGGGCGAAAGTAATCGTAAAAATACCAGTGATTCATTAAAAAATTAAACATTTCTAAAAATTATTCAATATGTATCTTATCAATAAGATTATTTTGGACTTTTTTTCAATAAAGTCATTAATTATTTCATTTCTTAGTATGGCCAATGCCTATATAATTAGCTCATAAACTATTAAGGAGTGAAATTACATATGCAAGGTATATATTCAAACAAGACAAATACAAAAAAAAGGATTAATAAAGATGGCATGTATTTGTTTGTTTTGGCTCTACCATTTGTTATAGCAGTTTTCTTATTTA
Source organism: Ruminiclostridium sp. (assembly GCA_036507975.1). Classification (GTDB taxonomy): domain Bacteria; phylum Bacillota; class Clostridia; order Acetivibrionales; family DSM-1351; genus Ruminiclostridium. Next base: position 14,281 of record DATCID010000170.1, read on the forward strand.
ACTACCTTCCACTAGCAGGATGGATATATGCTTTTTTCGACTATAAGCCAGGGATTCCTCTTAATAAAGTTCCTTTCGTCGGATTGGAAAAGTTTGCAGATATGATTGTAAATAGTGAGGATATTTTAAGGGTTTTAGCAAATACACTCGCATTAAGCTTTTTGTCAATCCTTGCATCTCCGTTGCCTGTGGGCCTTGCTATACTTATTACGGAAGTTAAAAGTAGTAAATTTAAAAAGGTTGTTCAGACGATAACAACTTTACCGAATTTTATAGGCTGGGTTATTATTTTTTCACTTTCCTTTGCTATGTTTTCATCAGAAGGTGTTTTAAATCAAGCATTCATGAATCTTGGGTTAATCCAAGAACCTGTGAATATTCTCGGGGATGAAAAAAATGTATGGTTATTCCAAACCTTGCTTCTAATATGGAAAACAGTGGGGTGGAATGCGATTATATATTTAGCGGCAATATCAGGAATTGATAGCGAACTATATGACGCTGCAAAAGTTGATGGTGCGGGTAGATTCCGAAGTATTCTTCATGTTACTATACCTGGAGTGGCTCCAACCTTTATAGTATTACTTCTTTTGTCAGTAGGTAGTCTATTAAATGCCGGGTCCGGTATGGAGCAATATCTTGTTTTTTACAATCCGATGGTGGCTAATAAAATTGAGGTGCTTGACTTATATGTATATAGACAAGGACTTGTAATAAATGATTATTCTTTTGCTACTGCTGTGGGTATGTTAAAGACTATTGTAAGCGTTATGCTACTGTTTATAGTTAATTCCATTTCGAAAAGAGTAAGAGAAGATAGTATTATATAAGATTTCAGACTTGGATTACAAATGTTATAGCGATTTTATTATGTACGAGAAGGGGCAATATTCAATGAAAAATTCTTATAAGAAATTTGATGGGTTGGCCTTTGATATTATAAATTACATAATACTCACATTACTTGTGATTATTACAGTCTATCCATTTTATTATATCTTAATTTATTCAATCAGCGATACTTCCATGATTCACAGTGGTGTTACATTTTTACCTGCGGGATTTTCTCTTCAAAGCTATAAAGATGTTTTTGCACTAAGGGGTATGGCAAGTGGAGCAGTCGTATCACTCACACGAACTGTGCTTGGGACTCTCTTGACTGTTATATGTTCTACGTTTTTTTCCTATATTGTCACAAAAAAAGAGCTGATTTTCAGAAAGTCGATATATAGGTTTGTAATTGTATCTATGTACTTTAATGCTGGTTTTATTCCCTGGTACTTGACAATGAAAGCACTTGGACTAAGGAACAATTTTCTGGTTTATATCTTGCCAGGTGCTGTTACTGCTTTCTACATTATACTAATTAAAACCTTTATAGAACAGATGCCGCCAGCACTAGAAGAATCAGCAAAAATAGATGGAGCAGGGTATATAACAATATTTGTAAAAATTATTTTCCCTCTTTCTAAGCCAATAATAGCAACCATTGCAGTCTTTTGTGCAGTGGCACAGTGGAATGCATGGACCGATAATTTCTTCCTTGTTGAAAACCCAAAGCTGACAACACTGCAACTTATACTCTATAATTATTTAAGTCAGTCTCAGGCTATTTCTAGGGCGTCTTCGAGAGAATTAACACAGGGGGGAATTGTAAGACAACTGAGTCCCCAAGCCATAAAAATGACCATGACCATGGTCGTAACTCTACCTATTCTGCTTGTATATCCATTCATGCAGAGGTATTTTGTAAAGGGTATAATGATGGGCGCGGTAAAAGGTTAATTATGTTTTAGGATAAAACAATGAAGGTAAACTTCAATGTGAATCATATATAAATAAATTAAAGGAGGATATTAAAATTATGAAATCAAAAACGGTTTCAAAGTTAATTGCATTTACTACAGCTGTTGTTATGGTTATGTCTTTAGCAGCTTGTGGTGGAAGCAGTGTTGTAGAAAAATCAACTTCTGGGGATGTTTCAAGTACCACAACAACTACAGCAGAACAAACAACACAAAAGAAAGATACTGTTAAGCTCAGGATACTTGTCATGGAAACAGGTACAAAATGGAACTCATTTCCTGACAACCATATAGCAAAGGAAATAGAAAATCAAACAGGAATCACTTTTGAGGTGGTTGAAAGCGATGAAACAAAATTCAAGGTCCTTCTTGCAGGTGGCGATTTACCTGATATAGTTAGAGCTGATCCTTCAAAGTATGCAAAACAGATGATTGAAGGAAACCTTGTTATTCCTATGGACGATCTAATTAATACCAACGGTAAGGATATAACTGCTAACATTTCGAGTGAAATTGATGTTGCTAAAAAATTCTGGAGTAATGAAACAGGGAAAGTATATTATATCGCTCCCCAGGTTGTAGCAGCCCCAACAAGACAATATTTAGTAGATATAGGAGCAACAGTAAGATGGGATTATTATAAGGAATTAGGTACTCCTGAAATTAAAAATCAAGATGATCTTATAAAAGTTTTGACTGATATGGTTGCAAAACATCCAAAGACAGATGACGGTAAGAAAACATATGGAGTATCCTTCTGGAATGATTGGGAAAGTGGATTATGGGGTTACAATTATTACCCATTCTTTGAAGGTGGAGAAGCCAACGCACAAGGTGGCATAATGACATGGAAGACCAATACAACAGCGCTTTATAACAGATTAACAACTGAAGACTCAGGATACTGGAAAACTATAACATTCTTAAATAAAGCTAAAAAAGCAGGTATCCTTGATCCTGACGCACTCACTATGAAATATGATGATTTTATGGCTAAAGGTACTGCAGGACAGGTACTTTTTGCACCATCTCAATGGTCAACTGGTGATTTTAATAAAAATAATGCTAAAGATGGCAAAGGATATATGACAATTCCTGTAGGTAGTTATGCATGGACAGGACAAATTAGTCCTTTTGGTTGGCAGGATAAAGCATATTGTATTTCATCAAGCAGTAAAACTCCAGATAGAGCAATGGATCTCTTAAATTACTTCTTCTCTTATGATGGTTGCAGAACCTTGTGGAGCGGAGTTAAAGGTGTAGATTGGGATGTTGTTGACGGAAAACCTGTAATTAAGGATGCAACAGTAAAATTACAAAGTACTGGCGGAACAGAATGGGATAGTTCAGGTATACAACTTGAAAAGAACTTTATGGGTATGGGCAACGGTGTTATCAATCCTGCAGATGGCGCACCACTAAGTCTTTTTGAAACAGATGAAATATATGCATCACGTTTGAGTCCTCTTGAAAAATCTTTCTGTGATCAATATGGAGTGAGATGGCCAGGGGAGATTTTTTCAAAGATGAGTAGTGAGGGTACATTATTAAATTTAAGCAGTTCAGCAAAAGAAACAGCTGAATTGACAATAAATGGTCTCATCAGTCCAGCTGTTGGAACACCACCAGACGATATCAAAAAAATAGAAGCAAAGGTTGTTGATATCGCAGCTAAGCGTGCAGCAGCATTGATATTATCAAAATCCGATGCTGAGTTTGATGAGCTTAAGGCAAAAACAATGGCTGACTTTAAGGCCGCTGATATTGATAAAGTTACAGAATGGTATATGAAAGCTTGGAGTGACGCTAAGGTAAAAGTCGGAGCTAAGTAATTTTTGGCTCTTATAAAAAGTAATGACAATGTTGGTGAAAAAAAAGGCTGCCGGCATACATAGTATGCCAGCAGCCTTTTTAAAGCTTTTAAAGGGTACTGGAAAAATTGAATTCTGAGTGATAGGATACCACTGAGAATTTGGTTAAACAATTATTAAATAGTTTTTATAGGAGGAAAATACAATGGAATATGGTCATTTTTCACAAGATTCAATGGAATATATAATTACCCGTCCAGATACTCCCACTCCATGGATAAACTATATATCCAATCTTAGGGGCTATTGTGGTATTGTGAGTCAGAGCGGAGGAGGATTTTCATTTCATAAGGACCCAAGGGACAGGAGAATTACTAAGTATAGATATAATAATGTTCCGGTAGACAGGCCAGGAAGGTATTTCTATATAAAAGACGAGGACGATGGTAAATACTGGTCTCCAACATGGCAGCCTGTAATGAGTGATTTGAAAAAATTTGAATGCAGGCATGGCATGGGCTATACAGCAATAAAATCCGAATATAGAGATATAAGTCATGAAGTAGAATACTTCGTTCCCTGTGATTATGACTGTGAGGTATGGAGACTTAAAATTAAAAATAATCAAAAAATAAAGAAATCTTTTTCTTTATTTTCATACTCGGAATTTACTACATGGTGTGAACCCGAATCAAGAAATGTGCAGTGGTCAAATCATTTGACAAAAGGTAATTTTAATGAAGGAATTATATTTTATGATTTTATAGAGCCACATCCTGCTTTTGATATGAAGGCCAATAGTAATTATGTTGGGGACAGATCTGGTGGAGCATTTATGGGGATGAGTAGCGAAGTTTTGGATTTTGAATGTGTCAGGGATAAGTTTATCGGCATGTACAGGTCGGAAAGCAATCCTTTTGGTGTTGAAAGTGAGAAGTTATCCAACTCAATTTTAAGAGGTGGTGTAGGATGTGCTGCTCTCAGAACCAAAATAGAGCTTATGCCAGGGGAAGAAAAAAGTATTATAGTAACATTGGGATTTGCCGAAAATAAAGAGTCAGCGGCAGATATCTGTAATTATTTCAATAATGATAATACTGTTGACAATGAACTTGATAGAGTGAAAAGTGTATGGAAAACTTATTTAAGTGCATTTAAAGTAAATTCACCTGACCCGGGACTAAATACAATGATTAATGTATGGAATCAATACCAATGTAAAACGACCTTTGATTGGTCAAGGTATATCTCCTTTTACGAAAATGGAGAAGGAAGAGGTATGGGCACAAGAGACTCTTGTCAGGATACACTTGCAGTAAACTCACAAATGTCTGAGAGAGTAAGAGATAGGATTAAGCAAATAGTTTCTACCTGTCAATTTGAAACAGGGGATTGTTATCATCAGTATTTTCCATTAAAGCAAAAGCCGGAGCTGAAAGGATTTTCAGATGATCAACTTTGGATTGTACAGATGGTACACGCTTATATTGCAGAAACAGGAGATCTTGATATTTTAAATGAGAATATAAACTATGCGGATTCAGATAACTCGGATACGCTTTATAATCATCTTGTTACTGCTTTGAAATTTACCTCGGAAAGTACAGGACCCAACGGCTTACCTCTAATACTTACTGCTGACTGGAATGATACTCTGCATCTATGGATGGAATGTGAAAAACCTGAATCAGTAGTTACAGCAGGATTATACGTATATGCTTTAAAATTAATGGCTGAGCTTGCAGAACTTATGGATAAAAATTCTGATATGCAGGAATTTATCATTAAGTCAAAAGAGATGTCTGAAAAAGTAAATGAAAAGTGTTGGGATGGAGAATGGTATATAAGGGGCTTTGGTAGTGAGGTAATTGGTACACATAAAAGTGATAAAGCAAAAATATTTTTAAATTCACAGTTGTGGTGTGTGATCTCAGGTATAGCTGATAGTGAAAGAGCAATAAAATGTATGGACAGTGTTAAAAAATATCTAGCATCCGAAGAAGGTATAAAGAAATTATGGCCACCTTTTGATTCATATGATCAGACATATGGACTTATATCAAGATATAACCCGGGAAGAAAGGAGAATGGCATATTTTCACATGCAAATGCATGGGCTATAGTTGCTGAAGCAATATTAAAGAGACCTGAAAATGCATATGCATATTATGAAAATATCCTGCCTGTTAATAGAAACAGCAGTGCTGAAATATTTAAAACGGAGCCATATGTATTCTGTCAAACAATTTGCTCAAATGACTCAATAAATTGTGGTGAGGGTTCAAATTCATGGCTTACAGGTACTGCTTCATGGATGTATGTAGCTGCAACACAATATATACTGGGAATAAAACCGACTCTTAAAGGATTAAGTATAAGTCCCTGTATACCTTCAGATTGGCAGGGGTATAAAGTTGAAAGATATATCAGGGGTAGTGTTTATGATATCAATGTAGAAAGAGGAACTGAAAATAAGATTTTGATTGGTAATAAAGTTATTTATGGAAATGTAATACCGTATAATGAAATTAACTACAATAAAATTTGTGTTTACTTTACATAAACTCCAATATAGAAGGAGATGGTGGAATTATGAGAGTTAAAAATAAACAAGACCTTAATTTTTTGAGCTTTTGGTCTATAAATGATGAGCTTAAACCGGATAAACTTAAGGCACAATTGAAAAAGTTGAAGGCATTTGGTTTAAATGGTGTCATATTCCATCCAAGATATTACCCCAATAAGCCAGAGTATCTTGGTAATAAATATATGTCCATAATTAATGATTTGGTGCTTTATGCGAAATCTATTAATATGGAATTCTGGATATATGATGAAAACGGATGGCCGTCGGGAACCGCCGGTGGAGAGGTTTTAATTCGTCATCCTGAGTTATGCAGCCAATGGGCTGTTATAAAAAAGGATGATCAAATTGATATTCATAATGAAGATATACTATATTCCTTCAAGATGGAAGGAAGCAAAGTATATAAGACTGATTCAGCAAATGGGGAACTGCATCACATTGTACTTGTTTCAGAAAAAGGAGTAAGTTCTCTTGATTCTAAGGCAAGTGAAGCGTTTATTGAAATAACACATGAAAGCTACAAAAAAGCACTTTGTAAAGAAGCCTTTGAATATGTTTCGGGATTTTTCAGCGATGAAGTTCATTTTCCCTTAAGGAATCAAAATTGTGAGGATTTAAACTCTTTCCCCTGGATAAACCGTATTGGTGAACTTTATAAAGACAGATACAATGAACAAATAAACTCTTCACTACCATTATTATTTATCGAAGGAGAAGGTTATGAAGAGTTTAGAATAAGGTTTTGGGAGATGCTTTCAGATGCTATAATTGATGGATTTTACAGACCTATAAATGATTGGTGTATTGAAAATGGCAAAAAGTATACTGCTCACCTTAAAGCAGAAGAGAATCCTTTTTTTCAGATAAAATATACTGGTTCATGTCTGCGTGTATTGAAAAGCATTAATTTACCTGCTATTGATACACTTGAAAGATATCCTGGAAACAATTACTTTCCAAGAATGTTGTATTCCATTTCTGCTCAGTTTAGTACAGGAGATTGCCTTGCAGAGTGTATGGGTGGCAGCGGTTGGGGAATTACGCCAGAAGACTTTACTAATTACATTTTGTGGCTTGCGGGACATGGTGTTAATAATTTTGTATTGCATATTAATCAATTTAGATTAAAATCTTCTGCAATACATGACTGGCCACCATCAATGCCCTGTCACTTGAATTGGAAAGAAGTATTTCCTGTAATGTTGGAAAGTATTAAAAAGAAGGCAAAAGGACTTACTGCCATTTCTAAGCATGCTGAAATACTTATTGTTACTCCAACTCGAGGGATTATGTCAAAATTTAAGCTGTCCGATACAGAAAAAATGAATATCCATGATGGTACAAATATTCCTGATACAGAAAGCGGTATAATTACTAAAGATTTTCTTAAGCTTGTGGAAGATTGCCATAAAGCAGGGATAAATTATGAATTTACTGAAGAACGGATTATAGAAGAATATGGGGTCATATCAAATGGGTATTTGAGTATAGGAAACAGGGAATATAATAATGTCCTAATCCCAAAAGGCTGCAAGTGGAGTATATCTGGTAATGAATTGATAAATAATCTAGTAGCAGAAGATGTATCGGTATCAATACCAGAAAATTGGCAGCAGCTGTCTGGTATTAAAGTAGCATTAAAAGAGACAGATGCTTATAAAAATACGCAATCTATTATACCAGAGCAATCAGCATGGAAGGTGGATATGCCAGAATCAAATCTCTTAGTTTTAGAATTTAAAGTAGGAGATACAGGTAATTTAATATCTCATTTTAATATTGAAAACTTAGATCAAATTGGAGAATTGGAGCTGATCTGTTTTGATGAAGTCAAACAAGTGACAATTAATGGACATAAATTAAGAGGTGTTTTTAATGATGAGGTCAATGGATTCATATATGAAATTGAGAAAGAATCCTTAAAAAAACCAGGTCCACACCTGATTGAACTTGAAAAGTGTGAAAATGGTGAAACGAATCCTGTAGCACTAATCAGTGGCAAATTTGCAGTAAAAAGTTTTGAAAAATTCTATAAAAATAAGGGAAGAGGATTAAAGACAAAGGGCCCTTTTGTAATTAAACCTTTATCCGATCTAGATTACAATGACTTAATCAATTCAGGACTGCCTTTTGGAAAATTGCCAATTACCATTAGAAAGATTTTAGAAATTACGGAAGATGTTGAAGAAGTGAGTATAAAGATTGGAGATATTCATGCAGATGCCGCCAAAATTTATGTTGATAGGATAGGCATAGGATGGTGCTGGGGTCCCCAATGGACAAGTAATAGCCTGGGCTTGAAAAAAGGTGTGCATGAAGTCGCTATTAATATTGTTCCTAGCACATATAACATGTTTGGACCACATAGGCATATTGACGGAGACCGCCATATTGTAAGTCCTGATCAGTACCTTGGAATCAAAAATTTCGCAGATAGGACTGATGCCCCTGAAAACACTTTTAGTGAATATTGGAATTTTGTGCGATTTGGTATAGGTGGGAATGTAATTTTGCTAAAGTGATTAAATACTGTACTAGGGGGGATTTTTACGAACAGGGAAATCAAAACAACTGTTGTAGTGGATGGGAATCGTACAATTATAATCGACCCAAATCATGTAATTTCTTCGGACTTTGCAGGCGTAGGTGTGGATTTGATTCCGTGCAGCCTGATGGAAAATAATCTTTCAAAGGGCTACAATCTGGCTTACTGGGAAATGGACAAAAAGCGGCTCCTTATGATGAAACCGAAGTTGACGAGAGTATGGTGGAGTGTTATCATTTTAGTTGAGAGGGTAAACCCGAATTGATATATAATAAAAGAGAAAAAAGGAGATAAAAATCAATGAAGGTTTATGAAAAAGATTTTAAAGAAGAATCAGTAAAGTTATCTTATGAGATTGGAACC
>DATCID010000171.1:0-8555 GCA_036507975.1 Ruminiclostridium sp.
ATTGCAGGTACAGAGTATTCCTTCTTTACTTATGATTTCGCAAGAAATTCCTGGGATGACAATACAAAAACAATGACAGGTAAGCCATGTAAAATGCATCTTGAACATAGTTTTGATAATGATAAGTTCCGTCGTGAAAGCTGGGTAAAGGATCATCTATTGGCAAAACCTAAGATGACAAAGTGGACAAAGGAATTCAGTACTGATCAGTACACCTCAGCGCCTGAGATGCCGTTCCATATTGAAAGGTTACATTTTGATGCGAAAGCAGAAAATAATACTGAAGGGAAGTTCTGCCACATAGTAACTCTTACAATAGGTGATAGAGTTATCATTAGGTCAAAGAGTAATCCAGAACTGGAAACAGAAATTGAATTATTCCAAAGTGCTGTGATACCTGCTTGTTTTGGTGAATATGAGTATATAAACGTGGGTAAGAAGCAGTGTTCCATTGTTCAGATTAGATGGAAAAAAGGATAGAAATTTAGTATTATAAGATAAATGAAAGAGGTTAAGAAGAATTTATTTTGAAGAGTGAATTCTTCTTAACATTATTTAATTAAAAAATATATTTAATGGTGGATATTTATGAGTAAATGGAAAATTGCTTTTTGGACTCCCGGAAATCGCCCAGTAGAAGATGGAATGACTTTTGGTTGTGCTTCTTATGGCTTTAGTACAGAATCAGAATGGAAAAGCCCTGAAGAAAAGGAACACATAATTTGGGACAATGAACTGGAAGGGATCGTACTTTCGGGGAAGTACGCTGAAGTCCTAGATGAACTTAAAAGAAAATCCTACATACCAAAGGGAATAATTGCGCTTTTTACCGGGAATTCAGGTATAGAAGAATTTATTTCTTCTTGTAAAGTTATGATGGGAAGTGTTCCTTTAATTGGAGGTGGAGCAGCCATCGGCTCTAATCAGTCACAAGGAGAGACTTTACCGATTGCAGAAGATGTCGCTTTACTTCTTGTTTTAGAAGGAGCGTTTAAAGTAGAAACAAAAAATATACACATAAATACGTCAGAAATCTTTGAAATTGAAGCGAAGACACCTCGTATTATTGGGAAAATTAAAACAGACGATGTAAATAGTACTGAACAAGTAGCGGACTTTTATAAAAAACTGCAGTACTTAAATGGCGTACATAAGGATGACTTTGAATCGATTGCATTTAGGGATACAAAGGGCTGTAATATACATTGTTCCATCAAAGGAGAGTTACTTGGAAGTGGCGCAAACTTACCTGAGAACAACATTCTAATCTTGGGAAAAACGAACAAAGTAGATGCAACAGATAGTATTTCAACCTTTATTAGTGCTGAAAATTCTATTGTATTTGGTTGTGCAGGTCTTAGAGGGTTAGTTGAGAGAAGTTTGAAAACGGGAAAAGGAACAATCGCAGGGTTTCTTTTTGGGGAAGTGGTAACAATTGATAATCAAAGTATGTTTGGCAATTTAATGATGACAAGACTAACAATATAAACAAGGAGTATAGGAAGGATTAGATATGCTTAAAAAGAGTGAATTGGACTATATTGGACACATATCACAGGTAGGCGGGTTAAAGCGCTACAAAATGCTTGATGGAAGAGCTAAAGGCGTTGAGGTGATTGAGCTTAATAATACAAATGGTCTTGTGTTAACAATAATTCCTGATCGGTGTCTTGATATTTTTAATCTAACCTATAAAGGCTGCCCAGTTTCTTTTATCTCCAAAACGGGGTTAGTATCTCCATTTTTATACAACCCTAGTGAATATGAATGGCTAAGAAGTTTTGGAGCAGGCTTCTTGACTACCTGCGGCTTCACACAAGTAGGAGAACCGTGTACATATGGCGGTGTTCATTATGGATTACATGGACTTGCTGCCAATATTCCGGCAGAAAATGTGCGCTGTGAAGGAAAATGGATGGGTGAAGAATATGTCATGAAGGTTGGTGGTACTGTCAACCAAGTGAAAGCTTTAAAGGAAGATATATCACTTCAAAGAACTATAACGGTTAGTACAGGTAGTGATGTGCTTATGATAGACGATGTCATTACAAACAACAGCAGTTATAAACAACCTTTCATGCTGTTGTATCATATGAATTTTGGATACCCTTTTATCAATGAGCAATCTGATTTCGTGCTTCCAATCAAAGGAACTAAAGGATATAACAATTATTCAAATCAAAGAATTCAGGAGTATAATGTAATTACACCGCCTGATGAAAACTATACAGAACAAACTTATTTTCATGATTTGTTTCGTAATAAAGAACAGGATACTTCAGGGTTTATGATTGCAAACAAAAAGAAGGATCCAGATATAGCTGTTATGGTAGAATACAATACAGAAGTGTTAGATAATTTTATACAGAATAAGTTCCTTGGGAAAAGAGACTATTTTATAGCCATGGAACCTTGTAACAATCATATTGACGGCGTATTGCAAGAGGAGAAAAATAAGACGCTGCAGTATTTAAGTCCTGGAGAAGAAAAAAATATAAAAATAAAAGTGACTTTTTTACATGGAAATTCGAAAATTGAGGGCGGAAGAGACAAAATCAAGTCTGGTTTTTTATATTAAACCATACTAATATAAGTTGTCAAGCTTTCACTGATAATTAGACATGTTTAACATAGAACAAAAAAAGACTTAAATATAAAAGAGGTTATAATATGACTATTAAGTTTATTGATATTGTACATCATTCTCATACAGATTTTGGATTTACAGATCATCCATTAAAAGCTAGGGAGCTTCAAAAGGAATATGTAGGAATGGCTCTTGATATCATAAAAGAGACCTCAACGAAACAACTTGGTGAAAAGTTTTACTGGACTGCGGAAACTTTGATTCCAATATACGACTGGTGGAAGGAAAATGAAGAGGAGCAGCGACAAGAACTCTTGGAAGCTGTGAAATCAGGTCAGTTTGGGATTATGGGGATGGCCTTTAATGTTACATCCTTTCTAAATGAGGATGAATGGGATAAGGTTCTAAACTGGATTCCTGAGGAACTGTGGGATAAATTGAAACCTATTGCCTGTATGCAAAATGATATAAATGGAATGCCAACAGCTGCAGTTATGAAGGCGATAAAAAAAGGCTTAAACTATATGTGGATAGGACCGAATACATATAATGCAGTTCCACCCTTTGCCACTCCCTCCGCTTTCAAGTGGAGAATGCCTGACGGAAATAGTATGTTTGTGTGGCTAAATTCCGGCTATTGTGACGGTTATTTCATGTTCAATGAAAACTGGAGGCAAGGTCCTGTTCCCTTTGCATCAGACTTACGTTATAGAAAACCAGAGAAAGATGATGTGTGGCGCTCTGATGAAAAATCCGTATTAGAGGCGCATGAGAAATGCCTCCGGAATATAAAGCTTTTAGAAGGTGTAGTGGGAGATGAGACCTCTCAGAAAGCAGCCAAAGATGGGTTTACATTAAACAGAGTTTATGGTGGTTATGAAAACGAGAGGCTTTTGGTTTCAGTTACCGGACAGTGGCGAGTGGATAATGATCCCCCATTCAAATCCATAATTGAGTTTGTGAGCAAATGGAATCAGTTGGAACTAAAGCCTGAATTGAGGTTAACCACGGCTGATCAGGCTATGAAGGATTTGGAAAAAGAAATAGGTTATCGTCTTCCAGAGCGAACGGGTGAATGGGTTGACTGGTGGGCTAACGGTACCACGTCCTCTCCTGTTGAGGTAGCTATCAGCCGTAAAGCAAAAAGGATTTTAACAGCAATAAAGTCCCCTGTGTTTGGGGAAATGTCAGGTGAAGAGCAGAACTACGAGGATCATATCCTACGCAATCTTTGCATGTTTGATGAGCATACCTATGGCTCCTGGGAAAGTATAGCATCACCTTTTGCAATATCCACACGTATTATGGCTGCGGAGAAAAACATTTACTGCTATAGGGCATTTGCAGATGCAGAAAGTCTTTTGGCAGACAGATCCCGAAAAGATTATAATTTTCTTGATTATGGAATATACGTTATAAATTCTTCATCCATAGCTACATCTGGATGGGTAGAACTGCCTGTTAATTGTCTAAGAGGCGAGTATGCTTATGTTAGAAATACTTCAAATGGAGAAATCAGTCAGATATATTTTGATGAGGGAGTGGAGAGCTTTAGAAGGCCTGAAAGTCCTGATCACTTCAGCGTGGAAAATATATCTTATACCTTCAGTGACAAAGTACCACGTCAGAAAATCAGATTTTGGATGGGAGAAGTACAGCCCTGTTCCAGAGTTTATTTCGAATTACTTAATCTAGCAGAATTTGAGGTTACAAACAAGATATTTTCTGTTGATGAAAATGTTGTTGACCGGCCTCAATATATTCTGGAAAAAGATCAAAAAGGCTGGCCTTGTTCAATTTGTTGGGGAAGTAGGAAGATCCCGCTTTTTGAAGAGGCACTTGGAGATTTTTTATCCTATGAGCCCCAAGGCTTTGCCCCAAGATGGATTATGAAAGATATTTTCAATACGGATGATACTAAGGAAAGAATGGAGAAAAGGGAAAAATATTTAAGAATTGTACAAGCTGAATACAAGGATATGACACAACAGGAAGAGACAGCTTTTACAAAAAGCTTCTATCAGACCTTCAGCCATCCTTCTCTTGATTTTGGGTACAGAAAGTTGACAATTTACAAAAATGAGCCAAGGATAAGGCTGAAGATAAAAATAAGTAGAAAATCTTCTATGCAACCTGAGATTTTCTACCTGAAATTCAAGCTACCTTGTGAAGGTGTGATTCCTAGGGTCAGTAATGGAGGAAATTCATTTAGACCGGAAATAGACCAGCTCCAAGGAAGTTGCATGGATTATTATGCTATAGATAGCTGGGTCCATTATAAAACAAAAAACGGCAATTGGATCTGGGCAAGTGCGGATGCTCCTTTAATTACGTTTGAAAAGCCAAATGCTGTTGCAAGACTGGAAAAGTTGCCCCAAAAAACTGATCAGCTTTTGTCTATGGTTTTTGACAATACATGGGATACAAACTTTGCATGTGACAGCCATGGGATCATGGAGTTCAATTATGATTTAGTTTGGAAGGAAAATATTGAATGCAATCAGATAGAGCAGTTAGTACAGGGGTTGACCATGGAACCGGTGGTAATGGTTAAGACGAGGGAATAGGCTTGTTTATAGGTTAAACTTTTGATTAAAATATTTGTGTGTACGTAGAAAAAATGGTGGAGTTTGAAAAATTATACTTGAGAAAAGGTGAAGAATATGATAAAGAAATCCATGGGAATTTATGCAAGAGAAGTTCTGAACCTGAGTAACAGCTGGAAATTTTATAAAGGAATTCTTAATGGGTCAGAAAAAGAAGTTTTTGATGATACTAAATGGGATTCTATAGACTTACCGCATACTTGGAATAATCTCGATGGACAGGATGGGGGAGGAGATTTCTATAGGGGAGATGGATGGTACAGAAAGCATTTTACTGTTAATGAGTGCCAATTTGGAAAAAAAGTCTATGTACAATTTGATGGGATATGCCAGGTGTCGGATGTATATGTTAATGGAAAACATATTGGACAGCACATAGGTAGTTTTGCCACTTTCAGATATGACATTACAAGTCTTTTGCGTTTTGGAGAGGACAACATTATTGCTGTAAAGGCAAACAATGAAAGAAGTGGAGGAATTGCTCCCTATCAAATCGGCAATCAAGATTTATGGGTGGATTTTACAATGTTTGGTGGTATTTATAGAGAAGTACATCTACTTATAACCGATAAATTGCAGATTGACCCACTATTTTTCGGCTCCTGCGGAGTGCTCATTACTCAAAGAAATGTAAGTGAAGTATCTGCAAATATTGAGGTTACAACTAAAATATTCAGCCATTATGATCAAACGAATGCAGAGAATTGCGAAATATGTAAAGTTTCAGGCTCAATGAGCTTGGAAGCGAATAAAGGAAATAGTTTTGTTAAATCTATAAATATTGGATCACCTCACCTTTGGAATGGTTTGAAAGATCCATACCTGTACCAAGTGATTGTGAAATTGCTCGATGGAGATACAGTTGTTGATAGAGTGATTCAACCACTTGGACTGAGGTATTTTCATATAGATGCCAATGATGGCTTCGTATTAAACGGAGTATACTACGATCTTCATGGAGTTGCAAGACATCAGGATAGAGCGGATAAAGGTTGGGCAATTTCTGAAAAGGAACATCTTGAGGATTTTAATATAATTAGGGAAATGGGAAGTACAATGATAAGGCTTTCTCACTATCAGCATGCACAGCATTTCTTGGATTTATGTGACAAAAATGGTATGGTAACTTGGGCAGAAGTATGTTTTGTGGGGCACTATTTTAACTCAAAGGCGTTTGACCAAAATGTTAAAAAGCAAATGAAGGAACTAATTTATCAAAATATGAACCATCCCGCCATAATATGTTGGGGACTATTGAATGAAATAAATGAAGATGGAATAGAAAAGGTTACGGAGAGTCTAAATAATCTATGTCATATGATAGATCCTACAAGACCGACTACTTTAGCAATGCATGGAGGAGAACCAAAGGATTGGGGTTATTTAAGTGATGTGGAAGGACATAACAAATATTTCGGATGGTATAAGTACAGTTGGTATGAAAATGCTACAGGTGAGTTTGCTGATTGGGCAGATAAACGTCATAAAGACTTCCCTGAAAGGAAATTTTGTATAAGTGAATATGGAGCTGGAGCAAATATATACCAGCATGAGGCAAATCCCTCACAGCCAGAGCCTGAGGGTCAGTGGCATTCGGAGGAATATCAAGCCTTCTATCATGAAGAAACCTGGAAAGCAATGAAAGAACGACCGTTTTTATGGTGTAAAATAATCTGGAATGCATTTGATTTTGCATCTGACCCTAGAAATGAAGGGGCAAGACCGGGTATAAATGATAAGGGTTTAGTCACTCATGACAGGAAGATAAAAAAGGATGCCTATTATTTCTATAAAGCATGCTGGACGGAGGAACCGTTTGTATATATTACAGAAAGAAGGCACAAGGAAAGAATAGATGAGATTATTTCTGTAAAAGTATATTCAAATTGTGATTTGGTTGAACTTGAGGTAAATGGAGTAAAAATAGGCAGCAAGTCCTCCATAGACAGGATTTTTAAATGGAAGGAAATAACTCTGCTAGAAGGTGAAAATACAATAGAGACAATCGGTAAAAGAAATGATGAAATATTCTATGACAATTGTAGGTGGGAACTGACAAGGAAATGAATAACATCATGAATCTCAGTAAATCCAGCATTGACAAAAAAGAATTTATAGTTATAAGAGAAAGATAGTGGAACTATAAATATAAAAATCTAGAGGAGAAATAACTTTAAAACAGTATCGGCATATGGACCAATTCATATAAAGTTACATAAAAAGAAAAAGCTAAGACTAAAATGAATATTGATCCTAGTCTTAGCTTTTTCTGTTATTGGGATTTAACTAGGTCACAATTTCATTGAATTTACAGACCTATACGTTGCAGGCGACATCCCCACAGCCTTTTTAAACATTTTGCAAAAATAGGAACTGTTGTCGAAGCCGGAATCCAGGGCAATCTCTGTCATAGATTTATTGCTCATTATAATTTGCCTCATGGATGCTTCCAAACGTATTTTATTTAGTTGTTGTACAATAGTAGAGCCCGACAACTGCTTGTAAATATGGTCAATATACCTGGGGGTAAGAGAAAAACTAAGACTGAAGTCTTCGAGCTTGATTTTATTCATATAGTTTTTATTGAGAAAGGTGTTAATGCTATTCACTATACCTATATTTTTGTTGTTTGTCACAAAATCATAATTAGAGGAATAGAGCTCCAGGCTTCTAATGGAATATATTATTATCTCTTGCATTATCAATGATATTCTATATTCATAAAGAGGCTTTTTCATGATGAATTCGTTACTCAATTCCAGGAATATGTTTTCAAATGAAAGGGAGTTATGAACAGGTATTCCTCTCTCTAAAACAGAGGCAATCCTATCTAGACTTTGTTTTAAATCAGTTTTAAGGCAATCTTTGATTATTCTGAAGGTTAAATAGTGATAATTTCCCGAGAGTAAATTAACCTTCATTCCTTTATAAATATTAAACAAAGTTATACAGCTTACTCCTAAGTTGAAAGAATCATCTCCGGAGCGGATATTAATTTTGCCACTGTAATAGGATAATTCGTAATAATCCAATGAATGTGGAGTACTTTCCCAGTTGTTGTCATTAAATGTCTGACTGTATATAAATTGTAAGCTTTTATGATTGTTTCTTACCAAATCTAGCAGCTCATAGAGGCATTTTATTTTTTCTTCGTTAGTGTTCATATTTTTGTCTCCTAAAAATATTATTGAACAAATTGTACAATACTACAACAAATATTACAATGATTATAGAATATAGATAGCATTTGATTGTACAATAATCCTATGAATTTTACTAAGGGAGGAATTAATCATGAATAAAGAGAAATTTGCTGAACTTTTCCCATTCGGGTCGCACCTATGTCGTGAACCAATGCCAGC
>DATCID010000172.1:0-2891 GCA_036507975.1 Ruminiclostridium sp.
CAATAAGCTTGGGTGTTGCTACTAATAATAAAACTGTCAACAGCATAGAGCAGCAGTTGACAGAAGCTGATAAAGCAATGTATAAGGCAAAGAAGAATGGTAAGAACAGGGTGGAAACATAAAAGAAATATAAGATCAAAACTGCAGCGACCCAGGAGATGATTTAACAGAAGATGAAACAGGTTTATAAAAAAGAAAGTGATGCAATAGTAGTGAGCTCACGAGTGAATTGCTCCCTATTAAAAGAAATTTTCAAACAGGTGAAACCCTTAAAGAATACCCAAGTGAGATGCAAGCATTTCACTTGGGTATCTGTGATTTGGGGAATAAAGTAAATTAACTAGTTGAAATTTAATTTAAGTAATTATTTTGGGTTTTGTGGTCTATAGAAACTATTAGAGAAGCTTTAGAAAAGGCATTGATAAAATAATCAAATAAGAAGCTGAAGAACAGCTTCTCAGGTTGTTTACAAAACTGAAAGGGCCACCAATAAGGCGGTCCTTTTTAACATGGCATTCTGAAACAAAATAGATCTGCATTCACATTAGAATGATATAAAGTTATCAATTAGTGCTACTCAATAACCATTGACCCATCTCTTTTGCTTCTGACAATACTTCTGAACGCTCTAATAATTCTTTTGGCTCACTCAAGTTTCCCGTAATCAGAATTTTGTATTCGCCAAAGCCTAGGAATGCAAGACTTTTGCCAGTTAAATGAAAATACTGCTGGTATTGCGACATATCCCCTCCACCATATGTCACCGCAAATAAGACCCTTTTGTTTGGGGAAAGATAACTCGAATAATCCTCTTTCAGGTAAGGAAATAGCCGATCAACTGCAAGCTTCAACTGTGCAGTCATTTGATATATATACACAGGCGTAGCCAAAATAATACTGTCGGAATCTTCAATATCTTGATATATTTGCTGCATGTCATCTTTTATGATGCATTTGCCTGTCTTTTTACAGGCATAACAACCTTGACAACCGCTTATTTGCATCGTATTCAGGTTATAAGTCTTTATTTCAGTTTCTTTATTCACGATTGTCTTTAACACTTCATTGACTAGCGTCATTGTGCTTCCTGTTTTATGTGGACTACTATTTAAAACGACGATTTTTTTCATAGATACAGACATCTCCAATCTTTAATTAGTTTTAAATTAATCCATCTTAGTGACTTTCACGTTGATTACATCATAGTGTGTTACAAATTCAAGTTAATAGATTTATTAGGTCTTCTTTCTTCGAGAATTTCAGCCATTAAGGATTTTGCATCTTTAATTGTGGGTTACTTACATTGGCTTGTATTTATACTACCATATGGCTTATCATAGTAATAGATATGTATTTATACTAGTACTATTACTACTACGATAAAGGAGGGTAAGCGTTTATGGATAAACCAAAGCAACGATATAAAGAATTAGGGGATTTTTTAAAGACACGCAGAGCAAAAATTTTGCCCTCACAGGTTGGCTTAACAGAAGGAATACGTAGGCGAACACCTGGTCTTAGACGAGAAGAAGTTTCCTTTCTTTCAGGAATCGGTTTAACGTGGTACACATGGATTGAACAGGGTCGTCCTATACAAATATCCTCACAAGTGCTTGAAAGTTTAGCTAGAACATTGATGCTTGATAAGCAGGAGACCATACATTTATACACTCTTGCAAGGCAGACGCCGCCAACCAGTTTACCCATCTGCAATGATAGTGTTAACCCCATGCTGCAGCATGTACTTGACAATTTAGTATTTTCTCCTGCAACGATTATGGATGCCCATTGGAATGTTATTGCGTGGAATAGAGCCACTACAAAAATTATGTTTGATTACGGTAAGATAAGTGCCAGTAAACGTAACTTTATCCGAATCATGTTCACAAATGAAGAATTCAAAAAAACAATTTCTGATTGGGAGTCCACGGCGAAAGGGATGGTTGCTACATTTCGCGCGGCTTATGGCAAGTTCATTGAAGATCCTTGGATTGAGGATTTTGTAAATGAACTTAGGAGCGAAAGCGCGGAATTCAATTCGTGGTGGACGATGCATAACGTCAAAACAGAGGAGAAAAAAGTTAAGAACATTAATCACCCCATTCTAGGACAATTAAAATTTGAGTATACCAGTTATCTAGTTTTATCAGATACCAATTTAAAACTGACTGTTCTCACCTCTTTGCCGGGGTCGGATTCAGAAGAGAAGATAAAACAATTTCTAATGAGCTAAACAACATTAAGTACACTTACTTATACCTATTTATTATATAAAACATCTTACCTTCAAAAGTTATTAGTATAATTCCAGAGTTTATTTTCCATAGTGATATCCCCACCAGGATATGCAGGAATAATAGACTTACCAGTTCCAACATTGAAATACCCACCAGTCACACTATGATATTTGGGATCTATAGCTAAACTAAAAATAATATCAGCACCTTTACGTGGACCTCCAATATGGAGAAATTTTAATATACATTTTAGTGCGGAAGCAAACCAGAGCTCACGTCCGATAGGGTTATCCTACGCAGTGCAAGCAAAAATTAAGACTTTTTTAATCTGTTTTTAATCTTATTAATATAAAATATTAAATGTGGGAAAATATATGGAGATAATGTTAATTATCATATTGGTAAAAAGATACAAGGGAAAGAAGAAGTGAAATTTGTGGGGGTTACTTCTTTGATAATCTAAATTTTATAAAAAATCATTTTTCTAAAGCTATTATAATTATTTCATTAATACCAGTAGTTATAGTGTTTATAAAGGAAAAGAGAAAAAAAGGTGAAAATGATGAAAATGATATCCATAATACAGAGATTTGATAGTTCCATATTATTGTATATAAAAGACAATATGCATGGAATTATTATGGATAAAGTAAT
>DATCID010000173.1:0-19559 GCA_036507975.1 Ruminiclostridium sp.
TTTATATCCTCTCTGATGAAGCTAATTTTTATTATAAAGATAATTCTAATAGCAATATTGTACAGTTATATTAATATTTATTATTTATACCATTAATTTCAAATTCGAGTTTACTGACTAAACTACTATTGACAAATCCAAACCTCTATTTGTTTTGGCTGTACGTAACCGTCGTGCTAATTTGCGATGGGCTCGTTCTGCTAAATGTTAGTTATATAACTTTTATGTCGTTATATCCCCTTCTTATTCAACTTCCGGCATTTTTAGCCTTTGTGTTTGTATCAAGGCTTAACTTTATAAAGGTATTTTTTGTTCATTTGACACTTGTCGCTATAACCTCGTCGATCACTTTGATAGGTCTTATTATTTCATATTTTTTTGACTTCAATAGGGTAATTATGAATGTTTCTTGCTATATAATGTATTTAACCGTTGGATTTCTTTTTTATAGGTATTTACGTCCTTCTTTTCTTTATATGCTGCGCAACACAGATAAAGGCTGGTTTGGATTCTGCACTATACCACTTTCCTACGCTTTGCTTATTTATTTGATTAGCAAGTATAATATAAACAATGTCATATTTGAGCCAAAAACTATTTTGACTGCTGTGCTAATCCTTATTTTTACATTTTCAGCTTATGTTCTGATTTTACGATTTTTCAGACAAACAAGAGAACAGTTCACCATGCAAAACGAACAGAATTTATTATTAATGCAGGTAGCCGCAGCACAGATGCATTTTGAAGAATTGAAAGAATCACAAGAAAAGACAATCCTTTACCTCCACGATATGCGACACCATCTGAATCTTATAGATGCCTATCTTGCTGACAACAACAAGACAGCAGCGCAAAAATATATTACAGAGGTCGAAAAAACCATAGAGGGCACTGTGATTGAAAAGTATTGCAGCAATTATGCGATCAATTTGATTTTATATTCCTATATTGTGAAAGCCAAGAATGAAGAAATTACTGTTGAAACCCAGATCTAACTCTCGGAAAAAAACGCTGTATCTGATATGGACCTTTGCGTTATTTTATCAAATGCCATTGAAAATGCTGTTAATGCCTGCAAACGCATTCCCATCGCAAACGACAGAATCATAAGAATCATCTGCAAAACAAAAAACGATAAGCTCTTCATACAAATCGCCAACAGCTATGAAGGAACAATCATATTTGTTGATGACATGCCGATAAGCATTGAGGAAAATCATGGTCTTGGCACAAAAAGCATTGCAGCTGTTGCACAAAAATATGGCGGAGTGTATTCCTTCACCACCGAAGATGAAGTCTTTAAAACAAGCATCATTCTGTAGTAAATGCACCTGCGCCTCATAAAACTTATACTTTCTGATATGTTAAATAGAGAAGTACTGATACTATTATCAATTAACCTCTAGGATAATACATAATAATTCCAACGCCAATCAGCGCAATCAGCCCACCAATTAAGTCGATTTTATCTGGAATTACTTTATCTACCTGCCACCCCCACAAAATTGAAAGAACAATAAAGATACCCCCATAGGTAGCATATACTCTACCAAAAGAGGCGCTCGGAGGTTGTAACGTAGGAATAATTCCGTATAAAATAAGGACAATGGCACCTTCGATTCCATATAAAGCACCCTTCCCTTCACGTAAACACAGCCAAACTAAATAACCTCCACCTATTTCGAATATTCCTGCTACTACAAAATAAAACATCGATTTAGCTATTTCCATTAAAGACACCTCCCTTTTATTTTATCGTAGCCTTAATAATAAACAATTATAAGTATACCTTCAAAGTAGCCGGTATCATAATATGTACTAAAAGTGGACTTCAATAAGACACATTTAATTAGCCTAAGGTATATTATTGATCAAACTCTTTGCTATCATATTGTGCGATTGCTTTTGAAGTAGATATAATCACAGCCATTATTACAAATATTACAATGTTGAGAATGAAGGGGTATTGACGATTAATTGATGAAAGCCAGCCTATAATCGTTCCAAAAGGAGATGATACTGCCAACATTATTACAAAAATCAGACTCATAACTCTTGCACGATCCTCTTTATCCACGAACAGAGCTCCAAGAGAATCTCGTCTTGGAATAACAAGGGCAAATGCTACTGCTTCCAAAAGTGTGTAGCCTATGATCAGTATGGAATTTTTAGGCTCAACAAAAAGCAGCACTATATGACTCGCAATGTATATGATGAAGCCCCATAACATCACCGGCCTATATCTGAGACGATTTATCCATGATTGAAATAAAAAACTAAATAGTAGCATAACAATTGCACGGCTTATAGGGAAAAGTGCGACATACCTATCAGGAATATTGAGGTTTTGTGTTATATAAAGTCCAAAAAAGTTGTTGATCGATATGCTAGATATATTTATCGCTATGAAAATGGACAGTATGAGCAGCATTTGTCGTGAACTTATCATTTTACGAAATATGTCCTTATAACCTATAAAGAGTGACCAAATTGACTGTTGCTTTGTCTCCTCCATGCGTTTTTCACCTTGTCTAGTTTCTGTGCTAAAAATGTAGAGGATGATAAATTTTGCAGTCATTAAAAGGAATGAGAACGCATAAAGGACACGAACAGTAGGCACAAGGGAAAAATTGTACACAAGCAATGCCGATATAGGTGCAAAAAACACTGCCAGAAGACCTGCAATATTTATCCAGGTATAGACATTTACAAGCTGTTTGGGTTCACAGTCCTCAACTAGCAGACACTGCCATGAGGTTGAGGTTATCAACCACAAGCTGTTAAATGTAGCAGCCACTAAAAACCACCAAAAATTCTGCGAGAAGGTCCATATAAGACAAGGAATACTCCATGAAAAAATATCCACGACAAAAGTGATCCATCTTCGTCCATATTTATCGGTTATTATCCCTCCAAACAATGCAGATAAACCCTGTAATATCATTCCTACAGTTAAAAGCAGCCCTATTTGCTCATCCTTAACGCCGAGAGCATACATATAAAGAGTTATAAATGGAATGTACAGGTTATATGGTATGCCCCACAGTGGCTCTGTAAATAAACATATCCTGGGATTACCTTTAACTTGAAAAAGTGTGGAGATCAAGTGATTATTGCGAAATTTATATTGCAAGGGGTACGCTCCTCTCAAATCGGTAGTTATGTATTGTTTCGATAAATATTATTATACTATTATTCATAGGATTTTGCCCATAATCTTGGTTAATTCAATTTCTTGTTTTCAAATAATAAACAAAACGAATTTAGTGACACAGAAAATACATACAAAAGCCATTTAAGTTTACCTAGGTTTCCAATAATTAAAACTAACATATTCTATTTATTCATGGCATAAAATTATATAAAAGAGCTTGTCAAAGGATGTATTCAATGTTTAAATTGTTCAAAAGTTTAAAGGTTGTATTTGTATGTAAGCAAACTGTTATACTTGGCGTAGTTGCTGTACTTGTCTGTATCGCCGCAATGCTAGTTGTCAGTAAAACTGTACCTGCTGCTTCTACTACATCTGCTGATGAATACGTCATTTTAGCAGCAAATGACCTTGGAATGCACTGTATCCAGAAAGACTATTCAAGCTTTTTGGTTCTCCCACCCGCCAACAACTTGAGAGTGCAGGTATTCAAAAAAGGCGGCAGCAATGGAGCAACGCTAATAAAATCAGGCATCACCATCAAATATAAAATAATTGATAATACCACATCCTCCAGCAAGGTAAACTTTTGGCAGTATGCCAAAGACTATGGGTTCGATGTGGCAGAAAATGTAGGTATTACTGGTAATAAATTAAGCGGTGAAATGCAGCTTTCAAGTGACAAAAAGTATTACGAGGCAACTGCCATTCCTGTGGTTCCATATAATGATAGTGCCCCGGATAAATTGAATCCATATCAGGTAGCTCAAATAACTGTCTGGGACAATAAGACAAACAAACCAGTTGCTATTTCCGATTCGGTAGTAGTTCCAGTTTCTGATGAAATGAAGTGTTCTGCTTGCCATGGAGAAAATGATACCGATCTCTCTATTTTGAAATCCCATGATGAGCTTTCAGGAACTACTCTAGTACAGGATCTTCAAAATAATATTCGTCATAAATGTGCTGATTGTCACAAGGATAATGCTTTGGGCGTACCTGGCAAGGAAGGCGTCAAGCCATTATCTGAGGCTATACACGGCTTCCATCAGAGTAAAATGGAGCTTACAGACATACAGCCAAAATGCAATAGCTGTCACCCAGGCCCTGTAACTCAATGTAATAGAGGCAGAATGGTGGAGGCAGGTATTACCTGTGACAATCCAAATTGCCATGGAACAATGGGTAATGTTGCAGATTCTCAAAAAAATGGAAGAGAAGCCTGGCTGCAAGAGCCTGACTGTGGCAAGTGCCATCGTGAAGAATATGCCAGCAATCCAAATACCCTTTATAAAAATTCCTACTTGCAAAATGCTCCTGGAGATGAAATGAATGATAAAATCCGTTGCCAATCTTGCCATAACAGTACCCATGCAGAATGGCGTTCCACACTGGCAATTGATAACTATTTACCACAAAGCCTGCTAGGATACGCCAGCTTTATAGATAAATGTACAGTTTGCCATGAGGGCGAGGGTAATGTACATAATAAACCCGAGGAGATAAGAAAATGAGAATAGAAAACCTTTGTATTTTAACTGCAATATTAATTATGTTTGCCATCTGCATAGCATGTTTTGTGCGGCCGCAAGGTAAACTTCCAAAAAAATCGACCTATATGCTATGGAGTGTAGCAACAGCACTAATGATACTTCCAACAATAATACTCCTGCTTTACCAAATCGTAGGGAACTATAGCTTTACCTATGTGTACGAACATACTGGAAAATCGCTGCCTACAGTATATAAAATATCCGCTTTGTGGTCCGGTCAGCAGGGCTCGTTGTTATTGTGGTCTGTGATACTCGCAATATTTGGATACTTTGTTATCAGGTATTCCCTACAGAGTAACAAAAAGTCTTTGGGCATTTACTCCACAATAACCATTTTCATTTCATTATTAACCTTGCTTACAAACCCCTTCAAAACAATGCCCTTCGCAGCAGATGGACTTGGTCTTACTGCTGCACTTCAAGACCCATGGATGGCGTTTCATCCTCCACTTGTTTTTATTGGCTATACAGCAATGGCAGTGCTATTTGCTCTTTTTCCAACTGTGAATACAAATGCCCCACTGGTTAAAAAGTGGCTGAGAGTGAGCTTGGCCTTTCTGGGGTTAGGTATTCTGTCAGGAAGTGTTTGGGCATACAGGGCACTTGGCTGGGGAGGATATTGGGCCTGGGACGCAATAGAAAACATAGCCCTGGTTCCTTGGCTTATCATGTGTGCATATCTTCACGGCAAGGTGCGCTATACGAAACTTATGTGCATACTTCCCTTCTCAATTGCGGCATTTGGAACTTTTCTGACAAGAAGTGGCGTGCTAAAAGATACCTCTGTTCACGCATATGCCTCCTCTAATAGTAATGTTGCCTTAATTGTGCTGATAGCCCTACTTATAATATTGGCGTTGTATACAGGGTTATTAATCAAATTCAAAAAAATATGCCTTCTCAAAATTGACTTAAGGGACAAAATGCAGATTTTCAGGGCATTAACCTATATTTATTCTGGCATTATCCTTGCAGCAACCGTTATACCAATTATTATTAGCATCGAAGTAACTCTGACCTTTTATAATGTCACAACCTCAATTTATGCTCTTTTAATATCCTTGCTGCTTGTTTGGTACCAGTGCGCTCGCGCCAAGAAAATAGATTTTAAGCATTATATATATGTATTGTTGATAAATACGATCCTTACTATTGTACTATTATTATTCTTTAGAGATATAAAGTTCCAAATATTGTTGTTGTTTTGGGCATGCCTTATACCCCTGAGTTCATATATTCTGTCAATAAAGCAGGTGTACTGGAGTGCACACCACCTCAGCCATTTTTTTGTTATCCTACTAATCTTAGGTGCAATAGCCTCCTCTGGATTTTCAGCAGAGTTCATGGATATTATAGATATACAGAGCAATACGATAACTGTCCTGGACAAAACCTTTTCAGCACATCAAATCAAAGACCATAAGACCTTGATGGTAAATAAGCTGTCTGGTGACTTTATTATCAGCAACATAGAACCATTGCAGGACAACGCAAACTCAGCCGTTGTAACCTATGCCTCAAAGCCCTTGATATATTTGTTTTGGATAGGTGGGTTCGGACTTATAGGGTATTGCTTTTATTGTAGTGTTAGAAAAAAACGCGTTTGAAGAATTCATTCACCCCTTCACTTTGAAATAGCTGCCGTTTGTATATTTCTCCATAGAAAAAGTTGAACCCTGGTCAACTAGCAACTCCGAACTACCAATAAACAAGGCACCTCTTGGATTCAACGAATTCATGATTTTATTTAGCATCTCTTTTTTTAGCTGCTCTGAAAAGTAGATCATCACGTTTCTAAAAAATATTATGTCAAACCTGCCCAAACAAGAAAAATCCTTTATCAAATTAAACTGTTCAAATCGGACTGACTTTTTAATCTTTTCTTCCAATTTCCATACCCTCCCTTGATTTGTGAAGTATTTTAATTTGTAAGGCTCGTTAAGACCCCTCAAAATCGCAATATTATCATACCTCCCCACCTCGGCTATTTGGAGAACCGTTTTTGAAATATCGGTGGCAAGAATCTCGAAATGCTTCATCTGCACATCAAATATACTGTTCTCATCCAGATAATTATCAACGCACATGGCAATGGAATAGGGTTCCTGCCCATAAGAACAAGCTGCACTCCAAATCCTGATTTTCTCCCGTTTGCCATCCCTAATTTCCTGGATGTAGACTGGTAGCAGTAAGTCTTCCATAATGTTCCATGACGTCTTATCCCTGAACCAAAAGGTTTCATTAATAGTGACTATATCAATGAAACTTTCAATAATTTTTGGATCATTCCAACAGCATATATCCCTATAAAGTTCATCAAAACTTGAGAAAGCTGATTCCGCTAGCATTTTGGAGAGCTTGCTTTCCAAGAGGAATGCCTTCTCTTCTCCCAAGGCAATGCCACATATATCCTCTATAAACTTCTGAATCATCAAAAATTCCTTTGAGACATACCCACTCCCCACCTAATGTATTCCTCCTCTAGATAAAGCAATTTGATTTATACGCAAAGCAATATTCTCTAAATCAGCCACCTCATCCGAAAGACCTGCCTCATAGACACATTTGGGCATGCCATAGACGACACAGGTAGATTCACTTTGTGTAATGCAATAGCAATGACATCTCTTTTTTAGTTCA
Source organism: Ruminiclostridium sp. (assembly GCA_036507975.1). Lineage (GTDB taxonomy): Bacteria > Bacillota > Clostridia > Acetivibrionales > DSM-1351 > Ruminiclostridium. The sequence continues at coordinate 7,345 of DATCID010000173.1, forward strand.
ACAATGCCTTGCGTACCATCATTGCCCATTCCCGTAAGGATAACTACCAAGATGTTTTTTCCCTCAAATATTTCCGAAACCGATTTAAACAATACATCTGCCGCAGGCCTTACACCATTTACAAAGGGTGATTGGACCAACCTTATGATTTCCCCCAGTTCCTTTGAATACTCAACAATTGTATGATAACCTCCAGGAGCAATGATAATTTGTCCTTTCCTTATTACTTCTCTATCCTTGCCTTCACATACCTTGACTTCATACTTTTTATCCAGCGATTGGGCAAGTAAATTGGTAAATTCCGGAGGCATATGTTGCACCACCAGGATGGATTGCTGTAAATCAGGAGATAATTGGCGGCATAAGGCATCTAGTGCAACCGGTCCACCAGTGGAAGAGGCTATTAGAATCAAATCCACATCACCCCCTATTGGGAAATTTCGTAAGTTTGTCTCATTCATTAGTTTTTCTGAGGGATTGCTAGTATCCTCCTGACTTAGTGCAGTCTCTGAAAAGTCGTTACAGTTCTTTAATTTAATCTGGATTAAGAGGGTTTCCAGATGGTTTTTGAAATTATATGCACTATTTTCCAATTGACTTCTGGAATCCTTCATAACAAAATCCACCGATCCTGCCTTAAGGCATTCCAGTGTAATAGCCGAACTATCCGGATGATCATTGCTGAGTAGAATGATTGCTATGCTCGGATACTCGCTTTTTATATAACTCAAAATCTCTGTTCCTTCACTTTGAATTATCGTAATATCCATCAATATAACATCGATTTTACATTGTGCCAGCCATTCAATGGCAATATTCCCATTGGGAACAGCATGCTCAACAACACCGTATTGTGTTGCGTTAGCAGCATCAGAAATAATCTTTCTAGCAATCACAGCACGCTCTGCGACTAGAATTTTGAGTCTCTTCAAAAAGCAACACCAGCCTCGTCTAAATATCTATGTTTCTTTGATCTACAAATATCTTCTTAGGGTCTATGATCATTAACAACTCATCCTTGAGTTTCACAATACAGTTTATAAATTCGCACTCCAATGCACCTACATTAGCGGGAGGCAATTCACAAGCCTCTTTATCAATCTCAATGACATCTCCCGGCCGATCAATTAAGAAGCCAACCTGATTGGGATCCTTTGGAGTTTTTAAGATAATACAGGTTAGTGCTCTCTGCTCAATTTCTTCATCCAACTCAAGTAATTTTGCCAGATTAAATAGGGTTACAACCTGACCTCTCATATTTAACAATCCCACAATGTGTTCCTGTGAACCGGGTACATATGAAAAATCTACATTTCTGTTGATTTCTTTTACAAGTGTTACATCAATCCCTAGGAATCTTCCGCAGAGATAAAATGTTAGAACCTTTTTGATCATATAGTAATCCTCCTTTTATGAATCGCTTGGTCAAGGATCTCCAGAAGCTTCTGCCTGTCTAGTTTAAATTCATAGGAATCAAACCCCGCAGCAAGTCCTTCCTTTATTTGCGATTCACCAGTTAAGGAAGTAATGGCAATAACCGGCAGCATTGCAATTGAAGCGTTTGCTCTGATTCGCCTTACAAGTTCTAACCCATTCATGATTGGCATATTAATATCACTTACCACAGCATCTACTTTCTCGATCTCTAAGATTTCCATGGCTTCCTTTCCGTCTTGAGCCAATAACACAGTGTATCCCGCTTCTTCTAAGTAGCTCTTTTCAAGCTTTTGAAAGAAAGGAGTGTCTTCTACCAGTAGAATTTTAAGCTTTTCACCTTTTTTTATGATGGGTATAACCTTATACTGTTCAGGATTTGCTATCTCAAAAAGCTCGTAAACATTTACTAATAGGACGATTTTATTACCCAGTATTGTTGATCCTATTAAACCTTTTGCAGTGATATTATCATCCTGGCGAATATTAATTCCGGTCTGTACTGTATCTTGTATTTTTTCAATAAGAATTCCCATTGGGTGATTGACTAATTTGGGTATGATAACAAAAAGCTTCTTTTTCTGATTAGTTTCCTTGCTTATCGGAAGAAAGTCCTCTGGTCGAATAACCCGTAAAGCATTTCCTCTGAATTTTATATATTCCTTATCTCCAATCTTTTCAATTTCTTCAACCTTTATTTCTTCAACCCTTGAAACCATAGACATGTCCAGGGCAAGCGTCTCAGGTCCTGAGCATTTAAAAAGCAGTATATTTTGATGTTCCCGGATACTTTCCCTTTCCTCTACTTCTTTTGATATCTGATTTTCATCTTGTGAATCATAAAAGTGCAAATTCGCTTTCTCAATTATTCCACTGGGATCCAAAATCATAGAAGTCTTTCCATCACCCAGAATGGTCACACCTGAATAACATTTGCACTCTTTGACATAGACAGGTAAAGTCTTCACAAGAATTTCTTCACTTCCATGAATTGCATCTACTGCAAGTCCAAGGCGCCTTGAACCAATTTTGATAACAAGGATTCTGACAATGTTACTCATGCCAGGCTTGCGCTGATCATTCCCTTTATTCATGTCCTGATCTTTTGGAACGAGTACATCGCTGTTTACACGCCTATTATTAAACAACATCTTCCTATTCTCAGGTTTTCTTTCACCAGTAATGTTATCAATATATGTTCTATTTAATCTCAGAACCTCTGCTAGATGAATAATCGGCAAAAACCTGCCCCTCAACCTAAGAACCTCTGAATTGTTAATGTATTCAATTTTTCTTGTAGGATCATTTGCTTTTATTCTCACGATTTCTTGAAGATTAACTTGCGGAAGCGCAAATTTTAGGGTTTCCGCTTCAACAATCAGTGAAGGAATAATAGCCAAGGTCAAAGGCAATAGAAGTCGGAAGGTAGTCCCAGCGTGAGGTACTGTAAAAATTTCTATCGTTCCTCCCAGTTTTTCTATATTTGTTTTCACTACATCCATTCCAACGCCTCTGCCAGAAATGTCAGTTACTTTTTCAGCAGTTGAAAATCCAGGTTTAAATAGCAATTTCAATACATCCTGCTCTCCCATAGCAACTAAATCGGATTTTCCGACAAAGCCCTTCTCTAAGGCTTTCTTCTTTAAAACTTCAACGTCAATTCCTTTTCCATCGTCAATGACATCAATATTTACGTACCCACCTTCATGATAGGCTTTCAATTTAACTGTACCTGTCCTGGATTTCCCCAGTTTCTCTCTATCAGCCGGCATTTCCAATCCATGATCCACTGCATTTCTTACAAGGTGGGTCATAGGGTCACCCAAGGCTTCAATGATTGACTTATCCAGTTCCACTTCAGTCCCAATCATCTCAAGGTTAATATCCTTACCCATTTTTTTTGACAACTCACGTATGATTCGTGGAAACTTGTTGAAAACATTGGCTATGGGCTGCATTCTAGTCTGCATGATCTTTTCCTGAAGATTGGTAGTAATATGGTCAATGTTTTGGAATATGGTATCTATACCCGGAATGCCTTTGCGATAGCTTTCCATCGTTCTTAAAAGCTGATTTCTCGCTAAAACCATTTCGCTGGCAAGGTTAAGAAGGTCATTGAGCAACATGACATTTACCCTGATGCTGTCTTCCGTTGCAATAGCCTGATTTTTGCCAGTATGCACTTCCTTTTCATGTTCCTCTATTGGTATTTGTTTGATTATTTGAACAACATCTGTATCCGAAATGCCAGAAGCTTGATTGCCTATTTGACTTTCAATTAAACTTTCTGCTTCATTTTTAGCTAGAGTTTCTATTGAGATTTCAGTATCCTTGGTTAAATATAACGGGTGGATGTCTTCAGCCTCAGAATTCATCATTAAAGCCAACATGTCGCAATCAAGAACAGAAGTAAATATAAATTCCATAATAACATCCTCTTGACTGTCTTCTTCCCTGTTTGAGAATTCATCAACATCCACATTACATTCAATAAGCGTGCCTATGGAACTTATCTGTATTAAAAATTGAGCCAATGTCGTCTCATTGCTAATTAAATCCTTATTCAGATTTTTCTTAAGCTTATACAAAATTTGTCCGCGATCATTACAGTCACATATCTTCTGCTTTTTTGATTGTGTAAAATCAATCGTTTCACTTTTTAAAGTCTTTATTGGAACTTCTACAGCTATTACTACCTTCTTTTCCTGTAAACCCTTATTTGAAAGAATGATAGACAACTTTTCCAACAGTAAAGAAATATCCACTGTTTCACTATTAGCTACATCATCTACCATGGTTTTCATACAGTCATTGGCCTCTAATAAACTATCAATCATCCCTTCGTTGATAGTCATCTTTCCCGATCGAATTTCACCAAAAATATTTTCCATTGCATGGGACAATTCCACAATTTTTGTTAGGTCTAAAAAGCCAGATGTTCCTTTAATGCTGTGGACAGCACGAAATATATTGTTAATACTTTCTGCATTTAAATTCGACATATCCAATTGTAACAACTCGGTCTCAACTGTTTCTACATGAACCTTTGCTTCTTCAACAAAGCTTTGAATAAAATCATCATCTTCCAGCATGCTAAATATCAGCTCCCTCTGCCCCCTCAGTCACGAAGGGATATTTATTTTCAAAAGGGGGCCTTCCTCATTCTCCTTGTTGAGGTGTGACCCCTTTACATCATACTACCGATAGTTCTGATGCTGTGCAAGCCAAATTCTTAACTCCAACTGAGGCTTCTGCAATACTCTTGGCAGCATTCTGTGAACTTATAGCAATATCTCTGGTTTTTTCTGAGATTAGATTAATTTTTTCAGCGGCAGCAACCACTGCATTGGATATATTCCCAGAAACAGCAGATTGTTCTGATACTGCTGCAGCGATAGTATTGGTTATACTTGTCATTTCATCAATAACATGCAATATGGTTCCCATCGCACTGACAGCATCCGACATGTTCTTTTGCATAACTTCTATTTGCTGGCCGATTTCCTCTGTTGATTCAGCAGTTTGTCTTGCAAGTTGCTTGACTTCACCTGCAACCACAGCAAAGCCTTTACCGGCTTCACCTGCACCAGCAGCTTCAATGGCAGCATTAAGCGCCAGCATGTTTGTCTGGTCTGCGATTTCATTAATCACTTTTACAACTTTTCCAATCTGTTTTGAAGAGGTGTTAAGAATATCAATTATTCGATTGGTTTCCTTTGCTTTTGTTTCTGCATCAGAAGTAATATCCTTGGATCGTCCACAATTCTGGCTAATTTCATTTAAAGAAATATTAATCTCCTTCATTGCAAGAACTACACTATTTACTGACGATGAAACATCTTTGGTGAAATTGGAAACATTATTTGTATTGTCCGCAATTTCCTCCACCAGAGTATTAATATCCCCAATTCCCTCGGAGGTTTGGGTAGAGGCTGAAGCAAGCTTCTTAATGATGTCTTCGATTTCTTTAGACTTTCTCAATCTTTCGTCACTTAATTTCTTTACTTGCTCCAACACTTTATTCATTTCGTTGTTTTTAGCTTCAAGCGCTTTATTGTTTAATGCAATATGGTCTCTTTCAAGATTGGTTTCATGTTTGTTAAAATCAATACAGTTGGTGATATCATTTAATCCATTGCAGATTGCCTTTATCATTTCACGGCAGCTATTATACCCACATGCAGAGCAATTGAGTCCTTTTTCTTTTTTGGTAGACTTATGCATTTTTTCAAACATTTCTTCGTATTGTGATTCGGTTGGCTCTATTAAAGCATCGATTTTTAAACTTGTATTATAGTTTCGGGCAAAATCCTCTAGCTTAAGGGTTTTATCAAAATATTTGTATAACCAGTTTATCTTTCGTGTGACAAATTTACCACCCTTATCATCAAGCTTCTCTAGCTTAAGACTATTCATTTTGAAATCCGCATCATCAACATCAATGTCCTTAGCGCACGCAGTACCAATATTACAGCCATGTGGACAATTTAAGATGTCAACCAGAAGTGGAACAGGTTTATTGTTCTTTATTCTTTCGCTGTACTCATCCAAGTAGGAGTATGCATGCTCATGACCCTCCACCTGCCTGATCCAAGCATTCTTCACCTTAAGCTCTACGTTCTCTTTTAACCCACCGGGCCTGCTAAATACACAACCGAGTGAACATCCAATGTCTTCGAAATCTACAGCATTATAATCGGAAAGACTGATTTTATGCTTCTCCATGTATTCTTTCAGTTTCTTAAATGTCAAGTTGTATCGAATGTAGTTATTGGTATTTGGATCTCTTATTTCATTTATTTTGCCAATACAAGGCGATATGAATGCAATATCACTAAATACATTCGCATATCTTTTTAAATAGACAGCCGTACATGTCATTGGACTGTGAATGGGTGCCAAGTTCTTAATCAGTTCAGGCTTGTACTTCTCAATATAACTAACTATAGCAGGACAAGGCTGTGCAACGACAGTAGACAAGTTATTTTCTTTAATCACCTTTAAATATGCCCAAGTAGTGATATCCGCACCAAAAGATACATCATAGATGACATCCACTCCTCTGGATTTCAAAAAGCCAAAAAGCTGCTGATAATTAGGGAAATTGACCCTTATTGCAGGTGCTGCAATAATAGAAATCTTTTTGCCTTGTTCTAATTCCTCAAAGAAGCTTTCAGTGTCATCGATGAAATCCCGAGCCTCATGATCGCATACTTCGATACATTTACCACAAAGTACGCATTTGTCATGATTAATCTTTACTTTATTTTCACCATTAGACATATATGAAGCGTTTGCATCCACCACCAAGCAATGTCGTATGCATTTATTGCAGCCTACGCAATTTTCTTCTTTAACTATGATCACATTTTCCATCTAACCTATCCTCCAAATAATTAAATTTTAAATTGCTTAATCAAAGTCTCTAGTTTTTGTGCAACTTCCGCGAGTGCTCTTGCAGAATTGTTGGTTCGAGCGGAGGTTTGAGTGATCTCATCCGATGTAATATTGATTTCTTGAATATTCAAAGATATTTCGTTGGTCCCTTTGGAAATTTCATAAGTGATCTTTGTAATATCTTGTATTTTTCCAAACGTCTTTTCAGTATTTTGTAACACGTACCCCGAATCAATAGAAAGAGCCTTGGAAGAACTGGCAATATCCTTTACTCCAGTGGAAGCCTCACTTAAGTTTCTGGTAACACTTTGCGTATTGGTGGCAATTTCACCGATATCCCTGGTAATATGCTTGGACTTTTCTGCGGCTTGAAGGACTGCGCTAGAGATATTCCCCGTAATTGCCGTTTGCTCGGTCACTGCAGCAGCAATGGTATTGGTAATAACCGTAATTTCCTTGATTACATCATTGATGGTCGCAACTGCTTTCACTGCACCTGACATGTTTCCCTGCATCGCTTCAATCTGCTCACTGATCTCTTCAGTTGCTTCCGCCGTTTGCTTGGCCAATTCCTTAACTTCATTGGCAACAACTGCAAAGCCCTTTCCTGCTTCTCCTGCCCCTGCCGCCTCGATGGCTGCATTGAGCGCCAACATATTGGTTTGGTCAGCAATGTCGTTGATGACATTTACAATTTTTCCTATTTGCTTTGAAGAATGATTCAGTCTTTCTATAATTAAATTCGTATCTTTGGCATTGACTTCTGCCTCGGTTGTGATATGTATGGAACGATTACAGTTTTTGCTGATTTCATTGAGTGAAATACTTATTTCCTTTACTGCGGTTGCAACATTGTTGACAGAGGAAGACACATCCTTCGCTGAGCTAGAAACATTGTTAATACTTTTGGATATTTGTTCAACAATATCAGTAACCTGACCCACTGCAACAGAAGTTTGCTGTGAAATTGATGCTAGGTTGACAGCAGTTTCGGACATACTAGATACTGAAGTAGTTACTACCTGCATATTACTACTGGTCTCAGATAAGGCGTCAGCGGTCTCTTCAATATTTGAAGCAATACCTTCAATTGTTGTATTCACCTTCCCGGTTTTTCTATTGGTTTCTTTACTGGTTTCTGCCATATTGCCAGAAATATTGGACAAGTCATTGGATGACCTATTGAGCGTTTGGGATGTAGAATAAAGATTTTTCATCACACTTTGAATTTCATCAATAAAGAAATTGAAATGTAATTTGATTTCACCAATTTCCCCCTTGTTGATTTTATGTATCCGGTTGGTTAAATCATGATCCTGTATACTCTTCTTTAAGACTTCAATGAATTCTAAAGATGGCTTTACATACATTAGGTAATTTTTTGAACTAGCAAGAATGGTTAATATAAAGGCTATGATGGTATTGGAGATTATATAGGGTATCATGGTCTCCTTACCGATTCCAATCAATATTCCCATTAGGTAAGATATAACGATTGCACCTGGAATAACCAGTAAGCATGTTTTTTTTAAAAATCTAAACAGCGTTAAGGCTTTAGGTTTATTTATACTTTTAATCATTTTCTTCTCCTCCTAGTCTTAAATTTCAACTATTGGCACCTTAGTATTTTCTATTTACCAAGGCACTGGCGTATCTTCAAGAGCAAATCCTCAGGATTAAAAGGTTTCAAGAGGTAGTTTGCCGCACCAGCTTGTATTGCTTTATTAATATTACTTTTTTCCGCTTCTGTAGTAATCATGATCACAGGAATTTGTTTAAACGAATTATTTCTTTTGACTGCTTTCAAAAATTCAAATCCATTCATTACAGGCATATTCCAATCGGACAATATGAGACAAATGTCGCTTTCCTTTGCAAGAACAAAAAGTGCCTCTTTGCCGTCTGATGCTCCAAGAAAGGAATATCCCGCCGTTTCAACTGACCTTTGAACAATTTTTTTGATTACAGGTGAATCATCTACAAATAAAATTTTCTTTACCATATCTTAACCATCCTTTAATTAAATTTATATTTCTAGTTAATTTCTTGTCATTTTTCTGACTAGTGTTGAAACCCAGATGCCTACCATAATAACGCCTAAAACCATTTCAACCGCAGAAACGAGAATACTTCCTCCTATCGGAACTACATTCCCATATCCGACGGTAGAAAAAGTGACTAGGCTGAAATGATAACATAGAATTAATTTATCCCACGATGGAAATAAATTTTCCAACGAAGGTTTGAAGGAAATTACTTCATTATTTACGGTTACCCCAAACAAAAGATATAATGTCCCACATAAAATGACCAACGCCATCGCAACCATTAGACTGAATGAAGGTCTTTCTCCATAACCACAGGTAATATAACTTAAAATGGATTTGAGTTTAGTAAATCCATTCATATTACCTATTTCAGTCTTTTGACTCAAGAAAAAATACTCTCCGCCATAATCCATTATCTTGCTGTTCTCAAACAACTCGCTAAATGCATCGTAGACTTCAACCGCATATCGAACTTCACGTTTTTCTTTTTTACTATAATTAATACTACCTAAAAATGTATTTCGACTTACTTTTGTTTTTTTATCCAAGTCTTCAATATTAAATTCAATGAATTTGGGATTGACAATTTTAGTATTTCGCAAATCACACCCACAGATTTTCATTGTATCAAAACTGCAATCAAGAAAAATCGAATCATATAAGCACACATTCTCAAAATTTGTGAAATAAAAATGCGTCTTATCAAAAACTAATTGTGAAACATCACAATTGATAAGTTTGATGGTAAATTCACAACTTTCGAACAGTGAGGGCATATCATCTATACTTTTTTTGCCCTTAAGACGGCTTAGAAAACTACAATTACTGAAGACGGCAATCATTCCAAGAGTATAGCATTCAATAAAATCGCACCCCACAAAAGTACAATTTTCAAAGTGAATATTACTAAAGCCACACATAGAAAACCCACAGTAGTAAAAACAGACCCCTGAAACCTTAACCAAATCATCTTCATTCATGGCTTTGCCCTTACCGAAGATTACATCATAAAATTTCACAAGTTTATATTCATCTTTATCCACGTGAAAATAACCATCGATACAGTTTGAATCGCTAGAATCCACGATAAGTTCTGCAATATTTTGCTCATCCGTCAATGCTTTCAGGTTATTAGCGTAAAAAGTCTTATTTTCCTCTTTTCTTTGGTTGGCTACTTCACGGTATGCTTTCGCCATCTTTTTTAACTCCAACTTATGCATTTTCAAATCCCCTTAATAAAAATTAGTATTTCAACCATCAATTGGGTTTCTACTCTAAGCAAAATGAAATATTAAACAAATCATCTCCGAGCCTAAAAGTGAGTTTATTTGCTTTGAGCCTACTAATTATTAAAAAAATACGTTCTCCAGTAACTATGGTTGGAGGAGAAAAAATGATTGGAGTTTTAGCTTCCATACCCGCCATAGCATTGCCGGCGATCATCGTGGTAATCTCTCCTATTGCGCTACTGCCTATAACATCCAACGCAGTGACATCTACTCCACCCATCATGGTAGAAATTACTTTAAAAGCTGTTGTTTTCTTGAATCCGACAACCATATTTCCAGTTAACCCTCCACTGAAGCCAATCAATATATTGACCTGATTTGCAGAGGATAGTTGATTCTCTTCGATAGCACCCTGGAATTCAGTTCTCAACCCAAATTGTGGTAATATATTTGTTGAAGATTGTATTAGTTGCTCTTTCAAATCCATCGTCTTTATACCCCCTCAAATCCGATATCTACGGTTACTATTCCATGTTCACTTTTATAATACGTAGTAATTGAGTGAATATTTGGGGTTATAACCTGTAATTCTACACCCGAAAAAACAGCTGGGGGTGTCAATCTCATATCGCTTCCTCTGTATTTATTATTAATCAACGTGGCCGCATTGCCGCAAAACATATTGGAAAACTCTAAGAGACAGATGTAAACATCCATGACATTGCTAATAGGACCATCATTCATGGCCTCGGTCAATTTTTTCACCAAACTCCCGCCAGCTTCAAATAGAATTCTACCCTTGTTCTTTCCAACAATACCTACGACTACGGAATACTTTTTTTTTTCTTCGATCCTTTCCTTGCTGCATTCTTTAAATTCAAATTGTGCAACCATATCAGCTACATTTCTAAATGCATCTGAGACACAATTGACAAATGTATTGAATTTTTCTTCTTCCATATCTAATCACCTCAAAATGTATTCTTTATATCAATTTTGAATTATTCAACCCTGTTCACTTCTAAGCAATTCGTTAGCCATTTTTACTAATTCATCTGCTTTGAAAGGTTTAGAAATAAAGTTATTGATTCCTATTTTTTTTGCAGACAGGATGAGGTCGTCATCACCCATGGCACTAAGCATGATAATCTTGACCGAAGGGTCGATTTGAAAAAGTGCCTTGGCTGTTTCTAAACCATCCATAACAGGCATTGTCACATCCAGCGTAATGATATCTGGTTTAAGCTGCTGATACAACGCCAAACCCAATTTACCATTTTCTCCATGTCCAACAATTTCAAAACCATTTGGCTCAAGTGCTCTTTTTACTGCTTTTAAAATGAAAGGTGAATCATCTACTACAAGTACTTTATAACTTCCCATAACAGCATCTCCTTAACAATTAATTTGTGCACAAAATAACAAGTTTTATATTTCGATATTATGATAATTAATATTAGTTCGACAAATTTTTACAAATTCCTGCAAAACATTTGCCACTTCTTAGGTATAAATATTGTACCGTCGAAACATTTTTTAAGTTCTTATCTTCTAAATCCATCTCAGCAACAAATGCTCAATTTTTTTGGTGATAATAGGTACAAACAAAAACCCTTTCGCACCACACTCGAAGGCTTCTACCACATGCTCTTTGCGGCTACTAAGGAAAATCACTTTCGAAAGCGGGTTTAGCTCTCGTATGATACTAGCAAGTTTAAACCCATTTATCTTAGCACTCCCTATCCTGATAAAGGCAACACCGGGTGGCTCTCCATGGATACTGTTTTCCGCCGCTTCGAGGGTTGTAAATCTTCCTCCAAATGCCAATATTTCATAGCCATCCAGCATTTTCTTTAAATCAATGCCGGTTTGTTCCTCCGGATCTGCAATGATATATTTCATGCCTAACTTCGCCTCCCATTTACTGTGTTATTTATATTATATGATGCCAACCCTAAATGAACCCTAATCGGATAGGAGGCTACCCATTAATTGAGTAGCCGACCTTCCACACCACCGTACGTACCGTTCGGTATACGGCGGTTCCTAAGTTTACGCAGTTACTTGTCGATAATAATCAGAGAAGAATAGGAACCCAAATCCTTTT
>DATCID010000174.1:0-14940 GCA_036507975.1 Ruminiclostridium sp.
ACTGAGATGCAGATTTCCAATAATGAAGCGATAACATACAGATTAAAGGAGCATATAGTTGAGAGATTCTTTAAGGCTCAGTTGGATACTGTGTTTGTGGCTTCATATTTGGGAAATCATTTGAAAAACAATAGTTCAGATTCTTATAAAGAAATTGAAAGGGTTAAGGTGGAACTTAACAATGTAATTCCCAGCCTTATTAATGTTAACAGTATATTTTTCGGCATATCGTATATTGACAGGAATGGTGATGAATCTGTAAACATGAATGCTAAGGGCTTTGCCGGTAAATCTCAATTGGAGAAGGCTATCAAGGATAATTGCTTTCAAAAAACCTCAGAACATAAAACAGGAGAAATATATACAACCTTTGATAGTAATTTAATATATATATGCGCACCTGTATATGATAGTTTTGAAGAATTTTCAGGTGTTATCATAATGGTAGTTAACGAGGATGAACTTTTAAGTGAATTGCTACCATTAATAAGCAAGGGGGATATTATTTTAATGGAGGATACTGGAAAGTACATACTAGCATCTGCCAAGCATAATGGAAAAGAAAATCTTCTAGATGAGTACCCCGATAGTCTTTTTTCAAATATATTATCGTCGCAATCAGGTAATCTTGTATATGACAAAAATACTATACTGACATATATACCTGTAGATTTAGATGATCGTCAATGGTTTTTACTACTAGGTACGGATAAAGAAAGCACTACTGCTCTGTTTTCTGCTTTATATGAAAAACTTATAATTGTTCTAACACTTGCAATCCTGGCGATAATAGCAGCCATTGTATTATGGTTGAGGTCGGATAAAAAGGACCAAATTGCAAAACAGGAGAGAATGCAGAATAAACAATTGGAAAATATCAATGAACAACTACAAGGAAAACAATATTCATTGGAGGAGCAGAATTCGGTTATTGAAGAATTAAATTCCCAGCTGGAGGATGAAAATACACGGTTTATACAGCAGAAAGAAACATTACAGGCTATTATTGATTCACTGGGTGCAGGTATTATGATGGTAGATGTAGAGGATAAAGTGATGTTCATTAATAAGGCCTGGAAGGATCTTTTTAATTACTTGGATTTTGGAGATAATTTTAAATCACATGATGATTTTTATATAAATAGAGATACTTGCTGTAATGCAGAGGAATTCATACAAGATATAATGGCAGGTATGGAGAATAGACAAGAACCGTTGGGTAAACTGGTAGATTTACTTCAAGACAGCGAGAGCCGGTATACTGTTGATCTGGAGCAAACCGACCCGATAAAGAGATTTCTCAATCTGTATTCCAATCCATGTATTAGTCACGCTAACTGTAGTTTTGGAAGGGTATTTGTTGCAAGGGATATTTCCCATCAGAAGGAGGTGGACAGGCTTAAGTTGGAATTAATAAGTACTGTAAGTCATGAATTGAGGACACCAATGAGCAGTATTTTAGGGTTTTCTGAACTATTGCTTACAAGAAAACTTACTGAGGAACGTAGTAAGGAGTACATCAGTATAATTAATTCGGAGGCTAGACGACTCACTAATTTGATCAATGATTTCCTCGATATTCAGAGGATGGAAAGTGGGAAACATATATTTAACAAACAATTCAACTCCATGAATCAGATCATTGAAGAAGCAGTGAAGTTGTTTGAAAATACAAATGATAAATACAAAATTATATATGACAAAAACACAGAAAACATACCTTGTATATATTGTGACCGTGATAAAATATTACAGGTTTTATCAAACTTATTATCTAATGCAATAAAGTATTCTCCTTATGGTGGAAAAGTAAAAGTTTATTTGACTATGGAGAATGGAAAAGCTAAGATCAGTGTTACCGATTATGGACTAGGTATCCCGGATGATGTGAGGGACAAGCTCTTTACAAAGTTCTTTAGGGTAGATAATGATGACCGTAGGGAAATAGGTGGAAGCGGTTTAGGCCTGGCAATATGTAAAGAAATTATCCGAGCCCACGGTGGTGAGATAGATGTTGAATCTATATATGGACAAGGAAGCACTTTCTACTTCACTCTCCCGTATTCAGACATTAGTACGAATAATGAGTTAGCAGAAACGAATAATAGTTGTTCTACAACTGGAAATAAAGGTAATCTACTTATTGTAGAAGATGACGTATCGATGGTTAAACTCATCAAAGAGATATTAAAAGATGAAGGGTTGGAAATGCATGATGTTAGCAGTGGTGAAGAAGCATTAAAATTTGTAGCAATACATAGATATAAGCTGATAATACTTGATATTGCATTAAGTGGTCAGATGAGTGGGTGGGATGTGTTAAAGGAGCTTAAAAAAAATCAGACTACTGTAGATACACCAATTATTATCTCAAGTGTCTATGAAAATAAAGATATTGCTTCACAAAATGGAATTGCAGACTATCTGGTTAAGCCATTTGAGCCAGGACAGTTAATAAAGATGGCACATAAAGCCTCAAATGGAAAACTAAATTCAAAAATGATGGTAAAAAGTGATGACGGACTAACAGAGATTATTTTGGAAATGTTAAGCAGCAGAAAAATAGGTGTCAAGCAAATAGAACATTCAGGAAATATTCTAATCATTACATTAGATGGGGAAGAAGGTCATGAAGATGAATGATAAGCAAGTGGACATGTTGATGGAAACGGCACAAAGAGTATTTGTGGATGACCTAAAGAAGAAAATTGAAGAAATGGAGAGAATTTTTACTTCCTGCAAAGTTCAATGCTCTGAAACCGATACCCAACGGATAATAAGATTTTTTCATTCAGTCAATGGTACAGCTTCAACACTGGGGCTTGATTATCTGTCTACAGTGGGCAAAGAATGGGAGGAAAAATTAAGGGAGTTAACTGGAAAAGGGCATAATTTGGATAAGGACAACCTACGAGATGCTTACATGGCTATAAACGCTATAAAGAAGAAAATTGAAAGTATGGGTGAGATCCATAATACATGTAATACCTTACATGTAAGTGATGAATATATAAATATGCCTGACAGAGGAAAAATCTTATTGATAGATGATGATATTACAATATTAAAGCTGTTGGAAAATGCATTTACTCTGGAAGGTTATAAGGTGTACATATGTGATGATTCTGCTTCAGCGATGGATACAGTTGCTATTACAAGACCCGATATAATCATATTGGATATTATGATGCCTAAACTCAGTGGGTATGAGATATTGGAGAAAATAAAGACAAAACCTGAATATTCAGATATGCATGTGATTTTTTTAAGTGCTAAAGCGGATGTTGATGATAAAATCAAGGGTATAAAATCCGGCGCGGATGATTACATCATAAAACCATTTATCATTAGGGAAGTGATAACAAGAGTTGAGATGATTATGAGAAGATCTGATAATTACAGAGAAAAACTTCTCAAAGATTGCCTGACGGATGCATATTCTAGATATTATTTTAATCTAAGAATAGCAGAAGAGATGGAAAGGTTCAGGCGAAATGGTACGATATTTTCTATAGCTTTTGTTGATATGGATCATTTTAAATACATAAATGACCAATATGGGCACCAGACGGGAGATCATGTTTTGAAGGAATTGGTTTCTCATATAGCAGATGGTATTAGAAAGTGCGATAGCATTTACAGGTATGGTGGTGAAGAATTTGTTATACTGATGCCTGATACCACTGAAGAAAATGCCTATACAGTTATAGACAGATTACGACAAAGATTCGCCTGTAGACCAATACTCGTAGGCGGAGCGAATCTGAATGTTACTTTCAGTGCAGGAATAAAGCAGGTACGTGATATAGATGAAAGCGTTGAGCAATTAATAAGTGATTCAGACAAAGCAATGTATTATGCTAAAAGGTGCGGAAGGAATAGAGTGGTTGTTTATGGTAAAGAGATGGAGGTTCAAAGTCTAAAGAAAACGCTGCTTATAGTAGATGATGAGAACACGATATTGAAACTTTTAAGAGACAGACTTTCCAATATCGGATATAACGTCATTACGGCTAAAGATGGCAAAAGTGCCATTACCTTAGCTGTAGAGACTCATCCCGATGTTGTCCTGCTGGATCTCATTCTTCCAGATATAGACGGATTTGAAGTGTGCAGGCAAATGAAAGAAAATATCTTTACACATTCATCCAAGATTATTATGCTATCCAAAAAGAAGCAAAAGAAAAGTATTGTAAAGGGACTGCATTCTGGAGCTGATGATTATGTAACTAAGCCATTTTCTATGGCAGAGTTGGAAGCCCGTATTATGAGGGTTCTGAACAATTAATACTCTATAAGGCTGTATTAGTAAATAATGATATATGGTTTTTTACATAATCGATAGATTTTTAAAACAAAAGAGAACAACTTAGCGTGCATTATGTTGATTTTATTGTGCTAATGTTTATCAAACTACGTATATGCAGAGGGTAGCAAGGAGTAAATA
The DNA here is from genome assembly GCA_036507975.1 of Ruminiclostridium sp. Lineage (GTDB taxonomy): Bacteria > Bacillota > Clostridia > Acetivibrionales > DSM-1351 > Ruminiclostridium. Next base: position 4,448 of record DATCID010000174.1, read on the forward strand.
AATTTTTTGATAATTAATTCGTACCTTCAGGGAATTACATGGTCTAAAGTTTATGTAAACTTATCAGTAAATACACATTTACATAGTATTACCAATGTATTACTATTCAGCGAATATAATGAGCATTGCTTGAAACATTGCAGTTGCTAACTATAGCGGCTAAAATATTTCTTTGTTACACCGCTAGGAAAAAGGCGCTGCGAAGGTGTTTTATATTTTATTCGAAATTAACATGGGAACTTATTCGGAAATTTTGAAAATTAGTAACAATATGGGTGAAGCTACAAATTTGCCTCTGTAATAACTATCAACAAAGTAATCATGTATAATTAGGAAATTATTTGAGCTCAAATCTACAAATTTCAAAATAGCGCAGCTTCTAGATGGGAAAATATCTATAACAACGTTGGGCTATGGACATGGAGTGGATATGAGCCAGTGCGGAGCAAATTATTTAGCCAAAAAAGGCACTAGTTGTATAGATATTTTGAAGTATTATTATAAAGGTGTAGAGATTGATTCAATAAAATAATGTTTTTACATATTATGTTAATAAATATTAATATTAAAATATATAATGAAACGGATATCTAAATAGTAGTATAAGATATCCGTTTTATTACTATAAAAATCTGCCGAATTGAAGTATAATCTAAATATCTTTAATGTTTTATTCAAATCTTTTATAAATCTCAGGTAAGGGGTATTTTTATGTTTAGATTATTTATTGTTGATGATAATAAGTACGAGCGCAATGGGATAAAGAATTCTATAGATTGGGAAGGACTTGGAGTTGAGGTGGTTGGAATTTTTGCCAATGCTTTCGAAGCTCTTGATAAAATCGATGAGTTAAAACCTCATATTATTATAACAGATATTGCGATGCCTGGAATGAATGGTATAGAAATGTCTGAGCGTATAAAAATGAACTATCCTAATATAAAAATTATTTTCATAAGCTGCCACAGCGACTTTGACTATGCAAAGTCGGCTATAGGCTTGGGTGTTTATGGATATGTATTAAAACCCATTATATCCGATGAATTGGTTAAAGAAGTTAGCAGAGTTTTAAATGACTTTAATATCCAAACCTTACAAATGAAAGAGAAAGAAAGAATGTTAAAGCAGATCGAAGAAACGTTACCTATGGTGCAAGAGCAATTCTTTAAGGAACTGCTTTTAGGAAATTATAATGACAATGATTATATTATAAAAAGAATTGAATTTTTAAAAATCTCTATAGAAAAAAACTGCAAACTTTATGTCATTTCTATAAAAGTAAATGATACTGATGAAAGCCTTCAAAATCAAAGTGTAGTAGATTCTTATTTAATATCCTATTCTATCAAAAGTATTATTGCATCATCAGTTTGTGAGAATAGAGAGATTTATTCGGTTCAGATTTCAGGTTCCGAATTTGCTGCAATTCTAATTGATAAAATAGATTATCCTATAAACGATAATGTTGTTAATATAGAACAAGAAAGAGTTATTGATACGGCTGTTAATATTAATATGGAAATAAGCAGACGACTAAACATTAATACTACTATGGGAATAAGTAAATGTTCTAGATTACATTCTGACATATCATTATTATATAAACAGTCCCATAAAGCTGTGAATACAAGATTTTATAGTGGAAGTAATCCAATAATAATGTTTGAAGAAATAGAAGATTTTATCGATAATCCCTTTGAAGAAATGCCGACATTAGAAAAGGTATATCAAGATGTTAAAACATTGATTTCCTTTGGTACAGATCAAGATATAAGTGGTTTTATCAAAAAATATTTTAGCACTGAAAGGTTCAAACCTGATGAAACCTATATAAGAGGTTTTACTTATTTACTTGTGAATATCACGGGAATAATTTTAATGGAATCAGATCAATCATTTAAAGATATATTTGGGGATGATGTTTTGATTTGGAAGAAACTAAGTAAATTTGATACGATAATAGATATAGAGCAATGGATTTATAATATCTTCAAGACTATAAAGGAACATTTGTCGGAAAGAAATACCACGAAGAATGTTAAATTAGTGGAAAATATTAAAGATATTATAAAAAGTAAGTATCACGGGCAAATAACCATTGAGGATATTTCAAAATCAGTATATTTAAGTGGTAGACATGCAAATAGTCTATTCAAAAAGGAAACTGGTAAAACAATTTTTGACTATGTAATTGAATATAGAATTGAAGTTGCTAAAAAACTCTTGAAGGATTCAACCAGTAAAGTAGCCTCTGTCGCAGAAGAAGTGGGTTATACAAACACATCATATTTCTGTCTTGCCTTCAAAAAGAATGTGGGAATGACTCCAGCAGAGTATAAAAGTAAGCTTAACTTATAGTGAAACCATTCATATATGGGAGGTAGTAAGATGAATAAATTCAAAAAGTTAAAATATAGGCACAAAGTTGGTGCCATTATTTTTATTTTCGCGTTATTACCTTTGATTATTATGGGCTCATTTTTTATTGGTAAACTGTGGAACAGTAAGGTTGAGGAGATTCTTGCTAAAAATAAGACTCAACTTTTAAACAGCGTCAATGATATTGATAGTTTGCTACAATCAAATGTAAATAAAATTATTTATATCAATAATAACTATTACATCAATAACTTTTTAGAAAATAATTTCGATCAAAATTTAGTTGGAATTATGTCATTTAGTGATTATTTGCAGACTATAATGCTCGCAATCAAGGCAGATAATTCCAGTGTAGACATAAACATTTATTCTCTTACAGATACAAATTATAATGGTGATTATTTACGGAGTTTAGTGGGCCTTGGAGGAGCAAATTCGAATGAATGGGAAAGTGTTAGAGATGAAATACTTGGGTATGACAATGATAAAATTATATGGAAGTATCGAAGTCTTAATGGAAAGCAAAATATTGATGAGGTCAAGGATTACATCTGCGCATATAAAAAGATATCAAACATGACGAAACCTTTAGCAATAATAGAAATACGAATTCCTTTTGATGAAATAGCAGGCAAATTTCAATATGACATACCAAAGGGTAGTTTTATTGTTTATAACATGGAAAACAGTAAGAAATGGGATTTGGTTAATGAGGGCACAGTGGGAAAAGAATCAATTTCAGAGCTGGAAGAGGCTAATTTATCTGGAGTAATACGAAAGGACTATTATGCTATAAATGTGGACTTAAAAGCAGGCATAGGAAAGATGTCCATGTACATTCCAAAGAAACTTATTTTTGAGGAATTGAAGTACTATTTACTCACTATAATTTTAACTCTTTTTATTATAACTATTATTCTCTTCTTTTCAGTAGAAATTGCAGCATTTTTTCTTACTAAAAAACTAGAAGGCTTATTTTTAAAAATGAATACAAATATAGAAAGCCTTATTAAAAATGAAAATCCCGAAATATTTGCTGATGAAGATGAGTTTGGGACAATTGAAAATAAGTTTCATGAATTAATCCAAAAAATAAAAGAGCATTATCAGGAAGTAAATGAATATGAGCTTGAGAGGAAGTCTCTAGAGACAAAACTCTTGCAGGAACGTATAAATCCTCACTTCCTATATAATACTTTATCAACTTTAAAATGGATCACAGAGGATAAGAGAGTGCAGAATGTTATTGACTCTATGGTAAAATACTACCGAATTGCTCTAAATAAGGGAAGTAGTATTGTGACTATATATCAAGAGCTAGAAATGATTAGAGAATATTTGAAGCTGCAAATATTTGCTTATGGAAATGAATTAGAGTTTAAAATTGAAATTGAAGATGGGATAGGTAAATTCCTAATTTTGAAACACTTGCTTCAACCTGTGGTAGAAAATGCAGTTCTGCATGGAGTAAACGGGCGTGAAACTGGTGGAGTAATAATGATAACTGTTAAGAGCTGTGTAAATCAAATTATTTTTAAAATATTTGATAATGGAATTGGTATGGAGCAAGATAAAATTGAAGAAATATTAAGTGGTACATCCAACAAAATATATGGTGGGTATGGTATGAGAAATATACAAAAGAGGATGGAAATTTTTTATGGTAAAGATTCTGGACTTCATATTGAAAGTGTAAAAAATCAGGGCACAACTGTAACAATAACAATACCTAGCTTTTTAGACTCCGATATTCACAGTAGTATGAAAGAAAGGTAGTTAAAAAATATTTCCTTATTACGTTATAGGTCATCCGTTTGTTTACTATAAACAGTTTAGATTCAGTATTATAATTTAAACATGGATTATAAATAACTGATGGAGGAAATGTAAATTGCAGACTAAGATAAATATAGTCAACTTACAAATTAAGAATAAAAAGAATAGTAACAGCTTTAAAAAAAATTACTTTGCATACATGTTAATGCTGCCAGCTATTGTGCTCACATTCATTTTTGCATATCTTCCTATGCCAGGTATTTTGGCTGCATTTCAAGATTATAATATATTCAAGGGACTTTTAGATAGTCCTTGGGTAGGAATGAAACACATTAAAGAAATTTTCCAAATCCCATTGATGTGGGGATCAATAATAAATACAGTTAAATTAAGTGTTTTGACAATTGTAGTGAGTTTTCCAGCTCCTATTATTCTTGCATTAATGATTAATGAAGTTAAAAATGGAATTTACAAAAGAACTGTACAAACATTAAGCTATTTACCACATTTCTTATCCTGGATTGCTGTTGTTGGTCTTACATATTCATTTCTTGATCAATATGGACCTTTGAATGATTTGCTGATTTTAGTGTTCGGAGTAGATACTGAGAGGGCAATGTTCTTATCAAAACAAGAAATTTTTGTACCTGTTTTATTAATACTAAGTGTATGGAAAGAAATTGGGTGGGGTACTATTGTATACTTAGCAGCAATTACATCAATAGACCCGATGCTTTATGAAGCAGCTTATATTGATGGTGCAAATAGATTTAAACAACATTATTACATTACTTTACCTGGAATGAAACAAACAACTGTACTTCTACTTATATTTACACTTGGAAGCTTGTTTGGAAGTAATTTTGAACTCGTATATGGTATGCAGAATGCATTTATCGATTTCGATGTAATTTCGACGGTAGTCTACTCATCAGGTATACAGCAAGGAAATTACTCGATGGCAGCTGCTATAGGTTTTACGCAAGGATTGGTTGCTTTTCTTTTAACTTTTTTTGCAAATCAGATATCCAAGAAGGTATCCCAAATTTCTATATGGTAGGAGGATTTAACTAAGATGAATTATGAATCAATCTCTTATAAGGTCTTTAAGACTTGCAATATAATCTTATTATTTTTAATTGTTGTAGCCATGATTTTCCCATATGTAAACGTTCTGGCTTATGCTTTTAATGATGCACTAGACTCTCAGCTTGGGGGAATAACTTTATTCCCTAGGGTTTGGACATTAGATAATTTCAAAGTTCTAATTGCTAATCGTGAGATTATTAATGCAACAGGTGTGTCCATCTTGAGAGTTGTTTTTGGTACACTATTTGCACTGGTTATCCAGTTTACTTCGGCATATGCTTTTACTATTAAAGGATTAAGAGGAAAAACTGCAATACTAATGTTCCTAATGATTCCTATGTACTTTGGTGGTGGTCTAATTCCAGTTTATCTCTTATATTCAAAAATGCATATGCTTAACAATTTTCTAGTGTATGTATTACCTGTATCTTTTAGCCTATACAATATGGTTATAATTAGATCATATTTGTACAGTATTCCTGATAGCCTTGGCGAATCGGCAAGGATTGATGGCGCAAATGACTTTACTATCATGTGGAAGATTTATGTTCCTTTGTCAATGCCAATTCTTGCTGTTATGTCGCTGTGGACAGCTGTAAGCAACTGGAATGACTGGACTACCACTTTATATTTTATTACTGATCATAAATTGTATACTCTACAATTCATCTTAATGCAGATTTTGAAAGAAGGTGAAAGAATTGCAAAGCTTGTTGAAGAGGCGCTAATAGCAGGTAGGGCATTAGATATGGGCGGCCAGCCTAGTATAACTCCACAAGCAATCAGATATGCAGAAATTATATTAACTACCTTACCAATTGTTATTGTGTATCCATTTTTACAGAAATATTTTGTAAATGGAATTACTTTGGGAGCCGTGAAGGAGTAATTTTAATACTGAAGTAGTGCGTAAGCATTATTATAAATTTAAAAAAATAGGGGGAATAAGTATGAAAAAGAAGTTGACTAAGATAGGGTCTCTTATTATCGCAGTATCATTGTCACTATCGATCCTATCAGGATGTGGCCCGCAAGAAGTCGAATCTACGGAATCAACAGCTAGTACTACAACTACCGCAACAACAGAAGCGTTAGCTTACTACGACATGTATGATAAGGTGCAAGATAGTTCCGATTTACCTGATTGGGCCGGAAAACAGTTAAAATTGAAAGTGTGGTATTCACATGGTACAGGTGATGCAAAGCGCTCTTCTTCAGACAAAGATGTTGTAACTCCTGAAATCAAAAGGGTAACTGGTGTTGAATTTGATAAGGATACATCATTTGATAATGCTGGACAAACTATTGATGTCAAGTTAGGTATGCTTAATGCTGCATCAGATTGGCCAGATATCGCTTTTGTAAATCAAGCTGGTATGGGTAGCTTTAGGGACCTATTTGCTGCAGGGATTGCTTATGACCTGACTGATGCAATAGTAAAATATGCTCCTAATTTAGCTAAGAAGATGCCTTTTGAAAAATTCCCTGAAATAAAGAATTTTATTACTAACAATAATCAAGATGGTAAAACGTATGCGTTTCCAACAGAACTTGGAAGTTCTGAAAGGTCTATAAAAATATTGGATCCTTCTTTTGTTAATCCAAATTCGCAAGATGGTCTTGATGGTGCACCGACTTTATTAATCAGGGATGATATACTCAAAATGCTTTATCCAAATGCTAAAAGTGCAGCTGAAATTGAAGCACTATACATGGAAAAAGGCAAATTTACAAAAGAGGATCTTTATGATGTACCTCTAAAATCTCAGGATGATGTAATAAAACTACTCTATGATATTCAGAATTTAATAAAAACAAAAAATCTAAAAGAAAATGGTAAGCCTTTACAAGTTACCTTTGGATTTGGCGGGCAAGATAACTGGTTTACTTTCGCAAATTTGTTACCAGCTATTAACAGAATACCTACTGGTAGTAATTACTTTACATACTTCGATAAAACTAGTAAAAGTATAGAGTTCATGTTCCAGCAGGGTTATTTTAAAGACACCGCCAAGGTTTTCAATAAGCTTGTACGTGACGGAGTAATGGATAAGAATTCACTTCTCGAAAACAATGCGTCACATCTTGAAAAGTTAAATAATGGACAATATGCAGTTGCGTACACCCAATGGCCTGATGAAACTATATTAAAGAAGGCAGGTAAGGAATTTAGATACAGAGCTTTATGGATTGATTCTCCTGTACAATCAGATAAGTTTCTAGCACCATTATCCCCAGTTTCAGTCGGTACAGGTGTTGTATTATTTAAAGATAAAGTACAAGAAGGTGATGTACAGCAGATCGTCAATTATCTTGACTATATGATGTCTGATATTGGTGAAAAAATGTATACTTGGGGACCAAAAAGCGCAGGCCTCTTTGATGAAGTTGGTGGAAAAAGAGTATTCAAGGATAAAGACCTGGAACAGGCAATGGTTTATGGTAATGATAACGGCAAATCCCTTTCCTACAATTTAGTAAACCAGAGAATATCCTCTTTAGGGGGCTTCGGAAATGCATGGCCATATTATCCTTCATATATGTGGGGTGGTTCATCACTAAGCCCAGTATATGCTTATGAGAAAGTAAAAAATGCAGCAGATGGCAAGAACTTCTTTAATCCTGGGAATTTACCTGATAACGCGTATAATGATCTAGGTATCAATGTTGCAAAAGATCACAATATATGGAGTTTCTTTGGAAGCGTACCTAGTACCGATAAGTTCTGGAAAGGCAGAGATGCTTTTGAAAAGGCCTTAATTAAGACCTTAGCTGCTAAAGACGATGCTCAGTTTGATCAATTATGGAAGTCCTTTAGTGATATAGCTGTAACAAATGGTGCTACACCTGAAACACTAAAAGAAATCAACGATTTCTTTGCAAAAAGTAATGCAGGTTATTTAGACAAAATTAAATAAGTAGTTTGAAGTAATTATAGGAATGATTCCCTGACTTTATATTTATAAATTTTATTAATAGTATGGTCAGGGAATTTTTTTTACAATTTTAAGAATCAAATGAAAAATACATATTTATGAACGAAGGTTATGTTAACGTACTATGTCTACATACATGGAAAGTATTACTAGGTTATTAATTAAAAATAATTCAAAGGAGAATAATGATGGTTAAAAGTATGCAAAGATTTTTAGCAACTATACTAGCTATACTTATGCTAATTACCAGTTTATTTGTTAATTTACCTGAAGTAAAGGCAGATACAGTAACATCAAGTGCAACGGAAGCTTCCTCTGAGATGAACCTCAGCGCTTACCTTGGTATGGACACAAGTTCTCAAGGCGCATGGAACGGCAAATACGGTGCGTCCGGCTATCTTGTGGTAGGACAGAACGGCACAAAGCCACTGGATTGGGGATACGGTGGAAGCGTAACGGATTCTGAGATATACCAATTCGGAGTCACCGATATATATATGCAGCCGACCTATGTGACAAACGTCGCGTGGGCTAACGGAAACTCTTTCAGCCCGTCGCCTGACGACCAAAGCACTAATTCTAAGGTGCTTGACCTCCCAAGCGACACAGATGGCAAAACCAAGTTTAAGGCAGAAATTGAATCAGGAACGGATCCTCTGACCATTAAGGTTACGGTAAATGATAACCAGCCGCATATATTCTCAACTTATACCTCGACCAACTGGAATAATGGTGCGACAGTTCAGCTTTTGGATGCAGCAGGGAACTTGGTAGCCTCCAGCCCTTATATTCCATCAAATAATGCATTAGGTGAAGGAGTATATGTTTCCTTTATGGTACAGGGCAGCTTCCAGATCAGGTTTACCGATACTGACGGATGGGCCTCAATTGCAGGTTTTTTCTTTGATGAGCCAGCCAACATCGGTGTACCGACAGAATTAAGTGCTACAGGTGCACCTAGCGGAAGAAAAATTAATTTGGCATGGGCAAATACTGGCGATTACAGCAGCGTAGTTTTAGAGAGAAGTACAGACAATATCAATTTCTTGAAGTTAACTACATTCACAGGTAATGAAACAGTCTATACGGACGAAAATCTTACTCCGGACCAGATCTATTATTACAGACTGAGAAACATAAAGGACGGCCAATACGGAGTGTCAACCAATTCGGTAAGTGCCACGGCTCCGCACGAAACTTCGGTTGTGATGAATCCCAGCGCTTATCTTGGTATGAATACAAGCATTCAGGGCGCATGGAACGACAAATACGGCGCGTCCGGCTATCTTTTGGTAGGACAGAACGGCACAAGGCCACTGGATTGGGGAAGCGGCGCAGACGTAACTGATTCCACCAAATATCAAATCGGGGTGAACGATATATATGTGCAGCCGACCTATGTGACAAGCGTCGCGTGGGCTAACGGAAACTATTTCGGCCCGTCACCCGACGACCATAGCACTAATTCTAAGGTGCTTGACCTACCAAGCGACACAGTAGGCAAGACCAAGTTTAAGGCGGATATTGAATCACGGGCAGATCCTGTGACCATTAAGGTTACAGTAAACGATAACCAGCCGCATATATTCTCAACTTATACCTCGACCAACTGGGGTAATGGCGCGACAGTTCAGCTTTTGGATGCCGCCGGGAACTTGATTGCCTCTAGCCCAAATATACAGGCGGGCAACGCGTTTGGTAACGGAGCCTATGTTTCCTTTATGGTACAGGGCAGCTTCCAAGTCAGGTTTGCCGAAACGGGCGGATGGGCCAGCATGAGCAGTTTCTTCTTTGATGAGCCAGCGGCAGCCGTTGGTGTACCGACAGGGTTAAACGCTGAAGCCACTCCAACTGGACGCAAAATAAATCTGACATGGACAAATGCTGGTGATTACAGCGGCATAGTTTTAGAGAGAAGTACAAACAATATCAATTTCTCGCAGATATCCATATTCACAGGTGACGAAACAGCCTATACGGACGAAAATCTCACTCCGGACCAGATCTATTATTACAGGCTGAGAAACATAAAGGACAGACAATACGGAGTGTCTACCGATTCGGTAAGCGCGACGGTTCCGCCTATGGTTTTGACTCATCTCGAAATTACAGATATATCGGCAACAGATGTGAACGTTGGTGATTCTGTTACGGTCAGCGTCTATCTGGTAAAAGACACTGACGGCACGGCGATTGACGGGACAAATGTTTATCTTAAACTGACAGGATCGCATGTAGGCGACGGTGAGACGCTTGGGCAGGAAATCCCCGAGCTATTGGGAACGGCAGTGACGGCAGACGGTGGCAACGCTA
>DATCID010000175.1:0-11155 GCA_036507975.1 Ruminiclostridium sp.
AAGAGCGATAAGTTGTGGATGAAAATAGTTTTTAAATAGACTAGCTGTGGATAGTTTGAGAAGTTTACATTTTTTTAGGGTGTATAATTAAAAATCAAAATATTATCGAAAGGCAATGACAAAAATAGTGGAATTTGGATGAAGATTTGAGGATTCATCGTAAGAAGCAAAAGAAATTTAGATGAATTTAGCAAAAAATCTGCGTAAAAATTTCATACGCAGATTTTCGGATTTACTTATATTTATATTTCCTGAAAAAGTATTTATTTTCATCTTATTTGTAGCCTTCCCAACAACGCCTTTTATTTCATGTTTACCTTGCTTTTCTGTAATGTTAATAGGAAAATCACATGCTACGTTACCGGAAGAACTATTTGCCTCTAGAGCGAATTCAGAGCCTTCAATAAGTGTTATTGTTACATTCCCCGATGTAGCATCTATATCCGAATCATTTAATGACGCATTATTAAATGTAATGTTTCCAGAAAAAGTCTCACATTTGATTTTCTTAATTGTCGCACCCTCTATTCTTATTCTGCCAGAAGAAGTGCTCATTTCAACATCATCAACTTTGATAACATCAGCAGTTATATTACCTGAGAAAGTAGCCCCTGCAATTTTTCCAGCCTCAACCGTACCTAGAGATATATTACCTGAACTGTTTTCAATATAAACCTTATCTGCATTTATTGATTTAAAATCATTGTTTCCTGAAAATGAATTGATTTTTATATCAATTGCCTGGATATTTGCAACATTAATATTACCTGAGCTTGTTTCAAAGTTGGCAGTATCAGCCGTTACATCCTTTAATTCAATGTCGCCTGAGAAAGTCTTTATATCAAATTCTTTCAAGCTCAGAGGATCGGCTTTTACATTTCCAGAGGATGAATCTATCTTAATATTCTCGCTGTAGCCTTTTGGCACAAATAAATCAATCTTCATTTCATCTCTTTGGAACAATTCGCCGATATTAAAGTTTATACCGATAGATATGGATGATTTTCGGTTTTCCTTAATATTGAGTGTTCCTTCAACCAGCTCAATTACGGGTGGGGTCTCCTCAGTTTTTTTCTTTGAATATAGCTTACCATAAATATGCACCTTTACTTTAGTATCATCAGACTCAATTATGTTTATATCAGATAAAAACGAATCAATATTTATATCTTTTATCTCTCCAGTCGCAAAGTACTTTTCTTCATTCACATCATATTGGTATTTATTGTCCTTAAAATCTTTGATGTCAATTTGGAAAAAAAGTAGCGTTGCAATTGCAAAACATGCTAGTATTGTTACAAAAAGCCATAAGGATATTTTTTTAAAATTAAGATTATTTAGCATCATCATTCTCCTTCTTTCTTGTAATTATATCAACATTCATTTTAAGAAACTTCAATATCCACATATAGAAGCCTATTACACACTTTTTGGCTGCATTATATGAAGCAGCAAGGCACACCTTGGACCACCTATAGGAAATTTTTGAAAGTTCTATTGAACCTATGATACTAAGAATACCAAGGCAAAATACTCCTATAGATAAAAATACTGCTGAGCCTATATTTATATCTATACTAATGAACTCAGGGAAATATGGTTCTGCAAAAAGTGCTAGAATAATTCCAATTCCGCCCAGAGTCAATCCCAGTGCTGCTGCATAAAAGGAGATCAATACACTGCCTAATGCTATCACTAAGGATATAATCACACTCCCTGCCGCTATAAGCATAGAAAATACTATACTCGCTGCAGCTATTAAAAATGGAAACATAAAAAGATATAGAAACCCCAGTCCCACCGATGCAAATACAGCACTTGCAAGGTTGCCTGCAGATTTATTATTTTCTGCCCTTTGTATAAAGTAATCGTTTTTGAACTGCTTTGCTATCATTTTCGGGTCTCCCAAAGCTTCTGCAATGTCCTCTTCCATCTTTCCCTGTTCAATACCAACTGTGAAATGTTCTTCATAATCATAAATTATTTCTTTTTTATCCTCATAAGAAATGCCTTTGAGTGAATAGTCAAGTTTGCTAATAAATTCAATTTTATTCATCCTGTATTTCCTCCTTTATGATTCTATTTACCCCATCCACGAAACTGAACCATTCTTCAGTAAGTCCCCCATACATTTGCAATCCAGCTGGAGTTATTTCGTAATATTTTCTAGGGGGTCCTTCCTGAGACTCCTGAAGATATGTCGTAAAGTAACCTTCATCCTTCAATCTTTTAAGTAAAGGGTAAATTGTGCCTTCCGAAATAAGTATGTTCTTAGATATCTCGCTAACCAGTTCATAGCCGTAGCAGTTCCGCTTAGCAAGCATTGACAGCACGCATAGCTCAAGAACTCCCTTCTTAAACTGTATATTCATTTAATCCCCACCTCCAATCCTGCCAACATCATGTAATGAATAATATGTGGCCGAAATGCATTTTAAATTTTCATGATACTTCAATTTCTTCATCGCTTTGGTATATATTATAGCAAGCTACATTCTTATGTATTATAGTGTATCACGCACTACCTTGTATATCAATATAGTGAACTAAAATATTTTCCTCCCTGTTTAATCACGATAGGATTCCATTATCTAGCAAAATTTGAAAATCACATGTACTCCTGTCTCCCTTTAACTCTATTAAAAATTATGCAATAATTAAAGTATATTACTTTTACCTTGGAGATGTTTTAATGAGTATTGAGATTTTATCGGAAGTTTTAAAGAATAGTGATAATATAGTTTTTTTTGGTGGCGCCGGAATGAGTACAGAGTCTGGCATAGCTGATTTCCGTTCTGAAAGTGGCCTTTATAAAACTTCAAAGGGTTTTGAATATCCACCTGAGACAATGCTATCCCACAGCTTTTTTACTTCACAACCAGATGAGTTTTATAAATTTTATAAAGAAAAAATGATTTTTAAATGTGCTGCTCCTAATGCAGGACATATTGCACTAGCTAAACTTGAAGAACTTGGTAAATTGAAAGCTGTAATTACTCAAAATATAGACGGTCTTCACCAGTTGGCTGGCAGCAAAAATGTGTTTGAACTGCACGGATCAGTTCATAGAAACAATTGTACTAAATGCCATGCTTTTTTCGATTTAGACTTTATAATAAATTCCAACGCTGTCCCTATTTGCACGCATTGTGGTGGCACTGTTAAACCTGATGTTGTTTTATATGAAGAAGCATTAGATGATGCTATTGTAGGCGATGCAGTTAATGCTATTAGAAGAGCTAATACACTTATAATAGGAGGTACTTCACTTGTAGTCTATCCAGCTGCTGGACTTGTTGACTACTTCCGTGGCAAAAAGCTGGTTTTAATTAATAAGAGCACCACTGCTTATGATTCTAAGGCTGATATAGTTATACACGATGCAATTGGCAAGGTCTTGAGTGAAGCAGTTAGTATGCTCTGTTAAGCATGTACAAACATTTTTGCAAGTAATTTGCCAAGCACAACCCCTGCTAAGCAGAATGCAATACTCAAAACTACATTAGATATGGCAAAAGCGATCTTTCCACTGTGATAAAGACTGATTGTTTCTAAACTAAAAGTTGAAAAGGTTGTAAATCCTCCTAAAATTCCAGTAGTCAGAAATAGCTGCAATCTTTTATTATCTGGGTACATATTTATTAGCAATTGTGTAAGCAGTCCAATTAAAAACGATCCCAAAACATTTATTATAAGTGTAGCCACTGGAAAACCATTGGTGTTAAATCGATTTATAAATATTGAAAGCAAATATCTAGATATTGCACCGATAAATCCTCCGCAACCCACAGCTAGAGTGTTTAGCATTTCAAAATTCCTTTCTTGTTCGTATTCTGAATATTCACAGAAATCAAATATTAATCCCGTAATGAGCAAAGATTTAATTAGCAATCATTATATAACATTATCTATTTTTACACAAAAAACTCTCTTTATTTAGAATATATTTATTGGGAAATTTGCATTAAATACCTTAACAAATTCAAACTTAAATATAATTTCTTTTGCTTTTGTAATTAAAGTTATGATAAGTTATGTATGCATGTTATACAAAATTTGACTTACTTTGCCAAATATGTAGAATAACTGTGCTCTGGAGAGTCCCCTATGGACGCCGAGTGTACAAGCTATATCAAGAAGGGATTGGTTAAATTATGTTAGGACAAATCAATGGTTTTATCTCTTGGTTTGACGGAATTGTGTGGGGTCTACCTCTAATTATTTTGGTTCTACTCGTAGGTATTCTATTTACAATTCGTACTGGCTTATTACAAGTCAAGCATCTTCCAAGAGCTCTTAAGTACATGGTTAAAAATGAAGAAGGTGGTATAGGAGAGGTTTCAAGCTTTGGCGCACTTTGCACAGCACTTTCTGCCACTATTGGTACAGGTAATAGATTAGCCTCGTTTTCTTTGCATTTACAACAATTATAGGATGGAACTACTATAGTGAGTGTTGTATGGAGTATTTAACTAATGGTAATATGAAATCAGTCCTGGTTTACCGTTGGCTATACATTTTAGCTGTGTTTGTGGGTCCATTTATGACAATTGAGGCAGTTTGGAACATATCTGATATATTTAATGGCTTAATGGCATTCCCGAATCTTATAGCACTTATAGCCCTCAATGGAGTAGTAGCTTTTGAAACAAAAAAATATTTTGCAAAGGTGAAATCACGTGAATTGAGATAGTAGAAAAATTGGCGTGTGGACGTGTAAACATCTTTGCTGTATAATTTAGGCAGCAGGATTTGTATGTTGCTCTTAATATGAGATTTTTGCTTCAAAATATATGTATACTATGCAATCCAAGATTTAGTGATTTAGGATTGTAGTTTTATTAAATTTAAGTGGCCGCTATTGCGGCTTATGGAGGTTATTATGTCACGAATATTGATACATAAACATTTAAAAAACGCAAGGCTTACAACAGAATACGGTGGTTGGGTGTACTGCACAAGTTGCAATAAGACAATTGCATACCTTTGCTATGTCACTTACGATATCTTCAAATTTGAATTTACTTGTAGTTGCGGTGAAACTGGCAGTGTTGATATTGCCTTTGAGAACACACAGAAAACCAAGCTGAGTGAAAAGCCACTTGTGCTAATAAAGACCAGGCTATGTTGCCCAGATGATAATTCTCCACTTGTAACTTTTGTGGAAAAGAATCTCGACAAGTATAGCTATGAACTGGTATGTAAACTTTGTAATCAGCTATATAAAAATTGAGGAATAAACTACATATCTGTTCACTTTATTTATCTAAAAGATAAGAAGCCATAAGGTCTAAAACAATTTTCACCTATGGCTTCTATCTTTCATTATATTTTCAGTTATATGCATGTCTTCCTACCTCTTCAACTCTTATTGCCTTTAATGCTTTTTCAAATTCATTATCTTTTTTGTCTCCTCTGCTCTTAGCATCTGTCCTAGAGTCCTTACCGTTAAAACCATTTATTCTGGTTACAGGCAAGATGGCAGCTATCCTAGTTATATCCATAAAAGCACCTCCTAGTTCAACTATAGACACTAGAATTATTTTCATACTATATATATCGGCATATTTAAATAAAAAAATAGTTCTTACTTCATCTCCGAATAAGAACCATGTTTTTGAGCGATATTTTTTTACAATCCATACTTCTAAATTGAATGACCTAGTATTTATTTGCACTGTTTTTATTTATCAACCTAAATACAATGTATCCTATAATACCAATAACTGCCAAGGGGAATAAAAGACTAAGTACAACTCCTAATATTTTTAATGCTATTATAAATAAAAATATCATGACAATAATGGTTACAACTTTCTTCAATTTATCATCCATTTGTGTTACCTCCAAGTTTTATTATAGGTAAATTATACACCGGGATTTTAATTTTGTCTATAATTATTTTAATATATTTTACCATTTTATTAATATAATTAATATTATAATCAATTTCATTAATTTATTTGCCTTTTTCATTAGCAATTTTGTTTACTGCCAGTATTGCATAATCAATTTCACTTATTGAGTTAAAATATCCTACACTCAGTCTAACAATTCCAGAATTCTGTGTTCCAAAATGATTATGTGCCAGTGGCGCACAATGAATCCCAGATCTACACGCAATATTATACTTTTTGTCCAGAGAAGAGCTGATTTCTGATGACTCCATTCCTTTTATATTAAATGCAACTATTCCAGAATTCTCTTTAGTATTTTCCGGACTATACATCTTGACACGTTTATTTTGAGCTATTCCACCATACAGTCTTTTTATTAGTGCATCTTTTTTTGTTCTTATGGCCTCTACTCCTGTTTTTTCAATAAATTCAACGCCAGCTCCGAGGCCTATAATTCCAGGGGTATTGAGTGTTCCACTCTCAAATCTATCTGGCAACATATCCGGTTGAAGCAATATTTCCGAATTGCTTCCTGTTCCCCCACTCATTAATGGCTTTAAAATAACATTTGGAGCTATATAAAGTGCACCTGTTCCTTGAGGTCCCATAAGTCCTTTATGTCCTGGGAAAGCAACCATGCTAGCATACATATTACCCAAATTGACCTCAATGCTGCCCAACCCTTGTGAAGCATCCAAAAGAAACATTATTCCATTATCACTTGCAATTTTGCTTATTTCTTTAACAGGCATGATAATCCCATTTACATTAGATGATAAGGTGCATATAATTAGCCGAGTTTTTTTATTAATACTCTTCTTGATTTGTTGTGGGTCAATTCGTCCCAAACTGTCCCCATCAACTATTGTGAGTTTTATTCCATTAAATTTCTCCAGTGTTTTAAGTGGCCTCAAAACAGAATTGTGCTCCATGCAAGTAGTTATTACGTGATCCCCCTGAGACAGGCAACCATATATTGCAATGTTTAATGCCTCTGTAGCATTTTTTGTAAAACAAATATTAAGAGAATCATTTATATTTAAAAGCTTTGAGATATGCTCACGTGTACGAATAACTGCCAGTGCACTTTGAACAGACATAGCATGGCTACCCCTTCCAGGGTTTGCGCAATAAGTTCTCATACACTTTTCCATTTCAGTATATACACTTTCTGGTTTAGGAAATGATGTTGCTGCATTATCAAGATAAATCATAGTCAACCTCATATTCTATTATTCTGTAAAAAATAGTTATTATCATGATATGAATATGAAGTCGACTTGTTTACAAAAATTTAGTGGCATTTTAATAATTCAATTCTTGTGCAACATACTTTTTACCTCATTTCTCAATAATTCTCCCAGTATTTCAATCCCTTCAATAATTTTTTCCTCCTGCAAACCAGAGTAATTCAATCTCATGGTGTTCTCGTGTCCTCCATTTGGAAAAAATGCACTACCCTGAACAAATGCGACTCCTTTTTCCATAGCCTTCACCAGCAATTCCTTGCTGTTCATGTATTCAGGCAGAGTAACCCATAGGAAAAGCCCTCCTTCTGGCTTGGTGTAAGAAACCTCTTTGGGAAATGTTTTTTTTATTGTGTCAAGCATAGCATTTCTCCTGCTTTTGTAAATTGAAATGCTTCTATCTATGTGTTTTTTAATATCATATTTTTCAAAGAAACGAACTATTTGCATTTGCGCAAATATATTAGTATGTAGGTCAGTACCCTGCTTAAACAGAATATATTTGTTTATAATCTCTTTTGAAGCACTAACCCAGCCTACCCTGTACCCAGGACATACAGTTTTTGAAAAAGTACTCAGGTATACAACCCGCCCCTCTGTATCAAAGCTTTTTAACGGAGGTAGCGTTTTATCACAAAAACACAGCTCACTATATGGATTATCCTCAATAATTATCAAGTCATATTGATTGGCCAATCGGGCAATAGTTTTTCGTCTCTCCAAGCTCATTTGCCTTCCTGTTGGGTTCTGGTAATCTGGAATAGTATATAAAAATTTAATATTACAATTTTCCTCTATCTTTTTTTTCAAATCTTCTGGAATTAGTCCATCCTCATCCATATCAACCTCTACAAACTTTGGATAGAATGGTTTGAACGCATTTATAGCCGAAAGATATGTTGGACTTTCACACAGAATTACATCCCCTTCATCCAGAAAAACTTTTGCAGATAAATCCAGACCTTGCTGTGAACCAGATGTAATTAATATATCATCAATACCAACAGAGATACCCTTCTCCTCCATTAACTTAACAATAATTTCACGTAGTCCTGCGTACCCCTCTGAAATTGCATATTGCATCGCTTTAGCACCATTCTCTGATAAAATCTCATCACATATTTCTCGCATTTCTTCTATAGGAAAGGTTTCTACAGCGGGTAGTCCACCTCCAAAAGATATCATCTCACTCGCATCCGTTAACTTTAACAGCTCTCTAACCTCAGAAGCCTTTACAAATTCAGCTCTTCTTGCAAACATATTCGACATTGTCCATCAATCCCTTCTCATAAATATGGATTTATATCTGTTTCAATTGAATACTTGCTCTTCATAGCATTTGTTGAACATTTCTTTATACACATAATCAACCTTGAAATACCTTCTTTTATATCCTTTTCCTTTGGATAAGAATAATTTAGACGTATGTAATTCTCCTCTATGCTGAATTTGGGATAAAAAACCTCACCTGGCATTACTACAACCCCTTGTTCTCCCAGATTCTTTGTCAACTCATTTATTCGAAGGTTATTTGGAAGCCTTAGCCATACAAAATAGCCTCCATTTGGAACAAATACCTCCATGCCTTCTATATCACCTTTACTTAATTCACTTACCATCAGATCTCTCTTCTTTTTATATTTTTCTCTGATGCTTTCCAGATGCGGTCTTAGATGTCCTTGTGAAACAAACTCATGAATTAAGAACTGTGAAAATGTATTGGTCTGTATGTCTGTAATTTGCTTAAACTTAATAAAGCGATTTATAATATTTTCACTTGCAACCACGTAGCCGACTCTTAGGCTAAAGGATATAGTTTTTGAAAACGAGCTCACATATATTACATAATCATTGCTATCTAGGCTTTTCAGGGAAGGTAATGGACTTCCACTAAAGTATAGCTCGCCATATGGATTGTCCTCTAGAATAGGAATATTGTAATAATACGCAAGCTTTAGCAGCTCTTTTCTTCTTGTTAAACTCATGGGCATGCCAGTTGGGTTGTGAAAGTCAGGTTGAGTGTATATAAACTTTGGCCTGTACTTTATCAAGCAGCTTTCCAATATATCTAATCTTATACCCTCCTCATCCATTGGGATTCCTATTAATCTTGCGTCATAGCTTTCAAATGCCTGTATAGCTCCAATATATGTAGGCTCTTCAACCAAGACAACATCCCCAGGCTCTATGAGAAGTTTTGCAAAGAACTCAATGGCTTGTTGTGAGCCTGATGTAACCATTATTTGTTTTGTACTTGCATTTATTCCGCTTTCCTGCAAATAAGACCTTATAGTTCCTTTCAGCTCTATGCTTCCATCTACTGGCGTTGGCATGAATACTTTTTCTTTATACTTATCAATAATCTGGCTCTGGAGCTTTTTTAGCAGCTCCAAATCATATGTGTCCTCTGAGGATACTCCTGATGCAAAGGATATTACTTTTCCATTTTCAAATACAGATAGAATATTGTTTATGGTCTGTTCATTGGATTTTATTACTCTTTTGCTTTCAAGCTGACTCCATCTGAGTGGTGGTATGTACATTCTCTCTTGGCTGCTATCCCTTGATAGTGGCGCAAGAACTACTGTCCCGCTCCCAACTCTAGACTCTACTAAGCCCTCTGCTTTAAGCTCCATATAAGCCTTTATAACTGTGCTTCTATTTACATGAAGTTTCTCGCTTAAAGTCCTTTCTGCTGGCATTATAAAATTCGCTGATAGCTTACCCGTGGTTATCATACTCGCTATCTGTTTTTTTATTTGCATATATATTGGAGTTTTAGCTTCCCGATCTATTAATATATCCATTCTTTTATCCTCCATTTGCAAATTGGTATCATCCAATTGTATTATATATTAAAGATATTATAATAAAAACACCCAATTTGTATTATTTTATACCAGCCAATTTGTGTGCAATTGGCACTGCTTGTTTAGGCAACAATTCAAATTGAACTGGTTAGCCTTATTGTTAAGTAATTTGTGGCGGTTTGCTATGACTCAGTTTTAATGTTGCCGTCATGTATTTGGCAGGCAAAAAACGCTAAGCAGGTTTTTACCTGCTTAGCGTTTTTTCAATATTGCTCATCTAATAAGTCATTTAATTTAATCAACTCAATCTTACCCTAGTAAAAGTATTCCGAATGTAATTATAATGTATTTCTGCTATTTGTTGCTTTATTCACTGCAATTATTATAGGCAGTGCTACAAACCCTCCAATTAATGCTGTTATCAGCTGTGGATAACTAAACAAAACAATTAGATTCTTTGAGAACTTTGGAAAATCAAAAATATTTAGGAATGCCCTAATGGAAATAAACAAAAAGCCGAACTTAAGTACAGCTGCCGAAACCACTCCTACATACTTGTTTTTATTATACAAAAAGTAAAATACCAGTATAAATATTACATTAGAAATTGCAATAACTGGTGCAAATGGTAGTAATGCTGCAGCAATCGGTGCATGATTACTTATTAAAGATGTAAACGGAACCAATACTGCTATTGCAATGCCCCCAGCTAAACCCGATGCCGCAGTTGCTATCAGCAAACACATATTTACTAAGGGACCTACAATAAAACTGCTGCTTGGGCTTGGAAGGCTTCTCCCAACCATTTGAACTACAACCACTACTGCTAATAATATAGCCGTTCTTGTTAACATTTTAACCTTATCCCTTTTCACAAACATCTCTCCTCTACGAATAAATTAAAAACTCTTTTCTTATAGGTTTAAATAAAAGAGTTAAGTAAAATTCTGTTCCACAACATCCCTCTTAAAGTTAATTAATGATAAATATTTACATTAAAAACATACCACATTCTTTACTGAAGTAACACTCTTTTTAATAAAAGTTTTAATTTTTTTAGAAAAATTGGAAGTCCGTAGTGAAATGTCATTTTACTATGGACTTTTGTTGTGAAAAGTAGCATAATTAACCTAGTATTTTTTTCAAATTAATAATTGATTGCAACTTTCTTAATACAATCATCAAATTTAATGTTTAATAA
>DATCID010000176.1:0-30817 GCA_036507975.1 Ruminiclostridium sp.
TTGTTCCAATTCTTTACTTTCGTATAGAACTGGTTGTAAAGTTCGCAAGTTACTCAATTTTGAAATGTTTTACCATTTCGGAATTTTCGAGTTCCTTTACTTATTTCATCACTGTTTACTTTTCAAAGTCCATTTCAAACCAATATATACTTCGCATTACTGAGTTAGATTTTTTTCTGCGTTGCTCATTTACCTATGTAAACTCCGCTACTCAAAAATTATCTTTTCTGCACTTGCTTGTATTTTTTGATTTGAATCCTTTAAAGCGTTGTTGCTGCTGCTTTTCAAGGTGTTTGCTGTTTGTTTGTCACAAGCAGCTTAGTTATAATACCACGTCACTTACTCAGTGTCAACACTTTTCCGAAAATATTATCGAATATTATCGAAGTAAATTCTCAAAAGCCTGTCTTATATTTAATCATGAATTACCCTTTGTAGCGACGGCTTATTCATATTAACATAATCGTGTTTTTATTGTCAAGAACATTGAACTTATTAAATTATGATTTTGGGCAGTTATTAAGAATTATATCACTATACTTAATGTGTTCTAGAGAGTTCTTCTGTTTTCACGTTGATATGATATTAAAGGTTCACTGAATATCTTTAATAATAGATATTTTATTCCCACACCTGTTTAATCTAACCATGTCACATAACCGATCAACTATAATTAATCCTCTACCATGCTCACATAATGATTTATTTGTAGCTTCTATATAATCATCTAACGAGCTTTTTTTGAGGTTTTGGTTAAAACCACATCCATCATCTTTAACACTAATATACAAGTAATGTTTGTTTACAAACTTTAAAGTAACATAGGTTACTTTATTAAGATCATAATTGTTACCATGGCACAATGCATTAACTATTAGTTCATTAAGCACAACTTTAATTTCGAACAATATTTGATCCCTCATGCAATGTTCTGACATAACAGCCCTCAGAAGTAAATCAATTGTACCGGCAAGAGCCTTAATATCATGATTAATCGTATAAGTAATGGCCTTCACAATTACACCCACTTAAATTATAATAATGTTATTAATACCCTATATTTTCAAGTATAAACACTAGTGCATATAATTATAGCAAAGTCCTAAATCTATCAAGAACTTTCTTTTCCATTCGTGATATATACATTTGTGAAACTCCGAATTTTTCCGCAATTTGTTTTTGTGTTAAATTTTGAATGTATCGTAATGTAATGAATTCCCTCTCAACCTCGCCGAACATTTTCAAGGTTTTTTCAAGAAAATCCCTATTCTCTATTTTCTCATAAGTTTTCTCGTCATAGCCTAATGTATCTCCAAATTCAGAATCATTGTCCTGATAAACACTTTGATCGAGTGATTTCATTATATTTGAGCTTCCTGCTTCAATTATTTCAAGTACTGTTTCTACGTTTACGCCCATATGCAATGCTATCTCATCTGCCCTTGGTACTCTGCTTAGCTTTTGTGTTAATTCATCTCTCGCACTATTCAGCCCTTGTCTGGCTTCATAAAGTCTCCTAGGGATTTTTATAGCTGTGCTCTTGTCCCTAAAAAATCTCTTAATTTCTCCAAGAATTGTCGGAGTAGCAAAGCTAACGAACTTTACTCCCTTTTCCTGATTAAATCTTTCTACAGCTTTAATTAATGCCACGCAAGCAACCTGATGTATATCATCATACTCCACACCTCTATTCACAAATTTTTTGGATAAAAAATCTGCTAGGTGCAAGTACTTTGATACTATAGCATTTCTATAGTTAATGTCCCCTGTATTAATATACTGCAGAAATAATTCCACTTCATCTAGTTTTAATATACTTCCATTTATTTGTTCCATAGTTTATTCCCCAATCTTCTTTGTCATAACTATGGAATAGTCATTTTTGCAAAGCACTACAGTGTCCATAAGCGCTTCCATAATGTATAAGCCGTATTCATTTTCTACAGACTCACCAAGACATTTTAGTTCCATTTTTTCTCCAGTAAATGTAATCTCTAAGTTATCACTATTAATTCCAAAGGATATCTTATATTGGCTTATTTCATCTCCCATTTTAGACAATATAATATTACAAACTTCAGAAACTGCTACTTTAATATCTTCTACTTCATCAATATTAAATCCTATCCTATTCGCCACGCTTGATGCGGTTAATCTTGCAGTGCTAACATATTCGCTTTTTGCTGGTAGCACAAGTGTAACATTATCAAAAGCAACATTTTTCATATGCCACTCTCCTCTTTATCATATTTAGTTTTTTTGCAGAAATGGGTACACAGTATGTGTACCCATGATTATTTAGACGCAAACCTTTTTTATTCTTCGATTTTAAATAATTTATCCAAGCCAGTAATAAGAAATAATTTTTTAATATTATCTTTCAAGTTACAAATATAAATGTCATTATTATCTTTGCGTATTTCCTTAAGCGCCCCAACGAGAATTCCCAAACCAGTGCTATCTATATAGGTCAGCTCTTTGCAATCTATAAAAAGGTCACCCTTACTAGCGTTAACAACGTCATTTAACTCACTTTTAAAAGATTGGGATGTGTAGATGTCTATCTCGCCAGAAAGAACTATTTTGGTGTCATCACCTACTAATTTCTTTAAAACTTTGAATTCGCTATTTTCCATGTTACTACCCCCTTCACCGTCTTTTTATATTGGTTTCATTAATTTGCAAATAGTTTTATTAACTTTAATATCAAATCACGGTTTTTTGGTTCTACCCTAACAACCAATATTTTTTCAGGTCCTATAACATCTATTCCTTTAAAAAAATCGCTATTTGTAACATCAATACCATATAGTTTAGGCTCAGCATCTCTATATGTTTTGACTTTTCTCTGCTCATTTTCGTTGGTTGGTTCTTCCCATTCATCAACTACTCTAAGCTTCAAATACTCACTTTTAGATACATCAACATTCAGCTCTTTCGCAACATCTTCAAGTTCCATAAATGGACCGCTACCCGCATAATTGTCATAGGCAAATTTACTTACTAAAAATAAATCTACATCTGATGCTGATAAAAGTACCATTGCCTTAGACATATATGCATATGCCTGTGGATCATTGGAATTGTTGGAAAGCATAGCAGAATCAAAAGCAACATTTTTAATTTCAGGAAGCTTTTGTTCTATTTTAGCCTTAAGTGGATCATATGCTTGTTGATTAACTTGACCCAAAAATCCAATAGTTATGTCGGGGTCTACCCTTGTAACAAAGGATCTAACGGTAAGTGCTATAACTACAATAGCCACGATGCTTATTAGAATATGAACTTTGTAGTAATAAAAAAAGTTATCAGCTTTTTTTCTGTCTATTCCAACTTTTACAAAGGCTTTGTCCGTATAAGTTTCTTTTCTATAAACCTTTGGCGTATCTACTTCATATCCCATTACAATTCTATAGGCCTCAGTACTTTTTACATAATCTTCCTCTGCTTTTACGTCAAGCGTTCCATTCGTTTTTAAAATACGATATTTTTTCATTATAACATCGTATTTCCTTTCAATATCTTCTTTTGAGGAGCTTTTAATAATCCCCAATATTTTCCTTGACTCTTGTATTGTATATTTCAAAACGACCCTCCTAATCTAGGCTATCCAATCTAATTAGGAATAACTACATAATAACTTCACATTTTTGAAGGGGCTATTATTTTGTTATTCCTTACCATTAATCCCTCGGTTTCATTGTAGGGAATAATAAGATATCTCTAATCGATGCTGAATCTGTTAATAGTATAATAAGCCTGTCCACACCAACACCAAGCCCTCCTGTTGGAGGCATTCCGTATTCCAATGCTGTGACATAATCTTCATCCATCATGTTTGCTTCTTCATCGCCGGAATCCCTCTTTTTAACCTGATTTACAAATCTCTCTTTTTGGTCAATTGGGTCATTTAGTTCTGAATACGCATTAGCCATTTCTCTTCCAGTAATAAATAGTTCAAAACGTTCTGTAAGCTCTGGGCAATCAGGCTTTCTCTTTGTAAGAGGAGATACTTCAACAGGATAGTCATATATGAATGTAGGCTCTATTAAATTACTTTCGGCAAATTCTTCAAACATCAAATTCAATATTTCTCCACGAGTCATGCCATCCTTTACACGAACCTTCTTTTCTTCTGCCACAGCCTTTGCTTCTTGATCAGTCTTAATAATGTCAAAATCCACATCTGCATACTTTTTAACTGCCTCAATCATCGAAAGCCTGTTCCAAGGTGGAGTTAAATCAATTTCTTGCCCTTGATAAACAATTTTGGTTGTCCCCAGAGTCTCCTCTGCAACTGTTGAAAAAAGATTCTCTGTAAGCTCCATCATGCCCTTATAATCATTATAAGCCTCATAGACCTCCATGAGAGTAAATTCAGGATTGTGCTTTACAGACATACCCTCATTCCTGAACATTCTTCCCATCTCATATACCTTTTCCAGACCACCTACAATAAGTCTCTTAAGATAGAGTTCAGGTGCAATTCTAAGATACAAATCTATATCTAACGAATTATGATGAGTAATAAATGGTCTTGCAGTGGCTCCACCCGGAATCGTGTTTAAAAGTGGTGTATCAACCTCTAGGAACCCTCTATCATCAAGAAATTTCCTAATTGACTTGATAATTTTGCTTCTAAGAATAAATGTGTTCTTTACCTCTGGATTTACTATCAAGTCAACATATCTCTGTCTATACCTTAAATCAGTATCCTTTAACCCATGCCACTTTTCAGGTAATGGCAGCAATGACTTTGATAATAGTGTAATTTCTTTTACCTTTATAGATACTTCACCCTTGTGTGTCTTAAATATTTCACCCTTAACTCCTACGATATCACCAATATCATATTTTTTGAAGAACTCATAGCTCTCTTCTCCAATCTCGTCCTTCCTAACATAAAGTTGGATTTTTCCATCTCTATCCTGTAAATCACAAAAACCAACTTTACCCATTCCTCTCTTCGACATCAATCTCCCTGCAATAGAAGTATTTTGGCCTTCTAGTGTCTCGAAGTTATCTAAGATATGTTTAGCGCAGTGTATCACATCATATTTTACTATTTTAAATGGATCATTATTCTTTTCCTGTAATTCCTTTAGTTTTGCACGTCTAACCTTAAGTATCTCACTTAAATCCTGTTCTTCGATCTGTCCGTTATCTTGCATATTTTCTTCTGTCATTTATTTCCTCCATAAATTTCAATCATTAGTTTTATATTATTATTTACAAAAAACAGTTTACATCATAATGTAAACTGTTAGTATAATTATATATTAATTTTGCTTTAACTAGCAACAGAAATTGTATACATTATTTTTCTACTTTGAAATACCAAGTATCTTAAATTTTATAGTGCCATCTGGTACCTGAATCTCTACAACGTCGTCCTTTTTATGTCCTATTAATGCCGAACCAACTGGTGATTCGTTTGATATTTTAGATTTAATGGGATTAGCTTCTGTAGAACCAACGATATGGTAATCTACCTCTTCATCAAACTCAACATCATAAAGCTTTACCCTAGATCCCAAACTAACTACATCAGTCTTAACATCATCCTCATCTATGACACGTGCATGCTTTAGCATAGATTCAAGCTGTACTATTCTTCCTTCGACTGTTGCCTGCTCATTTTTTGCTTCATCATACTCTGAATTCTCAGATATATCTCCAAATGAAAGTGCCTGCTTAATTCTCTCGGCAACTTCCTTCCTCTTTGTACCTCTAGCAAATTCTAATTCCTCTTCTAATTTCTTCAAACCTTCGTAGGTCAATACTACTTCTTTTACTGCCATTGGAAGTCCCCTCCTTTACCATTAATTTTTTCTGCTAACCCTATAAAAATTACAAAATACCTAGTTGTCTTATATTATTAATTAAGCTGTTCATATTAATAC
Organism: Ruminiclostridium sp.; assembly: GCA_036507975.1. Classification (GTDB taxonomy): domain Bacteria; phylum Bacillota; class Clostridia; order Acetivibrionales; family DSM-1351; genus Ruminiclostridium. The sequence goes on from DATCID010000176.1 coordinate 5,904, forward strand.
ACATATTTAACATCTATCGGAAAAATTTGCAAACCTTAGGTCAGCGTGTTTCGCTAACTTATTATAAAGTACATATAAAATAATGTCAAGAACTCTATACCCAATATTTTACAGTCTCTAAAAGAATATGCAAAGTACTTCTTTTTAGACCAAACTATCAATTATAATATTAAAAGCATTATGAAGACAATTCCTTATCTTTTAGAATTACATCATGAGCTCCGCCCTCTTTAATACTAGTTGCTGAAACAAGGGTGAGCTTAGCTTTTTGTTGTAGTTCAAAAACTGATAAAGCACCGCAGTTACACATTGTAGATTTCACCTTATGAATAGTAGTGTCCAAATTATCTTTTAACTTACCCGCATATGGCACATACGAGTCTACGCCCTCTTCAAACCCTAGCCTAGTGTCTCCGCCCATATCATATCTTTGCCAATTCCTAGCACGATTTGAGCCTTCACCCCAGTACTCCTTAACAAAGTTTCCACCAACTTTAATTTTCCTAGTTGGGCTTTCATCAAATCTTGCAAAATATCTTCCCAGCATCACAAAATCAGCACCCATTGCTAGTGCAAGTACAATATGATAATCATGCACTATTCCACCATCAGAGCATATAGGAATGTAAAAGCCTGTTTCTCTCAAATATTCAGCCCTTGCTGCTGAAACCTCTATAATTGAAGAAGCTTGTCCCCTTCCAATACCCTTTTGCTCCCTTGTAATACATATGGATCCTCCACCAATACCTACTTTAATAAAATCTGCACCTGCATCAACTAGGTATCTAAAACCTTCCCTGTCAACTACATTACCTGCTCCTACCTTGACTTCCCCTTTAAAGTTATCCTTTATCCACCTGATTGTATCAGATTGCCACTCACTATATCCATCTGATGAATCAATGCAAACCACGTCAGCACCTGCTTCAACTAAAGCAGTAACTCTTTCCTTATAGTCCCTGGTGTTAATTCCTGCCCCAACAATAAGGCTCTTGTTGCTATCAAGTAATTCATTAGGATTCTCTTTATGGCTATCATAGTCTTTTCTAAAAACCAAATACAATAGCCTGTCATTATTATCTATAATTGGAAGACAATTTAGCTTATGCTCCCAAATCATATCATTTGCCTCTTTTAAAGATATACCTTCATAAGCATAAATAAGCTGTGAAAAAGGCGTCATAAACTCATGTATATTTTGTTCTAAAGAATATCTACTAAGTCTATAATCTCTACTTGTTACAATTCCAACTAGTTTTCCAGTAGGTGTACCATCTTCAGTAATTGCGATTGTGGAGTGACCCGTCTTTTCCTTTATAGCAACAACATCCTTAAGGGTGTTATCTGGACTTAAATTGCTATCGCTAGCCACAAAACCTGCTTTATATTTTTTTACCTTTCGAACCATTTCAACTTGATTTTCAATGCTTTGTGATCCGTAAATAAAAGATATACCTCCGCATTTTGCCAATTCAATTGCCATATTGTGGTCTGAAACAGATTGCATGATGGCTGATGCTACAGGAATATTTAGTTCAAGAGTTGACTGCTCTCCTACCTTATGTTTAACAATCGGAGTCTTTAGCACAACATTGCAGGGCATGCAAGACTTAGTACTCAAATTGGGTACCAACAGATATTCACTAAATGTTCTTGAAGGTTCACTATAAAAATATGCCATTTCCTCAAAATCCTCCTCATTGGATTATTCAAAAAAGCAAAGAACAAATGTCCTTTGCCTTAATATAAAAATATCATTTGAAATCAATCAAAAACCTTCCGAGGAATATATTTTTTGAATGATTCTATCATTTTAGCATGTGGTTCGAAAAATATAAGAGTCTTCTGTCCATCTTTAACCAACGTTGCAAAGTAGACATCTTTTGATTCCATAGAAGAAATAGCTAATATACGCTTTTTAATACTCTGAGTATTGTGATCATATTGACCACTAGTTAGTTTGGCAACTACGTCAAAATCCTTACAACTTCCACTAAAAATTCTTTTTCTCTTTCTTTGAGCAATTATCATATCTATGTCCAAATCTCCATTTGTGACAATATACTCATATTCAATACTCCTGCTCCTCATAAACATAAAAGCAAGATAACCTATTCCAACAATAATAAATAATGAAAACGTTTGAAGGAATTTAAAAGAACTCAAAATCATTATTAGCAAAATTGCCAGTATAATAATTCCTGCAATAATTGCCGAATCCATAACAGTCTTCTTACGCTTTACTATTTTCTCCAAAAATATATCCAAGTAGACCCCTCCTTATTAATTTTGAAGTTTATTTATCTTAAATATCTAATGTACTCAATAAATTTTAAACCTTGTTATAAATAATAATAAATAAATAAGATAATATCAAGTACTTCCGTCGATAATTAATAATTAATTTATATATTTGTAAATTATAATGAAATTTTATCATTTATAATCATTTTTTTCAAACTTTATTAAAATGCAAATGGAGGATGACCAAAAGTCACCCTCCACTAAAGTATTTACTTTTAGTACATTCCACCCATTCCGCCTGGCATTCCGCCTCCACCTGACATAGCTGATGATTCTGGTTCTGGCTTATCTGCAACAACACTTTCAGTTGTGAGTACCATCGCTGCAATAGAAGCTGCATTTTGAAGTGCGAATCTAGTAACCTTTGTAGGGTCAACTATTCCACTCTCAATCATATCAACATATTTTTCATTAAGAGCATCAAAACCGATGCCTTTTTTACTAGCTTTGATCTTGTCAACTATTACTGAACCTTCAAGCCCAGCATTAGCAGCTATTTGTCTAACAGGCTCTTCAAGAGCTCTGAGTATAATCAGAACGCCAGTCTTTTCGTCGCCAGTTGTTGTTTCAAGAAGTTTAGCAACCTCTGGTATTACGTTTATTAGAACTGTACCACCACCAGCTACAATACCTTCTTCAACAGCAGCTCTTGTAGCAGCAAGTGCATCTTCAATTCTAAGCTTCTTTTCTTTCATTTCAGTCTCAGTTGCAGCGCCAACTTGGATAACAGCTACTCCACCTGATAGCTTTGCAAGTCTTTCTTGAAGCTTTTCTTTATCAAAATCAGAAGTGGTATCTTCGATTTGAACTTTTATTGAAGCAATTCTAGTCTTGATATCTTCCTGACTACCAGCACCGTCAACGATGATAGTGTTCTCTTTTTGAATTATAATCTGTCTAGCTTTACCAAGCTGAGCAATGCTAGTTTCTTTTAGTTCAAGTCCTAATTCTTCAGTAATTACTTCTCCGCCTGTCAAAGCAGCAATATCTTGAAGCATAGCTTTTCTTCTATCTCCAAATCCAGGTGCCTTTACAGCTACACAAGTAAATGTTCCTCTTAGCTTGTTAACAACGAGAGTTGCAAGAGCTTCTCCTTCAACGTCCTCAGCAATAATTACAAGCTTCTTTCCCTGTTGAACTATCTGCTCAAGAATTGGAAGAATATCTTGAATATTGGTAATTTTCTTGTCAGTGATAAGTATATATGGATCTTCTAAAACAGCTTGCATTTTTTCAGTATCAGTAATCATGTAAGCTGAAAGATATCCTCTATCAAACTGCATTCCTTCAACAACCTCAAGGCTTGTACCCATCGTCTTTGATTCTTCAACAGTTATAACACCATCATTTGATACTTTTTCCATTGCATCCGCAATAAGAGTTCCAATAACTTCATCATTAGCAGATATAGTCGCAACTCGTGCAATATCTTCTTTTCCCTTAATCTTCTGGCTATTATTTATAATTTCAGCTACTGCAACATCAACAGCTTTTTGCAAACCCCTCTTTAAAATCATTGGGTTAGCTCCAGCAGCAACATTTTTCATACCTTCTCTAATAATTGCTTGTGCAAGAAGGGTTGCAGTTGTAGTACCATCACCAGCTACATCATTTGTCTTTGTAGCAACTTCTTTTATTAGCTGAGCACCCATGTTTTCAAATTTATCTTCAAGCTCAATCTCTTTAGCTATAGTAACACCATCATTTGTAATTATAGGTGAGCCAAATTTCTTATCTAAAACAACATTTCTTCCCTTTGGTCCAAGGGTAACTTTTACTGTATCAGCTAATTTATTTACACCTCTTTCAAGTGCACGTCTAGCTTCTTCGCCAAATTTAATTTCCTTTGCCATCTTTTACTGCCTCCTATAAAAAATTATTCAACAACAGCAAGGATATCGCCCTGCTTCAATATTGTATATTCCTGTCCATCATACTTTACTTCAGAACCCGAATATTTGTTCATAAGTACTTTGTCTCCAACTTTTACTTCCATCTTAACTTCTTTTCCATCAACCACAGTTCCAGGTCCAACAGCAACAACTTCAGCCACCTGTGGCTTTTCTTTTGCACTACCTGGTAATACTATTCCACTTTTAGTAGTTTCTTCGCCCTCGAGCATTTTAACAACTACTTTATCACCTAATGGTCTTATCTTCATTATTTTACCTCCTTGATAAATTATTGCTTGTTAGCACTCACTGCTATCGAGTGCTAATTACTATTACTATATTATATATTGAATAAAATATTATCAAACATCTTATTTCAATAAAAACAGCTATATTTTGCCATCTATTTCAACCATGGTCATAAAATCTACTGATTTCTTCTATTTACTCGCGATTTACCAATATTATTATTTTAGTAATCTAAAATTCATTTTTTTGAGAGCCTTATTAAATGTTATTGAAGAAATATCATATTTTAGAATCAGTTCTTCTTTTCCCATTTCAATACAGTATTGCTTACAATAAATAAACTCAAGTGCCGCAGAATATGCCGCTACACCAGTGTCATTAGCTTCAAGTGACTCTTCTGCTTCTGCCTTACAATCATTAAGTATACCTATTATTTCCATTTCGTAATACCAAGTATACATTATTTCCCTATGTTGCATTGCACATTCTATTATTGGTGCATCCCTTTTACTGAGTTTGGGTTTTGTTCTTTTCATTTTAGCATATAGCTCTTGATATTTCATAGGAATATACATAGTATCGTAAGCTTCTTTGTTTATACAGAATATTTTTTGATATTCACCAATGGCAGAAATTTCCTCATTAGGCTTAGAAATATAGCTTTTAATATATTCTAACCATCCAACTAGTTCATTATTAGTTTTATCTAATACCGAGAGCACTTCGAAAACTTCATTAAATTTTTCTTTATTCTTGGTTAAAGCATATGTTAACAACAAGATAGAGTATATGAACGAATCACCATATTCGATTATATGCATCTCTAAAAGTGTTATAAGCTCATCTATTTTATTAAAAACAATTAACGTTGTTGCAACACAGAGAAGATTTTCTCTATCAGCAATATCCGTCCAAGCCAGAATCTCTAAAATTTTATTGACACTACTATGTTTTCTAGAATACAAAAGAATATATATACATAGACAATTTGCCCAGACATTATCATCGTCAATACCTCTGACAGTCCTGCTAATATACCCTGCTAGGTTATATTTCTGCTGTTCCATCAGAGTCAATGTAAGTAGGTTTCTAGCATTCACATTAAAAGGGTTTGAGTTTATTGATTTATATAACTCTCTAGTAGCATTCCTCATACTATTTTCCTGCAGATACTTTTTAGCCTTTCTAAGACTATTATCTGATCGTCTAATAAACCTATTATTATGAGAAATACCATCATAAAGTTTCAAATAAAAAATCATCTCAGCTACTTCTTCACTGAACTCACCAGCACTCTCAAAGTAGAGATATTTATCGAAATATTCAGCTGCTTTCTCTGTATCGCCAATTTCAAAGCTATTACAACCTAAACCAAAATAGCAATCATACATCGTTGGGTCAAAGTTTAAAAGTATGTCATTAAATACCCTGTTTGCTTCTTTGGGGCGATGCATTTCAGATAAAAAACATGCAATATTAAATTTGTATTCACAATTATCCGGCTCAAGCTCTATCGCTTTGAGTATATTTTTGTAAGCATCATTTAGATTCTTTTTATTTGCACAGCGTAACCCCTTACTAAAGTAAAACTCTGGGTTATTTCTATATTCATCTATCCTTAGTAAATTATTTTCCACTTATCTTCTTCCCTTTAATTCGCCATAAATATCTTCAAGTGTGAGGCCTCTCTCAACTAATAATACCATTAAATGAAACATTAGGTCAGATACTTCATACTTTATCTCTTCCTTAGAATTATTTTTAGCTGCTATAATAACCTCAGCTGTTTCTTCGCCAACCTTCTTCAGTATCTTATCCAACCCTTTTGTAAACAAATAGTTTGTGTATGAGCCTTCTTTCGGATGCACTGTTCTGTCCACAATAACATCATAAACTTCTTGAAGTATACCAGCAGAAAGCTTTTCATCATCGGCCTTTTCAGTTGTCTCTTCCCACTTTTTTGCGTTCATTGTCCTATAGAAACAGGTTTTGTTTCCAGTATGGCAAGCTGCATCAATTTGCTCAACTTCAATCAATATTGTATCTCCATCACAATCCAACTTAATTGCTTTTACATATTGAAAATGCCCTGAAGTTTCACCTTTTAACCAAAGCTTACTACGGCTACGACTAAAATAATGTACCTTCCCAGTTTCTATTGTTTTATCAAAGGCCTCTTCATTCATATACGCTACCATTAAAACATCTTTAGTTTTAAAATCCTGCGTAACAACAGGAATAAGCCCCTTGTCGTCAAATTTTAATAAATCCTTTAAGTTTTCCATTATCAAACGCCTCCATACATCGTTAAATAAACTATAATTAATGTACTTTTCTTCACTCAAAAAGAGAAGTTATTATTAAGATGTCCCTTATCTATATTAACATCAAATATAATTATATTCTAGTTTCTATTCCATTGTTACTTAAGTATTGCTTTAAATCACGTATTTCCATTTCTCTAAAATGAAATAATGAAGCGGCAAGAACTGCATCTGCTTTCCCTGCAACTAACACATCCTTGAAATGTGACATTTTCCCTGCTCCTCCAGATGCAATTACAGGTACTTTTACATTCTCCGATATTATTCTAGTAAGTTCAATGTCATAGCCATCCTTCGTGCCATCTTTGTCCATGCTGGTCAAAAGTATTTCACCTGCGCCCAACTTTTCTGCTTCTATTGCCCACTCCACAGCGTCTTTACCAGTATTTACTCTACCACCATTCAAGTAAGTATCCCATCCAGAGCCATCTAGCCTTTTTTTAGCATCAATAGCCAGTACAACACACTGACTGCCAAACTTCCAAGCTGCTTCTGATATAAGCTCAGGTCTCTTTAATGCTGCTGAATTTACTCCAACCTTGTCAGCACCTGCCTTGAGAATTTCTCTAAAATCCTCAGCAGTTCTTATTCCACCCCCAACAGTAAATGGAATAAATACTTGCTCTGCCACTCGTCTCACCACGTCTAGCATGATAGTCCTGGCATCTGAAGACGCAGTTATATCAAGAAATGTTAGCTCGTCCGCTCCAGCCTTATCATAAAAAGCTGCTGTCTCAACAGGATCTCCAGCATCAATTATATTTACAAATTGCACACCTTTTACAACCCTCCCTGCATGAACGTCCAAGCAAGGAATAATTCTTTTAGTAAGCATGTTTTACTCCTTTGACGAATCGTTTGCTTCTCTTAAATCTATATTTCCAGTATATAATGCCTTTCCAACAATAACGCCTCTTACACCAGTAGATTTCAGAGCTAGTATGTCTTTTAGACAGCTCACTCCACCAGATGCGATAACCTCAATATCCACAGACTTTGCCATATCTCTCATTGCCACAAGGTTTGGTCCCTTTAACATGCCATCTCTTGAAATATCAGTATAAATAATTGTTTTTGCTCCAAACCCTTCAACTCTTCTTGCAAAGTCAATGGCTGTAAAATCACTTGTCTTCTCCCAACCATGTATAGCTACCATTCCATCTTTTGCATCTATACCAACAGCAATTTTGTCCTTGTATTCCTTAATCGCCATCTTAAGCATCTCCTGATTATTAACAGCAGATGTCCCTAGAATCACCCTGCTTACGCCACTTGAAAGAATTGCTTCTATCGCATCTAGGCTTCTAATTCCACCACCAAGCTGAACAGGAATCGTTAATTTACTGGCTATTTGTCTAATTATTTCAGCATTTTCTGAATTACCAGATCTAGCCCCATCTAAATCTACCACATGTAAATACCTCGCACCTTGGCTTTCCCATTTGAGTGCCATTTCTACAGGGCTGTCTCCAAATATAGTCACATCGCTGTAGCTGCCTTGCTGTAGCCTTACGCACTTACCATCAATTATATCAATTGCAGGATAAACGACCATCTTATTCATATTTACCTCCACACATAATTTGCAAAATTTCTAAGTATATTTAGTCCCACATCTCCACTCTTTTCAGGATGAAACTGTGTCCCCATAATATTTCCTTTGTAAAACGCAGCATCAAACTCAATTCCATATTGGCAGGTTGCAGAGACCTCATTAGGATCTTCCGCAGTCAGAAAATATGAGTGAACAAAATAAACATAGCTATTCTCCTGTATGCCCTTAAAAATACCGTTATCCTGCTTAATGTGGAGGTTATTCCACCCCATATGAGGAACCTTCAGTCCCATATCAAGAGGAAATTGCGTGATGCTGCCCTTTAACAGACTCAGACCCTTAACCTTTTCTCCGCCCTCAGTGCTATAGTCGAACATTAGCTGCATCCCTAAGCAAATGCCCAATAGAGGTGTACCATTTGCTGCCACCTGATTTATAACAGAAATCATATTATTTTTTTCAAGACTATTCATAGCATCAGCAAAAGCGCCAACTCCTGGCAGAACTACCCTATCGGCTTTTAGTATTTCTCTATGATCTGAGGTTATTTTGGAATCATATCCAATAAAACTCAATGCCTTGTTTACACTTGCCAAATTTCCAACACCATAGTCAATGATAGCAATCATACTTTTCTCCAATCGTTGTGGGATTGAAAGTCTTTAAAATCCCGGGTCAAAAGTTCTAAAAGTTAATAAAATTAATTTTTAGAACTTTTTGCCGGTGATTCTCTCATACGCTTCTATATATTTTGCCTCAGTTTTTTTAATTACATCATCTGGAAGGGTAGGAGCTGGAGGCTGTTTATCCCATGTAATGCTCTCAAGGTATTCTCTCAAATACTGCTTATCAAAGCTCTTCTGTGTCCCGCCAGGCTTGTATTCATCCATTGACCAAAACCGTGATGAATCAGGTGTAAATATCTCATCTCCGACCACCAATTCCCCATCAGCTATACCAAATTCAAATTTGGTATCTGCTAAAATAAGTCCTTTACTTTCAGCGTGCTGGTTGGCCTTAAGATACAGTTTGATGCTTGCATCCTTCAGCTTATGCGCCATTTCAGATCCAATTTTGTCACATAGTACCTCAAAAGAAACATTTACATCATGACCCTCTGACTCTTTTGTAGAAGGGGTAAAAATAGGTTCTGGAAGCTTGTCAGCCTGTTTCAGACCCACCGGAAGCTTTATTCCACATATACTGCCTGTTTTTTGATATTCTTTAAGGCCTGAACCCTCCAGATAACCTCTTACTATGCACTCCGCAGGAGCCATATCCATCTTCTTTACTAGCATTGATCTTCCCGCTAGTTCTTCTTTAAACGCCGACAACTCCTTTGGGTACTGATTTACATCTGTAGTTATTACGTGGTTCCCAATAACATCCTTTGTATAATCGAACCAAAAAGCTGATATGCTATTTAGAACTACTCCTTTGTTTGGAATTAATTCAGAAAACACAACATCAAAAGCTGATATTCTATCTGTTACGACAATAAGTAGCTGTTCGCCTAAATTATAAACATTCCGAACTTTTCCCGTTATATACAATGGCAATCTAATAAAATCTGTGTTGTTAATAAGCATATTTTACCTCCTGTAAATAAGTATCAAAGCAGTCCTTTTGTAGACATGACTCCAATTATTCTTGTATCAACTTTTGTGGCTTCATCTAGTGCTCTTCCAAAAGCCTTGAACATTGCTTCAATAATGTGATGGCAGTTAGTCCCATGCATAAGTTTGATATGTAGCGTAATACCAGCATTAAATGCCACTGCTCTAAAGAACTCCTCAACTAACTGTGTTTCCATTTGTCCAACCATCTGTTGTGAAAAGCTGGCATCAAATACCAAAAATGGTCTGTCACTCAAATCCAAAGACACCTGAACAAGAGACTCATCCATAGGCACAAAAGCTGTACCATATCTCTTAATAGACTTTTTGTCGCCAAGAGCCTGCCTAATAGCCAAGCCCAAAGCAATACCTGTATCCTCAACTGTATGATGGGAATCGACATACAAATCGCCCTTTACATCAAATTCTCCGTCCATCAGCCCATGTCTAATAAATAATATTAGCATGTGGTCAAGGAAACCTATACCTGTATTAGAATTGCAATCTCCCTTACCATCAAGATTAATTTGTATCTTGATCTGGGTTTCTTTTGTATTTCTGTTTACTAAGCCTTCTCGCAAAAATATCCCTCCGTCCATATGGTACATTCCGAACTTTTTTTCGTTTTTTTAATTTAATGTTGGTTATTTATTATAACAGATAGTAGCGAGTTCATCAAGCAGAGTGGTGTTTTGTTCATGCGTTCCAATACTTATTCTCATGCAGTCTTCTAGCAGAAGCGCTGAGCCAAACACTCTAATAAATATACCTTTTTCACATAGCTTTTTATATACTTGTTTGCAGTTATCCACTTTTATAAGTATAAAATTAGCAGATGAATTAAAAACCTCTACTCCTTTAATTTTGGCTAATTCTCTAGCCACCCACTCTCTCTGCTCAATAAGAAATGCAATATTTTTGTATATTTGCTCTTTCTCCAATAGAACTAATTTGGCAACATACTGAGACAATGAGCTTATATTATAGGGCGGACGAGCCAGATTAATTGCATTGGCAAGATTTATTGAAGATATAGAATAGCCGCACCTAATTCCCGCTAATCCGTATGCCTTTGAGAAAGTTCTCAGAACTAAAAGATTTTGGTATTTCTCAACATATGGAATTACTGTTGTATCGCAAAATTCCGCATAAGCCTCATCTACTACAACAATAGACTTTTGGCAATAGCGCACCAATTCAAGAATATCATCTATTAGCATTAAATTGCCAGTAGGATTATTGGGATTACAAATATATATAATTTTGGGTTGTTCACTATCATATGCTTCAATTATTTTTTCCTTTGAATATGCGTATTTTTCATTTGGATCTAGCAGATATTTACAGGCAATTCCACCTGCAATCATGCAGGAATTTCTGTACATTCCAAAGGATGGATCAGGATAAAGTACCTTGTCCTCACGGCCAACAAATACATTGGCTATGACCTGTATCAATTGATCTGAGCCAGTTCCTACTATTACACCTTCTTGATCAACACCCCAGTGCTCAGCAATCAATTCTCTCAACTGGATTGAATCAGTATCAGGATATAGATTTAACTGTGGGTCATTTAATATGAAATCTGCAAGCTTTTTTCTAACCTCTATTGGCATATTAAATGGGCTCTCATTGGCATCAAGCTTGATTTTATATGGCTGCTGATTGGCATTATATGGCGTAAAAGACCGTATTTCAGGCCTCATCAATTCTTCTATCATGTTAACCTCCATGAGCCGCTAATTGCGACCATAAAATGTGATGAAATTGCCACCTTCACTAAAGTAGTTGCTTACGCATTAAACCTAACCTTGATAGCATTTGCATGGGCGTCTAAAAGCTCAGCCTCTGCAAATCTTATAATGTCCTTGCTAGTTTTCTCAAGAGCATGTCTATTATAATATATCAAACTTGATTTTTTAATAAATTGATCCACGTTTACAGGTGAAGAAAATCTAGCCGTACCACTTGTAGGTAGCACATGGCTGGGTCCCGCCATATAGTCGCCTAAAGGCTCCGGAGAATAGTTACCTATGAATATCGCTCCTGCGTTTTTTACTAAGCCAAGCATGCTCATAGGCTCCTCTATGCATAGTTCAAGATGCTCTGGCGCTATATTATTTGACACTTCTATAGCCTTCTCAATGTTATCCACCAGCACTATAAATCCATAATCTTCTAAAGATTTTTTGATTATCGATCCTCTGCTCAATTTGGCCAACTGTTTTTCTATTTGAATATTCACATTTATGATGAGGCTTTCATCATTTGTAATAAGCACTGCTGAAGCCAACCTATCATGCTCCGCCTGAGAAAGCAGGTCGGCAGCGACATACTCAGGTATTGCTGCCCCATCAGCTATTACCAAAATCTCACTTGGTCCAGCAAACATATCAATGTCACAGTCACCGAATATAAGCCTCTTGGCTGTAGACACATAAACATTTCCAGGCCCGCATATTTTATCTACACTTGGTATGGACTCTGTTCCATATGCCATTGCTGCAATAGCTTGAGCACCACCCACCCTATACACTTCGTCTATTCCAGCCTCTCTAGCTGCGACTAGTATAGCTGGATTTACGCTACCGTCCTTGGATGGAGGCGTGCACATAATTATCTTTGAAACTCCTGCTACTTTTGCAGGAACGGCAGTCATTAACACAGATGATATTAGTGGAGCTGTGCCACCAGGAACATACAATCCAACTTTTTCTATAGGTCGAACTAATTGGCCCAGCACCGTACCATCTTCTTTTGCACTAATCCAGCTATTCTGCAATTGCTTTTCATGGAAGCTCCATATGTTCTGCTTGGATTTTTTTATAGTTCCCAATAATTCTTCATCAACTACATCATATGCTGCAGTTATTTCGGTCTCAGAAACCCTGATACTGTCTATATCAGCCCCATCAAACTTCTTGCTATATTCTCTTAGAGCATCATCACCGGATTTCTTAACATGTTCTAAAATATCAGCAACAGTATTTAAGATGCTGCCACCATCTGAGGATTTTGTTCTTTGAATTAATTTTGTATATAATTTCTTAGCTTCATCTCCGTTATCATCCTTACGCAAATCTACTACGTTAATCATTCTCTACCTCCTAGCAACTAATTGCTCTCTTACCCCGTCAATTATTTTCTGAATACGTTCGTTCTCCATTTTCATGCTAACTCGATTAACAACCATCCTAGCACTTATATCTGCAATTGTATCAAGGACTACTAAACCGTTTTCCTTTAATGTCCGCCCACTCTCAACAAGATCAACTATAACCTCAGATAGTCCTACCAATGGAGCAAGTTCAACCGAACCGTTTAGCTTGATGATCTCAACACTTTCTCGTCTATTTTTCTCAAAATAATTTCTTGCGATATTAGGATATTTTGTTCCTACTCTCTTTATATTGAGCTCATCTATCTTTCCTTGCAGCTCTGCAGGTCCAGCAAGAGCCATTTTGCAAGCCGCGAATCCCAAGTCCAGAACTTCATAGACATTTCTACCTTCTTCAAGTAGGGTGTCCTTTCCTACAATTCCTATATCTGCAGCACCGTATTCAACATATGTAGGAACATCTGCAGGTTTTGCTAAGAAGAACTTTATCTTGTTTTTTTCATCTGATAATATGAGCTTTCTTGTAGAAGACTTTAGCTCAGTGCAATCAATTCCAATAGCTTCAAACAGCTCTATTGACATATCTGTAAGTCTGCCCTTTGAAAGTGCAATAGTTAAATATCTCATTTCATATACCTCCATCAGCAGTTAATAATTTTTAATTGCCAGACTCTCATTTAATTATTTATTAACTCATCATAACTTGTTTCATTTATAGTATTTTTGACAATATCGTGTATAGTAATTTTACCATTATCTTGTATAAAAACGACACCACCAATTTGCTTCGAAACTGCATAATCTATGCCCTGCTCAATTTCTTCTATTAGCATAAACGTTTCGATATTCAGTGCCTGTCTTCTAAGCGCCTCAGCAATTTCAATTGCACTTTTCCTATTGCACTTTTTATAGCAAATCAAAGAATCAACACTTGGCTTTTCAGAAGACATCTGAGTATTTTCAAATGCAGTCATCAACATATTAATTCCTAGCGAGAACCCTGTAGCAGGACAATCCTTCCCAAAGCTCGAGGTTAGGCTATCATACCTACCACCTGAAAGTATAGGGAAGCCTACCCCGTGGGTAAAGCCTCTAAAAATTATACCAGTATCATAATTAAGCCCCTTTAGCATACCAAGGTCAACCGATATATACTTGGAAAACCCATAATCACCAAGTATACCAATTACTTCTTCAATATTCTCTAATGCAGCTAGGCTTCTAACATTCTTTGTAGCTTTCTTGAATTTTTCAATTACTTCTATAGAGCCAAATAAACCAGGAAGCTTTAATATTAGCTCTCTTAACTCACTACTCATTTTATATCTGTTAACAATCTCTTCGACTCCAACAAAATCTTTTCTATCAATCAGTTTGGAAATTCTATCAACATCTTCATTTGAAAATCCGGCTTCCTCTGCCAAGCCTTTGAAAAATTCCACTTGACCTATATCAATTTGAAAATTCTCTAATCCAGCGGACTTCAATGTATTTATAGCAACTGCTATAATCTCTGCATCGCTCTCAGAAGAATAATCACCTAGCATTTCTACTCCAGCCTGTGTAAATTCATTCTGGCGACCGCCGCCAACCTCATTAAATCTGAAGACATTCCCGATGTAGGAATATTTAATTGGAAGCTGCACATCACGATTTTTTGTAGCAGTGATTCTTGCAACAGGAACTGTAATATCTGGTCTTAATACAAGTATTCTTCCTTTTTGGTCAAAGAATTTAACCATTGATTCCTGTGGAAAGTGCTCTATCTCAGATGAAAATACGTCAAAAAACTCTATCGTAGGAGTTTCTATTTCATAATAGCCATAGGATCTAAATGTATTGCGAATTCTGTTTTCCATCTCTCTTTTTGCATAACACTCATCAAATAAAATATCCCGTACACCATCCGGAGTATATATTTTCCACTTTGACATAAACAACTACCTCTCAAACATATTTTAAACTTCTTACGTCACTTTATCAAGATAAATCGATAAACTTATACATTGATGAATCACACTTATTATATTTGATATTATTATAACAGTCAAGAATAATATTTGAAACAAAAATACTCCCCTTTCCAGTAACAGATTTTTAGTTTTTAATCTGCCTACTTTAAAGAGAGCATTTCATTGTCTACTCTATAGGGTATATTTTACATTTTAGTATCTCGCAAATAATCTATTCTTCAGTAATTTCAAGTAATTATTCTACAATTCTGAACGTAATCTCCTCAGCTTTTTTCTTAGGAGTAAGTTTTGAGCCCAATTCATTGGATTCGAAAGTTGCACCTGTTATATCGCTAACACTGCATACGTTTCTCATTATGATTGAATAATTATTTAAGCCCGATACTTTAATAGAAACCTTATTGCGATTACTAATAGCTATTGCACTAGCCTTTACTTTTCCCTCAATATTATAAATAGTTGCAATTGTAGTTTCATTATCTATAAGTTCAAATACATGAAGCTCTGTCTCTTCAAGATAATCATAATCTGGCACATCCCTATTATTACCAACTGCTATAATTGAATTTGGTCTTACCATTAATGGAAGACTCATGAAATCGTGATTTTCATACTGCCATGATCCACCTTCTACACGCTGGTTTGAAATATAGTTGGTCCATGTGCCTTTTGGCAAATAATAGTCTACAGTGCCTTCAGGTCTGAAAATTGGTGCAATAAGGAGAGAATCTCCCAACATGTATTGCGTGTCCAAATGATCGCAAGCTCTATCCTTGTCAAATTCAAGCACCATAGAACGCATAGCAGGCACACCCGTCTTCTCAGTATTGCATGCGACACTGTATAGATATGGCATTATAGAACATTTTAGCTTGCTAAAATACCTGACTACATCAACTGCTTCTTCATCAAAGAGCCATGGAACCCTATATGAGCTACTCCCATGCAATCTGCTGTGAGTAGATAGTAAACCAAATGCGGCCCATCTCTTGTAAAGATCAGGTGATGCTGTGTTTTCAAATCCGCTGATATCATGACTCCAAAAACCAAAGCCTGACATGCATAGTGATAATCCACCTCTTAGGCTCTCTCCCATTGATTCATACTTTGAAACACAGTCTCCACCCCAATGCACAGGGAGTTTCTGCGAGCCCACTGTAGCACTTCTAGCAAATACAATTGCCTCTTTTTCCCCAAATCTCTCTACAAGCACATCATAAACAACTTTATTATACAAATAAGTGTAATAATTATGCATCTTAACTGGGTCACTGCCATCAAAATAAACAACATTAGTTGGTATTCTCTCACCAAAATCCGTCTTAAAGCAATCTACACCCATGTCAATAAGAGCGCTTAACTTATCTTTATACCATTTGCAAGCAGCTGGATTTGTAAAATCAACAATACCCATCCCCGGTTGCCATAAATCCCATTGCCACGTCTCACCATCAGGCAATTTTATCAAGTATCCATTCTCCACTGCTTCAACAAAAAGTTTTGATTTCTGAGAAATGTATGGATTAATCCAAACACATATTTTTAGTCCCTTTTCTTTTAGTCTAGTTAGCATCTTCTTAGGTTCTGGAAAAACATCCTTATCCCATTCAAAATTGCACCACTCGTATTCTTTCATCCAGAAGCAGTCAAAATGGAATACCCTCAGTGGGATAGCTCTCTGCGCCATACCGTCAACAAATGATGATACAGTTTGCTCATCATAATTTGTTGTAAAGGATGTTGTAAGCCATAACCCAAAAGACCATGCTGGTGGCAATGAAGGCCGACCAGTAAGAGTAGTATAATTATGAATAACATCTTTTAAATCACTACCGCCAATAACAAAATAATCTAGCTTCTCGCCTGGGACGCTAAACTGAACTTTCGAAACAGATTCCGAGGCAACCTCGTAAGATACTCTCTCAGGATGGTTTACAAACACACCATATCCTCTATTTGTAATATAAAACGGAATATTCTTGTATGATTGTTCAGAAGATGTTCCACCGTCCTCGTTCCAAATATCTACACTTTGTCCATTCTTGGCAAATGACGTAAAGCGCTCCCCAAGACCATAAACACATTCTCCAGTGGCAATGTCAAGCTGTTCACGCATATATACTTCAGGCATATCAGTTGTGATATATCCCATCTGTCCGTTACCACTTTTAGTTAATAATCTGTCCCCATAGTAAAAACTTAATGAAAAATCCTTCTTGCATATGCGTACCGAAGTATTTCCGCTTGTTAGTATCAGCTCATCCTCCTCATCACTGATTACAGGGGTAAACTTACTATCAATACTTATGTCAAACGCTGGTCCTTTTTCTAAGGTTTTTATAAAGTGTTGTGCTTTAACCTGTATAATATCATTGCTCGGTGAACTGATTTCTATTGTAAGAAGTGGCCCTTGCAAAGTCTGGCCACGAGTAACAATCTTTGTAACAGGAGCATAAAGTAATATTGATTTTTCTTTAATATTATAATCACGTACCTGTGCAGGTGAATATATATTAACGCCCTTTCGTTTTAACCAAAATCCATCAGTAAACTTCATGAGATACCCTCCATTATATTTCTTATTTAGAAAAATTAATCATAGTTTCTTTAAATTTGCCATTGAAGCCATAAGCCTCTTCATGCCAGCTCCTTCAAATTGAATTTCCAACATCTGATCCCCATTATCTGGTGTAGCTTTTGATATAGTTCCCTTTCCAAACTTTTTGTGCTCTACTTCATTCCCAACACTAAAGTCAGATGAATCTAACCCTATTCTTGCAGAAAAACTATTTGGTGCATTTCTAACCCCAACACTCGTCGGGCTTTTTTCCGCAGTCTTTCCACCAAATCCACGAGACACTAGGTTTGAACTAAGTAAATCTTTTAATGAACCTGTACCGACATTCTTACTTTGGTTTGTGCTTGAAGTTCCAAATGTACTCGAGGTTTGAGATTTACTTGAGGTTTGAGTTGTACTCAAAGTTTGAGTTTTACCCCAAGCTAGAGTTCCATTTTGTTCAAAAGAGCTTCTTGACGGCTTAAAAGGGTACTCAACCAAATTTTCCGGAATTTCCGACAAAAATCTTGAAGGCTTGTTGTAGCTTGAGTTCCCAAAAAGAGTTCTAAAGCGAGCATTTGACAAATATAGCTTTTCTCTTGCACGAGTTATACCTACATAGCATAGTCTACGCTCTTCTTCTAGCTGTTCAGGGCCCTCTGTTATTGCCCTATAGCCTGGGAAAACGCCTTCTTCCATTCCTGGAATGAAGACAGCTGGGAACTCAAGCCCCTTTGCACTATGCATAGTCATTAAAACAACATAATCCTGTTCCTCTTTAAGGTTATCAAGATCTGAAACCAGTGCAATCTTCGCCAAAAATTCTTCAAGGCTACTATCTTCGCTTTGCTTTTCAAACTCCATAGTAACAGATTTAAACTCTTTTATATTTTCTATCCTTGATTGAGCTTCAACAGTGTCTTCAGTTTCATATTCTCTTAACATACCGGTATCATCTATCAACATGTCAAGCAGTTCAGAGATACTCATGTTTTGCTTCATAGTCCTTAGTTTTAGTATCATGCTTGAAAAGTTATTCAATTTTTGTGCTGCTCTTCTTAAAGTTGGACATTCTTCTGCATTAGATATTACAGAAAATATAGATATTCCACTTTCAATTGCAATATCTTCAGCAGCTTCAACAGTAGTGTCTCCTATCCCTCTCTTAGGTACATTTATAACTCTCTTTAAGCTCACATTATCAACTGGATTTTGTATCAATCTTAGATATGAAATAATATCCTTGATTTCTTTTCTATCATAGAACTTCTGCCCACCGATTATTTTGTATGGTAATCCTTCACGCATGAACATTTCTTCTAGTACACGGGATTGTGCATTGATTCTATATAGCACAGCAAAATCCTTGTATTTTCTATTTTCTTCATTTGCTAGTCTTTGAATCTCTCTTGCTATGTATAGTGATTCTTCATGTTCAGTTTCATTTTCACACAAAACGATTTTGCTTCCACCTTTATTTTCGGTCCACAGGCTTTTGATCTTTCTTCCAGTATTATTGCTAATGACCTGGTTTGCTGCATCCAATATGTTCTGCGTAGAACGATAATTTTGCTCAAGCTTTACTGTTTTGCACCCTTTAAAATCCTTTTCAAAGTCAAGTATATTGCGGATGTTGGCGCCTCTCCAACCATATATTGACTGATCGTCATCACCCACCACACAGAGGTTCTTGTGTGCCTCAGATAATTTCTGAACTAACGTGTACTGTGCTGTATTTGTATCCTGATACTCGTCCACCAAAACGTACCGGAATTTTCTCTGATAGAAGCCTAAAACCTCTGGATATTGGTCGAAAAGCTTTATTGTATTCATTATAATATCATCAAAATCAAGTGCATTATTATTCTTGAGTTTTTTCTCATAGAGATTATATATTTTAGCTATTTTGCCCATCCTAAAATCAGAGGCATAAAGTTTCTCAAAGTGAACGGCATCAATAAGCTCGTCCTTTTGCTTACCTATGGTTTCGAGCACTGATTTTGGAGGGAAATTCTTATCATTTATATTCAGTTCTTTCAAGCATTCCTTTATTACCACTTGCTGGTCTTGGGTATCATAAATGACAAAGCTTCTGTCGTATCCAAGCTTTTCAATATTTCTTCTTAACATTCTTATACAAATAGAGTGAAAAGTTCCCACCCACATATCATTGCTCAGATCACCAATAAGACTGTCTATTCTTTCTCTCATTTCCTTTGCAGCTTTATTTGTAAAGGTTATAGCTAAAATACTTGATGGGAATATACCATGTTGCTTGATTAGATATGCAATTCTATGTGTCAATACTCTAGTTTTACCTGAACCTGCGCCTGCTAATATAAGAAGTGGTCCTTCATTGTAAAGCACTGCCTTCTTTTGTTCTGGGTTTAATCCATTTAACAAATCCATTATTTCCTCCAAAATACATCTGTATTGCTTATTCTTGCTAATGTAACTCTTATATTTGCAAGAATAACATTAGATTGCGACTATTCAGAGCGCTTATTATAAAATGCCGAATTGATTTCACTGGGCATTATAGTAACAACTAAATAATACTTTCACATTTTTGAAGGCGCTATTTTCCGTCAATACTTCGTTGTCGTCAGTTGAAATAAAGCGATTATTTCGCCTTCCTCCGCCTTGTCTTGTCGAAAAATTTCTACCTTCAAAATCGTGTTTTATTATTTACTTGTTCCTTAATTATATTTCATTTTAAGTTTTATGACAAGGAATCCATTCTCTGATTAATAGTATCTATCGTGGTATCTATCGAATACTTCGAGCAGTCTAAGATAATATCTGCATATTTCTCATAAAGTGGCTTTCGATGTGTATATACTTCTTCCAAGGTCTGTCCAGGTCCCAAAACAACACCCCTGGTTTTTATATTATCCAATCTTTTATTAACTGTCTCCATATCTATGTGCAAATAAATTACTATCCCATTTCTCTTCAAATGTTTCATGGCCTTTTCGCTATAAATGGCACTTCCACCTGTAGCTATTACTGTGTTTTCACAATTTATTGAAAGCATTGTACTCTCTTCTACCTTTAAAAAAGTCTCAATCCCATCTCTATTTAGTATATCCTGCAATAGCCTTCCCTGCTGAGTTTGCAATAAAACATCTGTATCTACAAAAGACATTCCACGGTTTTTAGCTACAATCACACCTGCAGTACTTTTGCCTGCACTTGGCATACCTATAAGCAATATATTTTTCACTGTCTATACCTTCTCAAATTGTTATATTTCATTATGGAGTACAACCTTTGTTTATGTCCTTGCCTATTTGCTATTCTTAAAGAAGTCTGATCTTATAGCCATGTCTGCATATTCCAAACCTTTCAGAATCTCAGCTTGTCTGTCTGAATCAACCTTTCCTCGAAATTCCCCATTCGAGAAAAGTACATAGTCTTCCTTTGTCTTCAGAAGGTTTCGTCCAAATACTGTCGACGCATATTCACTCTCATCTATCCCTAACAAGTACAAAAGTGTAGGCATTAAATCTATTTGTCCACCCGTAGTATGTATCTTTTGAGCCGCTTGACCTTTTTCATAAATAATCAACGGAATCCTGTTGTCATTATCGAGCCACCAATCTTGTGATGGCTTTATTGCTTGAATTTCATCATTAAAATATCTATGCACCGAGCTATGATCTCCAGATATGACAATGACTGTGTTATCTAGCACTCCCGATTTATCTAGTTCATCAATAAAAGTTCCTAAAACGCTGTCAGTGTATTTTATACATTGGAAATATCCACCTAGCTTTGTATCTGCCAGTGTCTCATCCAATTTCAATTGTTTGTGTCTCTCTGGCAATTCAAATGGAGAATGGCTTGTAAGTGTCACCATAAAATTATAAAATGGTGTTTTTTGATTAATTACAATATCCTTCGCTTGATTAAAAAAGGATCCATCACTTATTCCCAAGAAAATTACCTCATCCATTTTAAAGCTCTTGGAATCTATACATTGTTGGAAACCCATGCTATCTAAGGCTTCCATCCAATTCCAATATTGACCACTATCAGGATGTATTGCTTTGGTTGAATAACCATGATTTTCAAGTATTTTGGGTAATGAATTATATGTGGTATATGGAAATCTAAAGAATGTGCTACCCTTTCTAACCGGAAAAACTGAAGTATTAACCAATAAATCAGCATCAGAGCTCGTCCCCTCATTAATTTGAGAATAATAGTTGTCAAAGTAAATACCATTGGCTAATAATTTGTTTAGAGTTGGTGTTATCTCCTGTCCATCAACAGACTGACCAATAACAAAATTCTCAAGTGATTCCACATTAATTACCAATAAGTTTTTATCCTTGTATACGCCCTTATAGCTATTATCGGGTAATTTCTCATTTTTTGCATCAATCCAAGCCTGTATTTCAGTTTTCTTCTTTGTTGATATCTCATACGTCCTAAAGTCTGAGAAGAATACATAGCAATCGTATATATGATATCCTATTGGAGAATTATTGCATATTGTCTGGCCTGGATTCCAGTGAGTATAAAAAATATAATCATTCTTATCATCCCCATTGACATCTATTGCTATATATCTAAATACTATAAAGGCAACAGCTAAAATAAAAACAGTAAAGAAAGCTATTAGCCTAGCTTTTAAATTGGTAAAGAATGGTGATGAGTAGTGAGCCTTTCTAGTAATTATTAGAAGAATGGCTATTATGGGAATATCAAAAAAGAATGCTATATCGCAAGGTCTAAACATTGCAAATATACTACCCCAAAGATTATTTAGATTACCAGTCTGTCTGATCAGCTGAGCAGAAAGGAAATTACCACTTGCTCTTAAATAAACTGCATCAAATACAAACAATACGGAGCATAAGAAGTTCAGTATAAACAGTAGCCAAAGCCTACCCTTGTTTTTTGCCAAAAAGCTAATTGATACAATTATTATTAAAAAAGCTACACAAATTGGCATATAGGTTATGTTTCTTAAACCTCGCGCCATGTCAATAATAGATTGATTTGAGCTATATATAAATCCCATCAGAACAATTGATTTTACAAGCAGCATACCAAACGTTAAAATCAATAGCCACTCCTGAACCAAATAGCCAAAAATTCCAGATCCTTTTTTCAATCCTCTTCTATGTGCAGATGTAATACCATAGGACGTTTTAACAAACATATAAAAATATCTCCTAGCGAATGCTAAAATAAAAACAAAGTCGTAAGTAATTATATTACTTTATTTCACAAATGTACAATATGTTTTTTACTCTCTAAGCGTTGTCACTCCCGCATTGTATGTCTATCGCATATCAACTGACTATATATATCAGACTAAAAAGGGATTGCCTCGTCATAAGAACCTAAATTCTATCACGAGGCAACCCCTTTTAAACTATATAATGCCAAATTCCTAAAATTCTTGCTCAATCAAACCGTAATTTCCATCTTTCCTTTTATATACTACGTTAACTTGTTTGGACTGTGCATTATGGAACATGAAGAATTCATGTCCAAGTAAATTCATCTGAAGAATTGCTTCTTCTACGTCCATTGGTTTTACAGCAAATCTCTTTGATCTTACAACCTTAAACTCTGTCTCTTCAGGAATATCTTCTTCAAATGTTAAGTTTTCTATAATAAACTCATGGTTGTGAAGTCTTCTTTCAAGCCTTGTCTTATTCTTTCTGATTTGTCTTTCAAGTAAATCTATAGATTTATCAATTGATGTATACATATCTTCATTCGATTCTTCTGCTCTAAAAACAATACCATTAAAAGATATTGTTACTTCGGCTATCTGCCTAGTTCTTTGAACACTTAAAGTTACATGTGCTTCAGTTTCTTCGTTAAAAAACTTTTCTAGCTTCCCGATCTTCTTTGTTACTCTTTCCTTAAGCCCCTCAGTAATATCAATATTTTTACCGTTAATAATTATTTTCATAATAACAGCCCCTCTCTGTATTTTGTGTAATCAATCTCAAAGTCCAATCAAATAGTGGTACTTGTTATAAAGTTATAATTCTACATAGCAATAAAAAATCCCTTCAAATTATTCTAATCAAATATTGAATTATACTATTATTACTTTATACCCTTATATCTTCAGTATTAACAGTATATTCGACGGTTCTTAACATTTATTCAACAAAACACCTGTTTTGTGTATACTTTTCTGTGGATAATGTGGATAATGTTGTTTATAACTATTGATTCCAGTGATCTTGCCTGTGGATATCATATTATTTATATTTTACTTCAATTTAAATCTTTTTATACTTACTGATAAAGCACTTTTTTTTACATAAAAGTAGGTTGGCTCAAACTAATGCTTTAAAACATTATTTTGAACCAGCCTAAATTTTATTTTTAATATTAAATATAGCTCAAATACATGTATTACTTTCTATTAGAATAACAGTTACTACAAAAGACAGGCTTATCTAAATGAGGTTTAAAAGGAACCTTTGTTGTCTGTCCACACTCTGCGCAAACAGCATCATATAATTCTTTTTTAGATGGGTGTTCTCTTCTACTTCTACATGCTTTACACCTAGTAGGTTCGTTCTGGAAACCCTTTTCTGCATAAAACTCTTGCTCACCCGCAGAAAAAATAAAATCCTCACTACATTCTTTGCAAATCAAGGTTTTATCACTATACATTATATCTCCCTCACTTCATAGGTATTTTATAATATTTTACATTATATTACATGCATTCCTATTTTTCAATATCTATTTCATAAATGATATAAAAAGGAAAATGGTATCTGTAAATTCTCAATTAAAGCAAAAAATTCTACGTATATTTATAAAATTTATTTATAATTTAATGTTCGGGTTTTAAATTCTCCCAAAGTCGCTGCGGATATTGTTGGGCCAGTACCATGTCACCTATTGACTTCTTGACAATTGGTTTATCTTCTTGATAGGTGACGCCATACCACTTATCGGTAGTTGAGAGTACCTTTACATCTGTACTCCCAGCCTTAATTAAATTGTCTACGACAGTGGGTAAAAAGTATTCTGCTTTTAATATATTGTCCTGACTATTTTTAAGAAAAACTGGAAATCCCTCTTCCAGCTCCTTGAAAATACTTTGGTTAAATCCCCAAGTATTCATCGAAACAATGCTCTTCTTTGGTATAACGATCCAATTTTGCTCGTCCTGCGTATATTTGGTTTCATCACCAAATTTCATTATTTTGGTTCTTTCATGAATGTCTATCAGATGCCCAGCCTTGTCAACATTGCACACGCCTCTGGCTACGTGCCCATTTTCAGTTAATGTATTTTCTATTATAAACCCAACCATGCAATACTTGTATTTGC
>DATCID010000177.1:0-9771 GCA_036507975.1 Ruminiclostridium sp.
AGAAGACTCAAGCAGTTTTTTTGCCTGCTGTCTGATTTGCGCATCTTTTATCCAAGTAATTTCAATTGCATTAAAATAGTCATCAACAGCGATCTTTTTTATAGTTTCCAATATCGGTCCTTCACCTTTTATTGTTGAAGGGTAAGCCATAAAGTGTATCAGTCCGACTTGCATGTATTTATACATTGAATCATTCATATTATCTGCCTCCATTTTAATATTGGTTTGTCCGTTATCTTATAATCTTTTTTGCAGCATTAACAATATGTTTGGTATTAAGTCCGTACCGATCAAGCAGTTCACTGTATGTTCCGCTTTCACCAAAAGTATCGATAAGTCCAAGACGTTTAAGTTTAGTCGGACAGTTTTCTGAAAGACTCTCGGCAATGGCTCCGCCAAGTCCACCTAAAATAGTATGTTCTTCTATGCTCACTACCGCACCTGTTTTCTTGGCAAAGGCTACAAGCGTTTCATTATCCATTGGTTTTATTGTAGGGAATTCCAATACAGCAGCTTCTATTCCATCTTTTTCTAATTCTTGTGCAGCTTCTAATACAAAAGGAAGTAGTGCACCGCTAACTGCAAGAGTAACATCTTTTCCATCACGCAAGATATTAGCTTTTCCAATCTCGAAAGTCTCGTTCCCATTATGATATGATCCAACATTATCTCTAGATAAACGGAGATACACAGGGCCGTTATGCTTTAACATAGCACGAACAGCACCTCTGGTTGTTTCAATATCGGACGGTACCAAGACCGTCATATTCGGCATAGCACGCATAACCGAAATATCCATGATAGCTTGATGGCTGGCACCATCTGCAAAATCAGACAGACCTGCATAACCGCCTGCAAGTTTTACATTTAGTTTATTATAAGCTATCAGGCTCCTTATAGGATCACCTGCACGCAGCGTTAATAAAAAGGCAAAGGTAGAAGTAACGGGTATTAAACCACAGGTAGACATGCCGGCTGCCGCACTCACCATATTCGCTTCTGCAATCCCGAAGTTAAAAAATCTTTCAGGATATTTCTGACCGAATAATTTTGTCTGTGTACTGCTGGATACATCTGCATCTAATACTACTAACTCCGGAAATTCTTCTCCAAGTTCAGTGAGCATCTCTCCAAATACTAATCTCATCGGCTTTTCTGTTGTCATTTTAACCCCTCCTCAAGCTCTTTGATTGCAAGAATGTACTCTTCCTTACTAATTGTTTTTCCGTGCCAAGCAGATTGCCCTTCCATAAAGGAGACGCCTTTACCCTTAACTGTTTCGGCAACTATTACAGAAGGCCCTTTGCTATTAAGTGCCCGTTGGAATGTATCAAGCAAGGCTTTTACATCATGACCGTCACAGGTGAATAAATTCGGTATGAACGATTTTAATTTTGCATTTAAATCCCCCATCGGCATAACCTGTTCTTCCGTTCCATCAAGCTGAACATGGTTACGGTCAATTATAATTACCAGATTATCAAGCTTCCATTTTGCTGCTGATATCATCGCTTCCCAATTCTGACCCTCCTGAAGTTCTCCATCTCCACATAATACAAAGACACGGTTATTTCTTTTGTGTAATTGGGCAGCAAGTGCCATACCGACTCCCACCGATATGCCCATTCCTAGAGAACCCGTCGACATCTCTATCCCGGGAAGCTTGAACATACAAGGATGTCCCTGAAGACAACTATCCAACTGGCGTAGTGTATTAAGATTATCAGAATTAAAAAATCCCTTCTGTGCAAGAATGGCATATAGCGCAGGAGCACCATGACCCTTACTCAGGACAAAGCGATCTCTGTCCTCCCATAGCGGTTCATTGGGACGGATATTCATAACATCCTCATACAAAACAGTCAATATCTCTGAAGATGATAAGCTTCCACCTGAGTGACCGCTTCCGGCTTTGTGTATCATGTTTATTATTGTAATACGCAATTCCTGAGCTTTACGCTGCAAGATTTCAATTTTAGACATTTTGTTCACCTCTCCAAATAAAATTTATTTTACTGACATAGATTTGTTATATTCCTTAATTCTTGGAAGAATAAATTGTGCTGCCTGCATCGCTGCTGTGTCCGGGTCCGGCTTCGGTAGAATTTCTATAGACGCCCATCCATTAAAGTTCGCAGCTTTGAGTCCGTTAAATACATCATCGAAATCCAAATGTCCCTGCCCCGGCGCTAGCCTGTTGGAATCTGCAAAATGGATATAGCGTACCAACGAAGCATTACGAATTAAGCTGTCTCCTATTTTGTCGTCTTCAATATTCATGTGGAATACGTCAGGCATAAGTCCGATATTGGAAGCTTTTAATTTTGAAAGAAGCATCCTGCCTTCATCTAAATTATTAATAAAGTTTATTTCGTAACGGTTAACCGGCTCCAGAATTATTTCGACACTATGTTTAGCTGCAATTTCACATATTCTCTGTGCAGTATCTAAAAATATATTCTCCGCTTCATCCCGAGATTGCCCTGGTGCAATGAAACCTCTTGAGCGTCCGACATTCACAAGCTTTCCAAAATCTTTCGCAAGAGTTATTAGTCCTGAAAATATATCAATTGTTCTTTTTCTAACTTCTGGGTCAGTATGCGTAAAATAAAGCCCAAGATCAGCAAATACCTGCCCGGTGCTGATACAACTCACTTCAATATTCCACTTATCCAGCCATTTTGACAACTGCATGGGATTTACATCGTTGGCAGTTTTTAATGCCAATTCAACACCCTGGTAGCCATATTCCGACGCTTTACGGATTGAATCCTCGAAGCCTCTCCATACTACAAATGCAGACGGCATTGCATTTTCACCAGCAATTGCAACAGCTAATTTCATAAAATCTCCCTCTCTCTTTCATAGTAATTTATATATTTATTGCTGTTAGAGTATAGGACCCTGTGGCTTCCACCCGCCTTCATTACATAAAACCTCTTCAGCCTCACTAATTAATCCAAGGGAAATGTCATGCCGTCCACCTTCATATTTAGTTGATAGCCAAGCCTCAAGAATATCCAGAGCCTCAAATGTACCAGTAACTTTCCCTCCAAGAACCAAAAGGTTCGAATTATTGTGCGCTCTTGTCATCTTACTGGCAAATGTACTTGTACAAAGAGATGCACGAACGCCTTTGAATTTATTTGCAATGATACTCATTCCAATTCCTGTCGAACAGATGAGAATTCCCCTTTCAGCTTCCCCCTTAGATACAGCACCTGCTACTAAGCCAGCATAATACGGATACCTGACGATCTGGGTAGAATCACATCCCATATCCTTATACGCAATCCCTTTTTGATTAAGATATTCAATCACCTGCTTCTTCAAATCGAACCCGCCATGATCATTCCCGATCCAAATCGGTTGTTCTCCCATGCCTATTTTCCTCCTTTAAATTTTATTTTGATAATATTATTTTCTGAAAGTTTGTTTATTTAGCAACCTCATTTCTGCGAAACCTTATATCAAAAGCATTATCTAATACAACATAGACGTTCATATATTTTGAAACGTTTCATTAAATGTATAAAAAAATGGTTCACCCCTTTGCCTTTCCAACTGTTTCTCTTATAATCATTTGAGTATCCAATGTTACTGTTTTCGTTTCGTAGTTCTCATTTTTTACTCCAGCATTGATTCTTTTTATAAGAGTTTCAACTCCAAGCACCCCGATTTCATACTTGGGCTGCCTTATAGTCGTAAGCTGAGGCGTGCACAGCGAAGCAATGTCAATGTCATCATACCCGATAACGGAAATGTCATACGGAATGTCCATTTGTCTCTCTCGAACTGCTTTCATTGCGCCAATTGCCATAAGGTCATTGGATGCAAATATAGCCGTAGGAAGTTTAGTACTTTTTAATAGTTCCACCGTGCATTTATAACCGCTGTACCAATCATAAGACCCTCTTTTGATGTAGGTTTCATTCACCGAAATGTCATGATCCTTTAAAAAAGTGATATATGCTTCTTGTCTGCACTTACTGCTTTTAGATTCCATCATTCCACTGATAAAGGCAATACGCTTGTGACCAAATTCGTGCAACACAGTCATCGCCTTGATTGTACCAGCATAATCATCAACATTGATAATATCACATCCGGGTACAACTTCGTCATTCATATCTACAAGCACAACATGGCATTTTCCCTGTATTTCGAGTATCTCTTCGCAGCTTAATTTCGGCTTTACAAGAATGATTCCATCAATATTTTTTTCAATCAGGACGTTCACATATTCCCTTTCCTTCTCTACATTCCTGTCATTATTACAAAGGAATACAGAGTAACCGCAGCGTTTTGCAGCATCTTCTGCACCTCTAGCAAGTTCTGGATAGTAAGGATTTGTAATATCGGGAATGATCAGCCCAAGACTTTTTGATATCTTTGTTTTTAAAGTCCTGGCAGCACTATTAGGCCTATAATTATGTCTTTTCACCGTATCCAAAACTTTTTTCCTGTTTTCCTCAGAAACAGTTTGGACACCATTTAACACATTGGACACTGTTCCAAGTGAAACGCCGGCTTCTTTTGCAATGTCCTTCATTGTACCCATAAAAATATTCTCCCTTAAAAATGCAGCCTAAAATATTATTTGCATTATTTTGTAACGTTTCATTCGAAGTATATACTTATTTAAAAATAAAATCAAGTAATTAGTTGTCCAAATGTATTAACTGTACCTTTATATTCTTCAATTCTTTTCATTGAGATTTTTGTTATATTCTCCGCTAGTTCAATTTGAGTTGACTTACCAGCTTCTACCTTTTTATCTTCTGTCAATTTGAAGACTGTATCCGTAAAATATTATTCATTTACTAGTGAATTCAGCACTGATTTGAGTTCAATATGTGCTGGTGGAATAACGGTTATCCGTCCAATAATTATCCTTTATTTTATACTTCAAAAACGGTTTCCGTTATCCCAATAATCCGCTGCAACTGCTGGACTATCCTGATTAAAAATGTCCGGTCCTGATCCAGCAGCAAGCCTTGTCCTTGTGACCCTGTCATAGTCTGCAGTTGGTACTATATTTATTTTTATAGAAGGATTTTTTGCTGTGAAAGGATCTGTTATAAACTGCTTATGATTGTTCTGTAGGTATTATACATTTATTTATCCCATTTTTTAATTTGATAGATGATCATTACTTAATAGGCAGAGAAAATTATTCCTGAAACAAACAAGGTTATATTGATTATCTTGTATTACCTACGTTTATTAACTAGAGGCATCTCATCTGTAGTTGATAATATAGCAAGCTTATATAGCAAAGCATGTTCTTTATATATTTATTTAACCATACCACTACGTTTTACCAGTGCAAAGTTATTGTCGGCTTTTATATAGCCAATTGTGCTAAATCCATTTGCTTTTGAAACTGTTAAATCAATGTTACCTTGAGTGCTACTCCTATAGTTAGACACATATACACCAACATTTTTCCAACTAGTACCTGATAATATTTTTGACTGAATAATTCCATCCATTCCAAAAGCAATAATGGGAACATTGTTAGTGGTAGTTATAGCTATACTTGTACCTTTTGTATTCAGTGGTGTATACTCCCACTTGAAACTATTGCTATTCCATTTGCCTATGCTAAGTGAGTTAGTACCAACGCCTCGAATGAATGCATAAATAGTATTATTGGCAATTGTGAAGCTAATACCATCGGGATTTGGGTCCAATTGAATATATTTAGTAGGCTGTTTCCATGTATTATCTGAACCTTTAAATTCATAAATAACACCTAGCATTGCATCATTAGAATAGACCAATTTATTTAATACATAAATCTCCCCTCCATCTATCCAAAGTTCTACACCTCTGCATTTGTAGGAAGTTTGAATTTTATTTGTTAATATTGTTACTACACCACCTCTTATTCTTACAACCGCCGAACCTTTTGTTTTTCCTATCGCTACAAACACATCACTGACATTAACAGCAAGAGAGATCATATTTTCGCTAACTGCGATAGATGTAGTTACCTCTGGTGAATTATTAACTAGATTAGTAAAGCCCTCCTTAGTATTAGAGAGTGAGATTTTTTTTGCTTCTACATTTTTACTCCTATTTACATAAGCAACATAGAGTATATTATTTGACTCCGCCACCTGTACATTTGAACCAAATGCAAATTGGGCAATAGCCGTAGCCTTATTATTACTATCTGATAGCTTATTCAGTGTCATAGTACCAGTTGCATTATTTACAAATACATAGTCATCACCCACATTATTGGTAAAATATCTTGCTTCAACTTTTGCACCAATTGTTAGGTTGGTTGAAGTCGATACCCATTTATCAATTTTGGATTTATTAGGATCAGTAATTGTAACACTAAAGGTAATGGTATCATCTGCAGCTCCAACATCTGAGATGACTATGCCCGAATTCTGTCCATTACTATGCACTAATACTTTATTTGGATCAGTGGCGCTAAAGTCTGCACTACCAAAGCCTGTTCTTTTTTCATTTGAAGACATATGTGCTTTCAAAATATTTCCTGGGCTAAATACAAAAAACTCATCTGGTGGTCCGTTATAATTCCCACTTGTAGTAGTATTAACCCTATATACAATAATTCCGCTTCCTGGAATATTCTTATCCCAAACCGTATTCTTGTAGTCCTTTTTTCTGTATTCTACTATAAAATATTCTGTAGCAGAAATGGGCGACTGAATTTTCACTGCTATTTTTCCATCTTCATTACCGTCTGTCTTTGTGGTAGGTGTTAGTTTATATGTAGTTTTGCCTACAGTATCCTTTAAATAAAAGTCCTTATTAATATCTATCCAGTTAGTATATCTAGCCACATTAGCAGTTAACGAGAACTGATCACGGTTAGAAGCCATCATATCCCAAATACTTACTGGAGGAGTGACCTTAATCTTATCTCTATACAGATCGGTAAAACCAAGAATGTGCTTATACTCATGAATAATGGTGTTCATGGGTGGAGGAGCAGTACTTTCGTTCAAGGCGAATATTATATTATATACATTCACTCTTTTGTTATTAAGCGTTACATCATATGATGATAAAGTCGATTTATGTTGCCAAAGTATAAAATTATTTGCATCAACAATACCCATATCATAAGAACTTGTAAGAATAAATGTGACACCATCTACTTTACCATTATTATCAATATCCAGATTTGTGGATGGACCCAGATTCGCCTTTACACTCTCAAGCGCATTTTTTAATAATGTATGCTCTCTTGAAGTTCTTTCAGCTTTGGTAGTGTAACCTTTAGGATTTTTACCATCAGTATTTAATAGATAATATGCTCTAGGGTGCTTATCTTGGTAAGATACTGCTCCAGACTTACTTTCCTGCGGAAAACATGTGTAAACATTTGCAGTATTTCTTGACTCTGTCTTAATATAGTTAAATAGAGAGGTGGTGTTAGTAACATAACTCTACTTTACAGCATTATGAATTTTAGGTACAAATTCAGCTTCATCTGCGAACCTAATATATACTAATAGGTTTGCATATCCTTTAGCAGTAATGGCTGTGCTAGTAGCATTATCATTTGACACCATACTACTATTTGGCTGTGTACTTGCAGCATAAATGTTTTCTAAATAGCCCCCATTGACAAAGATTATCAAGAACAAAACAACAAAAACTAGTACTATCTTCTTTTTCATAATTATTATTCCTTTCGTTTCTTGAATCTCAATACTGTAGTTGAACTTATACTTTCCTAAAGTGTAAAAAAGAGACTCCCTTGTCATAAGAAATCTCAAATCATTCATAAGCTACAAAAGCATTCTTTAATTCTTTGGCTTTATATATATACTAACTACATCATCTCTACAATCTTAAGCTGCCTGTTTTGCGATAAATCAATATACTTACCATTAACAGATACAATTGGCATTGAGATGCTTTGTGGTGCAACAAAAACGACCTTACCAGTTTCTCCATTATTCATTTTCACAATTGATCCAATATAATAACAGGATATATTAGCAAGAAATGTCATCAGGATTTTCGTATCAAAATAACCGTATCCTATTCTTATAAGTTCCTCGAAAGTATCAAAGGGAGTAATCCGTTCTTTGTAAACCCTTTCTGAAGTTAGTGCATCATATACATCAGCAACGGATATGATTTTTGAATACCTATTTATGTTATCTCCTCCTTTTATGCCATAAGGGTATCCTTTTCCATCCTCCCTCTCATGATGCATGAGTATTCCTTTCCTTATTTCATCCGAAAGCTGTGGAATATCTTTCGAAAGGTAATATCCAATATCAGCATGATGCTTTATCTGCTCATATTCCTCCGGAAGCAGCGGACCTTTCTTATTTAAAATATCTTCCGATATTCTTGATTTGCCTATATCATGTAGAATGCCTGTTGTGACAACATTTCTAGTTTCTTCTTCTGACAGATCAAGCCATTTGGCTATTAAAAGAGCATACATAGAAACATTGATACTGTGTGTATAAGTATATTCGTCCATATTTTTTACTTCATTCATACATTCTACAATATTGCCAATGCTGTTTATTTTCGAATAAATTGAATTTGAAATACACTCTACTTTTTCATAATCTGGCTTTCTTCCTGCAGCTAGATCACCCAGTACCTGTTTCATGACATTAACATCCCTACGATAATCCTTTTTGAACTCAACAAGAGATGGCTCACTTTTTTCTATATTATCTACGTTTTGCAACTCGTACACCGGTAATTGGCGTATCCTGAAAGTCTTCAACCTATTAATGATATGCTCACTAATTACCGCATCCTTTGAAACGATAAGAATGCCACAATCATCGTATACGTCATCCGCAAGTATATCCCCCGGCTTGCATTCGTAAATATGTATATATTGCTTCTTATTCTCCACCATAAAACCTCTTTAGCCATTTATTTAGATTAAAAAAATACTTTGTTTTAAATTATAGCAAAGAAAATCAATGAATTACGTCGATGGCGAAATTAGCCATTTTTTCGCCGAAATTGGTATAAAGAGAACTTGGTTTGTGCTAAGCCTAGGGTGCTGGCAGAAATCTTATATACGCTAAAAAGTCAGTTTTCCAAAGCTTCCGTAT
Source organism: Ruminiclostridium sp. (assembly GCA_036507975.1). GTDB lineage: Bacteria > Bacillota > Clostridia > Acetivibrionales > DSM-1351 > Ruminiclostridium. The sequence continues at coordinate 9,087 of DATCID010000177.1, forward strand.
ATTTTTTACAACTTTCATTTTTTTACTATTTTTATGGTATAATTTATATAAAATATTGGATTAAATTTAGGTGGCAGGATGAAAATTGCTATTTGCGATGACGACAAGCAGGAGCTTCTACATAACAGTTGGCTTGTGGATGAATATTTGAGCTGCGCCTTTTCGGAAAGCAAAATAGAAGTAAAGCAGGCATATATCAACCATTCCTTTCAGGCGGAATATTTATTAGGAGGTAAAAAAGAATGATGTATTATATAATGTCTCTTATTACCCTTATTTTTGCTATGAGCATGATGTATATGCTCTTGGATTGTGAAATTAAACACAAGAAGAACTGGAGTGTTATCATTTTAGTTGAGAGGGTAAACCCGAATTGATATATAATAAAAGAGAAAAAAGGAGATAAAAATCAATGAAGGTTTATGAAAAAGATTTTAAAGAAGAATCAGTAAAGTTATCTTATGAGATTGGAACCAAGAAGGCAGCTGAACAATTAGGTATACCTGCAAGCACTTTAACTGGTTGGAGAAATGCAAAGAAAGATCATAAGGACGTTGCCTTTGTTGGAAGTGGAAATCAACGATTAATACCTACAAATGCAAAAGAGATTCAATATATGAAAAAAATAAAGGAACTTGAAAGAGCTAATTCAATATTAAAGGAAGCACTAGGTTTTTTCGCAAAG
>DATCID010000178.1:0-47105 GCA_036507975.1 Ruminiclostridium sp.
GGTTCCAATCTCATAAGATAACTTTACTGATTCTTCTTTAAAATCTTTTTCATAAACCTTCATTGATTTTTATCTCCTTTTTTCTCTTTTATTATATATCAATTCGGGTTTACCCTCTCAACTAAAATGATAACACTCCAATTCCCAAGTTAAAAAATAAAATAACATTTTATTAGATGTACTCATATGATGGTAGTAATCTTAAGTTTTATGGAGGCATCATAAATGGAGTATAGGTATACTTATAACAAAGACAAAGTTGATGAAAGAGACTTTCGGTTTTCTAGATCGGTATCTCCACATCCTGAAATAGTACTGCCCAGATTAGTAGACTTAAGGTCAAAATGTCCACCTGTTTATAATCAAGGGAAGCTAGGGTCATGTACTGCAAATGCTGGTTGCACTTGCAGAGCGATGTTAGTGCAGGAGGAGCAGATCCAGCTATCAAGAATGTTCTTATATTATCAAGAAAGAGCATTAGAAGGAAAAACTAACAAAGATGCAGGAGCAAGTCTTAGAGATACATGTAAATCCATCTACAAAGGTGGCGTTTGCGAAGAAAAATATATGCCATATAATCCTGAAAAGTATATGATACCGCCATCAGGACTCTCAATATCCAATGCGAGAAAATATAAAATTATCGCATATAAAGCATTAACTTCTTTAGATGAAATTAAGCAGAATTTAGCGTTTAGACAGCAACCTGTATTATTAGGCATGGATATATATGAAAGTTTTAAATCGGGGGAAGTAGCTAAAACAGGAATTATGACAATGCCACGTAAGGACGATAAGAAAATAGGGGGGCATGCAGTTTTAGTGGTTGGATATATGGGCATAGTGAAGCAACATGGCAGGTCTGGTAAAAACCGACATAAAACAGGTTACCTTATTGTGAGAAATTCATGGGGAGATGAGTGGGGAGATAAAGGATATTTCTACATGCCCTATGAGTATGTATTACCTGAGTACACCTATGATTATTGGATAATGGAATAGACTCTAACGCAAGAAAATCACAATATTATTTTCCTTATTCATAATAGTTTACGCTCTGTTCACATTTGATAGGTATTTTCCTGTTATAGTTGAACTATTATACATTATACAATTTGTAAGAGTGAGATAATGAGAGATATTTAGAGCTAATTATAATTTATATAAGAAGAGGGGATAATACTATGTTTGGAAAACCAAAAGCTTCGAGCTTTAATAATATTATGGCTGTTAAGGATTATACAAAGACGGTAAAAGCTATAGAAGAAGGAACCCTTCCTGTTCAATTTGATAGGAAAATATATATTGATTTATTTAAAAGTCAAGTAGCAAAAGTAGATAACATTAAAGATCTAGGAAAATTCATTAAACTAACTAAGAAGTCCAAAGCTGATGTGTTACATTTTTGGGAAGGTCTTATAGTTGGTGGATATACACTAATTGCAGTGAAGTATGATGAAAAAACACCTAATTTCGAAAGATTATGCAATAATAATACTTTAAAATTTGTTTGTACTCTTTAATATAATATTTTTAAAAAAGTGCTTGTTGTATTGAATTTTCAATATGGCTAGGGCTTTTTTTAAACCATAGAGTTAATATTTACATAGTTCCATCAACATTTTTAGTTATTAAAGTGTGCATTGGACCTAATCTTACATTTAGAAACCCTAAATTGTGTGGGAGTTGTACCTACATTTTTTTTAAATAATCTTGAAAAATAGTTCTGGTCAATAAATCCTGACATGATTGAAAGTTCTTTAATCTGAAGTTCCGTATCAACAAGTAGTCGTTTAGCCTCTTCAATTCTAAGGTTGTTTATATAATCAAGTAAGCTCATTTTTAGTTCGCGTTTAATCAGGTTACATATCGTTGTTCTGCCAAGCTCAAATTTGTTACATAATTCATTTAACGTAATTTGCCTTCTGAAATTTGTATTTATATATTCTTTAAGTTTTTGTGATTGTAATGTTCGCATAAGCTTGATTTGTTTTGTAATACTGAGATAAGAAGTACAAATTCCCATTAAAGAAGCTGCAGCTTTTATTTGATCATGGCTTAAGACTACAACTTCATTTAATTTTTTTTTGATGATTTCGTCAGATTCAAAGTACTGCGAACAATTCAAAAAAATGTTGTTTTTAATATCAATTCCATTCTCTATAATCTGTCCAATAACAATGAAACCAATTACTTTTTTATCTTCCAAAATTGGTGCAACTGCTTCAGTTAAACCAAACTGGCACTGATAAATATAGATGGTTTGAGTTGAAGCTACAATTTTTAAGGCTTCAATATCGGATTTCAAACAGATAGAATTCGCCTTTTCATTTTGTCTTAAAGTATAACAAAAATTGCAAATTTTATATGGAAATGCTGTTATTTCTTTGCCATCTACATCATAAATGCCAATGCGAAATCCCGACAATAAATAGAAGTCTTTTAATATTTGATTTAGTTTTTCTATTTCAATATCTAGAGACATATAAACACCCGCTTTACGTTATGTGTATGATTGTGCTATAACTTGAACGATTATGAGTTGTTTTTATCATATGATAATAGTAGAATAAAAGCAAATAAATTTGTTAGGAGGTTTTTTATGACAAGAAAAGAAAGAGTAATTAACACCTTGAATCACAAGGAATCTGATATTATTCCGTATAACGTTGATTTTACATCTCAGGAATATGACAAAATCATTTCATATACTGGCAACAAAAACTTTATTGATAGCACAGAAATCCATCTTAGCTATACACAATATTGGGGCTGGCCTACTGAACTAATAGATAAGAAGGATCATTTTAAAGATGAATTCGGTGTTGTGTGGAATAGGTCTGGTGCAGATAAAGACATAGGTGCAGTTATGAAACCTCTTATCTTTGAACCAAATATTTCGTTATGGCAGGAACCAAAGCTTGATGAAAAACGTCTACGCAAAGAATTTAAAGAAATAATTGACAACAAACAAGATAAGTTTGCATTTGCCGGCATTGGCTTTTCTATGTTTGAAAGAGCATGGAGCTTGTGCGGTATGGAAAATGTGTTAATGAACATGGTTGATGAGCCTGATTTTACAAATGATTTGTTAGATACAATATGTGAATATAATCTTAAAATAATAGATATAGCAAATGAATATCCTTTTGATGGTTTCTATTTCGGTGATGACTGGGGACAACAAAAGGGGTTAATTATGGGTCCGGTTTTTTGGCGTGAGTATATTAAACCTCGAATGAAGAGAATGTATGAAAGAGCGAAGAAAAATGGTAAATATGTCATACAGCACTCATGTGGCGATATTCATGAATTGTTTCCTGATTTAATTGATATTGGTCTTGATTGCTACCAAACTTTTCAACCAGAGATTTATGATATAGAAAAGATTAAAAATAATTACGGCAATGATTTAACCTTTTGGGGTGGAATTTCAACACAACGTCTATTACCTTACGCTACTACAGAGGAAGTAAAGCGTGAAACAATACGCATAATGCGGATTATGGGCAAAAATGGAGGATATATCGCAGCTCCTACCCATGCGGTACCAAGTGATGTGCCACCAGAGAACATACTTGCAATGCTTGAAGTTTTTATGAATCAGAAAAAATATCTGTAAATATAAATCAAATCCGTAGCTAATCATTAATAAAATAAATAGCATTTCTATTATGTGGTATAATCTACCTCCTTATTTGGAAACAATTAGTATAAAATATGTTTTCAGATAAAGGGGTTTTTTATGCTTAAGAGAATAAGAATTATATTATTTGTATTTTTGGCGATATTCGCATGTCTTCTTACAAGATTATTTTATATTCAAATAGTAGGAGGCAGTTCTTTGGCAAAGGAAGCGTCTGCACAAAGAATGAACAATACTCAGATTGAGAGTGCAAGGGGAGACTTTATAGACAAAAATGGTATAAACCTTACAAGTAGGACACAAAAAATCACTGCTGTATTAAAACCAGCGCTTTTAAGGGACCAAGTTCAGGCACTAGAGCAGATCTGTCAGGTGTTAGGCTTGGACGTAGATAAAACAAAGGATGACATCCAAAGGCTTAATACTCCAATTTTAGTAGAAATTGATCAAGAAACAAAAGCGGTTCTTACTGGAATGAATATTGAAGGTGTATCATTTATAAATTCTATGAATAGATATAATACCGATACAAAAGCAAAGCATTTATTAGGTTATTTAAACAAGGTAGATAAGGTTGGCAGCATTGGATTGGAAAAGCTGTATGAAAAGACACTGAATTATGGCGGAGAGGATTCGATAGCTGTAATCACAGATGGAAATAATGATTTGCTTGATGGTCTTGGATATAGGATGATTAAGGCTGAGGACAAAAAAAACAATAAGCTGGATATAAAACTTACTATCGATTATCACATTCAGGATATTATTGAGCAAGCTTTGGAGACAAGAGGTTTAACAGGTGCGATTGTGGTTGAGGATGTGAAAAATGGAGACATTGTTGCGATGTGCAGTAAACCTGACTTTAACCCAAATGACGTTGAGAAATACCTTTCAAATAATAAAAAACCATTGTTTAATAGAGCAGTAGCACAATATAATATTGGCTCTGTTTTCAAATTAGTTGACTTGGCAGCAATGTTTGAGGTGCAACCAGATTATAATATGGTATATAACTGCCCTGGATATATTCAGGTGGCAGATACAGAGTTCAAGTGTGATTCTTATGAAAAAGGGGGCCATGGGACAATTGATATGAATACTGCACTTGCTGTTTCATGTAATGCATATTTTATTAATCTAGCAATTGAGTTAGGCGCTGAGCCTATTCTTGCAATGTGTGATAGTCTGGGTCTTGGTAAAACCACGGGTTTGTCAAAGCAGGGAATACCGGAGTCCTCGGGACTGGTTACAGCATTGTCTGATATAAAGAATCCAGGAGATATTGCAAATATTTCAATTGGACAGGGACAAATTCTAGTAACACCAGTTCAAATTGCCGATTTAGTGGCTACTATTGCCAATGGTGGAATAAAAAATAATATTAATGTTGTAGATAGTGTGGTAAACAATGAAGGAAATAAGATCAGAGATCTCAAAGAAATTAGTCAAAAAAGAGTGTTTTCAAAAGAAACAGCTGAACGTATAAAGCTTCTGATGGAGGGAGTAGTCAGTACGGGAACTGGCAATCAAGCGAACCTAGATGAGTATGGTGGTGCCGGTGGAAAAACAGGCAGCGCTGAGACTGGTCAGTTTATTGATGGAGAGAAAGTTATTCAAGCATGGTTTGCAGGGTACTTTCCTTCAAAAGAACCAAAGTACTCAGTGTCAATATTTATTGAGGATGGTAAAAGCGGAGGTGCAGCAGCTGGCCCGATATTCAAAGAAATCGGAACTGAAATTATGAAAAAGGGATTATAAATACCAGTTATTTTATAAAATGAGTATAGGCAAAGTTGCCAAGATATTCCATAATGGAAGCATGGATAAAAGAATACAATTGACAATTAATTAAAAAATTATTGAGTTTTTAACAGCAGGAGTTCTCTTGTCTTTATTTGGGTATTTAATAATTAATTGGCCATCAATCCCAGAAAAAGTTCCATCGCATTTTAATGCATTCGGTGTAGCAGATGATTGGAGTGGAAAGGGTACATTATTAGTTGTGCCTTTTGTATGTTTGGCTTTATACTCAGTACTAACAATAGTGTCCTTATTTCCAGCTATTTGAAACTAGTTTTGGTAGCTACTTTTTTGTACTCACTGACACTCAAACCTGTATATTTTTTAAAACATGTGCAAAAATAGTTCGCATCAGCAATTCCTACAACTTCTGCTATTTCAAAAGCTTTCATATCAGTTTCCATTAAAAGTTTACTTGCTTTTTCCATTCGAAGTTTTTTTAGGTAATCTACAAAATTTTCACCGATTTCTTTTTTAAATATACGACTAAGATAGCTTGAATTCAAATAAAAGGTTTTTGCAACTGAAGAAAGTGACAGTTCTTGGTTATTAATATTTTCATCGAGATGGTTTGTGATTTTAATTATTGTTTCATTGACTCTTTTCACATTTGAATTTTGAATAGCCTGTATTATTCTTGAAATAACATCCTCTAAAAGCCTTTTAAAATCGGGTATGGTATTAAGGGTAAAAATCTCATTAAAAAGATTCATGTGAGTTTTATCAAAATCTTCGAATTCAATGTTTGACTTGTCAATAATGTCTAAACATATTGATAAAATGGCAAATGTTGATGTTCTGAATGAATTAATGGAAAAGTCCGTTGCTTCTATATTTTTATATATTTTATTGATTGTTTCTACTGATTGGGTATAAAGTCCGTATTTCATATTGAAAACAAATTGATCATACAAGTCATCTAAAATATCCGAATTTTCTCTACATGAATTCCAAAATACAACATCACTAAAAGCGATGACTGAATTATTCCCTTTTATTAATTTAAAGTTAATAGCTTCACACGCTTCTTTGTAGGATAAACTTATCTCCCGAACATCACTTTTTTTGGTTCCGATGCCAATGCTCAAGGATACTCCCGTTAATTCATTTAAAGTTTGACTTAGCGATAAACAAAGCTCAGCCATGTTAGACATTTCATCGCAGCTTATAATAACCATTCTGTGATTATTATCTAAAAATACTATAATATCTTTATTAGAGGCAAATAATTCAATAGTTTTTTCCAGCAATTGTTCCATTACGTTTAATTTAGAATCTGCTTGAAGTTTCATTGCGTCCAAATTGTCGTTTTCAATAGCAACTATTTGAAAGCTATTTAATTTTCCAAAATTCACACCCAAATAAAACAATTTATTATCTATATCTCCGAACTTTATTCTGCCGTCAATAATATCATTTAAAAATTTTTGTCGCATTAATGGAAGATTGTAAAAAAACTCTTTTCTTAGTTCATTTTCATAAGACTGTTTATTTCTTTCTTGTTCAATTTGCTCCTTAAGATTCATTACTGTTGATATTACTTCGTCATCAATTATGGGTTTAAGGATATAATCTACAATCCCTATTTTAATGCTTTTTTTCACATATTCAAAAGAATCGAGCCCACTTATGACTATAATTTTTATATCCGGATATTTTTTGTGGACCATTTCACTGAATTGGAGACCATTAATAAAGGGCATCTTGATATCGGTGAATATAATATCTGGAAGATATTTATCTACGATTTCAAAAGCCTCATTAGCATTAGAAGCTTCCCCTATTATCTCAATGTTCAATTTTTCCCAATCAACACATAACTTCAATAAATTTCTTTCAAGATATTCATCGTCTACAATGAGAAGCTTTAGTTTGTTATTATTCATATATTTCCCCCCCTAGAGACAGCCATGGCCATATACTCGCTGTATATTTAGCACTAATTTAACAGATAACTGATGAATAAAAGACGTATACATTGTATTGAAAATCTCTACACACTTGGTGGATCATCTCTCGGAATAATTAAACTTATTTTGGTTCCGAACCCCTTTTTGCTTTCTATGCTAAAAACATCGTCGTTGTTATAGAATATTTTTAATCTTCCTATCGTTGCTTTAAGACCTAATCCAGATAATTTTCCTTCAAGTATTGATTGGACTTGTTCTTCACTCATCCCAATTCCATTATCCTCAACAGTCAAGATAATTTTGTCGTTCTCCAATACGGCTTCTATGTTAATCACTCCGTCATTCTGCCCTCTTATTCCGTGTTTAAATGCATTCTCTATCAAAGGCTGTAATATAAGCCTTGGTATTTTAAATTTGAAAGCTTTCTCATCATATTTTCTATTTACCACAAACATACCACCGCATCTCATATTTTGAATAATCAAATAATTGTCGGCAATTTGAAGCTCATCCTTTATGGTAATATATTCGTTCCCATTATTTAGACAATTTCGATAAAAACTTCCTAGAGCTTTTACCAGAGTATAAACCTTTTCGGGTTGTCCAGATAAGGAAAGAGAACTTATAGCATCTAAAGAATTATATAAAAAATGTGGCTTTATCTGTGAATGGAGAACATCCAGTTCCATTTTTCTTTTGTTTTTTTGTTCTTGTACTATATGTTTAATTAAATCTTGTATTTTACGTATCATGATATTGTAATTATCTTGGAGTTGACCTATCTCGTCATGACCGGTTTTGATAGTTACTTCTTTAAATTCACCGGATTGGATGCGCTTCATTGATTTTACAAGTTTATGTATGGGTTTTGACACTAGTAAGGTAGAAACAGCCATACCTAAAATGAACAGAACACCGATAATCAGAAGTGTTACAATTATCGTAATATTGTAAACATTGGATTGCTTTAGAAGCTCGTTAAATGTGGTTATACTTACGGTTCTCCAATTATACTCATTAAGTAGAGATGAAATTATATATACTTCTCCATCCAACGCTTTAATCTCCGATTTGCTTTGGGATTGAGAAGTTAATTTCATAACATCTATGAATTTGGTTTCATTAGAAATTCCGGAACTTATAATAACTTTGTTTCTATCATCCAATATCATAATTTTTGTATCGCTTGACTCATTGCTATTTAATGCATTTCGTATAACATCCTCAGAGATATTCACAACCATAATTCCGAGTGGTTGTTGTGTATTAATGTCGTTGATCACACGAATCATTGAGATATAGTTAATCCCCGTAGTGTCGCTGAAAATTCCTCCCGCATTTGGCTCAAGGATATAGCCTCCCTGTTTACTTAAAAGATTACGGTACCATTTGGCAGCTTTTATTGATTCCATATTAATACTTTTATAGGCGATATTATCAACATAATATTCATTTCCATAATTATTAAAAATGTATATAGAATTTATTTTATCATTGAAATTTATAAAATCATTAAGATATTGATTACACTGGGCTTGTATTGCATAGTCAGCATTTCCATTTTTAAGAGTGTTTTGCATTATTTGGTTTGATATAAGCATCTTTGTTTGGTCGCTGATTGAATAAATCAAAGAATCAAAATTTGAACTATCCGATGTCACTGTATCCATAGACATCTGTGTTACTTTTGCAGTAACGATACTGCTGTTTATCTGCCTGTATACAATAGTTCCAGCCGTTATGGATAGTATCAAAACTACAAAATAGTACAACATAATTTTTACTGATATGTTTAAGTTCCTAAATTGAACTAATAATTTCTCCCACACTGTGGATTGCCTCCTAATCAGACTATTAGGTTTGAGATTCTGAGTCTCTTCTGGATGAAAGCAAATAATGCTTCGGTTTTGAAACCGTTTAAAAGTATATAATATATAAATTTACACATTTATGCAAGGTAAATTATATATTCAGGTCCAGTTTAGTCCGGTTTTTAGATATATTTAATTGAAAAACTAAAATCCACCCCCATTTCGTTACTTAGTTATTTCGAAAACTCATATCTATTGGTATTAGCGGCTTTCAGGAGCTGCTCTTTTTGTTTCACCCCCAGAAGATCACCAAATATTTAAACTTTTTTTCCAAAAGCACTTGACATTTTCATTGCACCCCAAAAATTGAAATGGATGGTTATTGCTTACCATACTACTAAATTTAGAGGTGTTTTAAATGTTAGGTAATTGGCGTACACATGGAGAATATCAAAGCTATCTTTTGGATTTATCGCTCTGAAATCCATAATGTTGATTTTACTTTTTCAATCAACCGTTTTTAAGATATAAGTGCAATTAACTACGTTATGTTAATTTCATAAAAGTTGAACAAATAGTCCCTCTACTTCAAGTTTTTTCTTTGCAGCGGTATCTCCAGAGTTATGGTGTAAAGTCTCAGATACATAGAAACATCGGCAAGATAAATTATTATCTAGCTAATTTCATTGAGATAGAAGACGATATATAGCTATTATATACAAAAGTTATTGTCAAAAAATCAAAGATTCTAGTAAAGATAATTAGTTCAATTAATTATTTTATTCAGTTATCATAATAATTAGCAGAAGAAAAAACAAAATTTTTAGGAGGTAACATCAATGAATGCAAAAAAGTTAGTTAGCATTATCCTTGCGACGACATTGGTAGTCGGATTATCAGCATGTGGTTCGTCATCTACGACTACGCAATCCTCGTCTTCCCCTTCAGCAGTGGTAAGCAGTGCCAGTAATGAAAAAGTAAGCCTTGAGTTCTGGACTTTATGGACGGCCGAGCCTTACAAGACAGAGATAGCAAATATTGCAAAAGAATTCAATGTACAGAATCCAAATGTAACAATCAACATTTCAAGCTCACAAACAGATCCATATAAGACTAAAATTAAAACTGCTATTGCGGCAAATGAACAACCAGACATTTTTGTAACGTATACCTCGGGTTTTTCTGAACCATTTATAAAGGCAGAAAAAGTGCTTTCGCTTGATGAGTATTTAGATGATGCAACAAAAGCAAAGCTAATTCCAGATGCGCTGACCAATGTTACATACGATGGAAAGGTATATGGATTGCCTTTCACAACACAGATAGGTCTCTTTTATATCTATGAGGATTTGTTTACTCAAAACAACATAAAAGTTCCTACGACCTTTAGTGAATTAATGACTGCTGTTAAGGCTTTTAGAGCCAAAAATATTACACCTATGACCGTGGGAGCTAAAGACTTATGGCCTTCCATGTGGCTGTATGATCAACTAGCGGTACGTGAAGGTGGCGCACAATTATGTAATGATGCCCTAAGTGGAAAAGCATCTTTCACAGATCCAGCTTTTGTTAGAGCCGCGAAAGACTTGCAGGATCTTGTTGATGCGAAAGCATTCGAACCTGGAGTTTTAGGAATTTCCAGAGATGAAGCAGAAGTTCCATTTCTTGCGGGTAAAATTCCAATGTATTACGGATTAAACTCAGTAATTGGAACCATAGCAAAAAATAATACAGTGATAAAAGGCAAGATAAAGGCAATAAAATTTCCAATCATCGAGGGTGGAGCAGGAACCCTAGAAGAATTCAGCGGTGGTGTTAATAACTGCTTGATGATAAGTGCTAATACAAAGTATAAAGTAGAGGCTGTCAATGCAACAAAGTTCATCGCTCAGGCAATGGGTACCGCATATTATAAAACAGGAGCAGGAATACCTGCCTGGAATGTAGATGATGTAGATAAGTCTACAGTAGAACCTCTAAACGCAGCGGTTATTAATGAAATTATACCTACTTCCAAAAAAGGTGTGCTTGCATGGGACGTGTTCTTACCATCTGATGCTGCTAAAGCTCATCAGGATTTGGTAGCTCAGATTATTGGTAAACAGATAACACCTGAAGAATTTGCAACTCAAATGCAAAGTAAGATCAATAAAAAGTAACCGAACAGTTTAAAGCAAAGCTATCAAGACGGAAAGGCTTACAAAACCGGATAGTGTAAAGTAAGCATTCTGTCTTGATAGCACTATAAATTTAAACACATTAGCTGGGTCGTATGGTGATCCGAGATATTTAAACTGTTCTGACTCACTCAGCAGAAATAATAATGAATGCCGCCATAAAATGCGGTTTAGGGGGCAACGTGGATAGATTTTTAGGTGATAGAAAAGCTATTTGTATCTTCGTATTACCGGCACTATTGCTATTTAGCATATTGATTATATTACCCATATTTTTTTCGCTTTTTTATAGCACTCTGGACTGGAATGGCGTTGGTGACGGTATCTTTATTGGATTAAAAAACTTCGAACGATTAATAATTAGTAATACTGATGGATTTACAAAATCAATAAAAAACTCATTTGTTTTGGCAGGCTTGTCTATATTTATACAACTACCAATCGCACTTACGATTGCGCTTACCCTTGCAAGGGGTGTAAAGGGAGCAAGATTTTTTCGAACGGTGTATTTTGTACCGGTTATCATTTCAACGGTTGTCATCGGACAATTGTGGATGAAGGTTTATCATCCGGATTATGGCCTTCTCAACATTTTATTGAGAAGTATTGGGTTAGATTCACTGACAAATCAGTGGCTTGGAAACGCCAAAACAGCGTTGCTTGCTGTTTTCATCCCAATAGTGTGGCAATATGTTGGTTATCATATGTTGCTGATGTATGCTGCTGCTAAATCTGTGCCTGATGAAATCTATGAATCCGCACGAATTGATGGAGCAAATGAAATTACTATCGCTCTAAAAATCTCAATTCCTCTTATAAAACCCATGCTTCGTGTTTGCGTTATTTTTGCAACAATCGGCGCATTCAAGTCATTTGACCTGATTTACGTATTAACAAACGGCGGACCCATGCATGCAACAGATATGCCGACTACGCTGATGTATAATACAATATTTGTTCAGGGACTCTTTGGGTATGGAAGCGCGATGGCAATCTTTGTAATAGTGGAATGTTTTACTTTCACTTTAGTTATCCAAAAAATATTCGGGAAAGTAAATGTTTAAGATTGGAGGGAATGTCGTTGCAAAAGGAATTATTAAATATAGAACGTTCAGACGTTAAGGAAAGCCTAGTTAGCTTCAAAAACTTTTCAATAGGGAAAACAGTCATCATGGTATTATTGTATATATATACAATAATACAGCTTTATCCGCTAATCTGGCTTCTACTGTTTTCTCTAAAAGATAATAATGAGATTTTTGGAGGCAATGTTCTTGGTTTGCCGCACAATTGGTTATGGTCAAATTATTCAACTGCACTGACAAGTGGTAAAGTAGGTATTTATTTTCTCAATAGTCTTCTGATAACATCTGTGACCATTGTTTTTTCAAGCATTTTAATATCCATGGCTGCATTTGCAATTATAAGAATGAAATGGAAGCTAAGCAAAGTTGTATTAAATGTTTTTTTACTGGGTATGATGGTGCCGCTTCATGCAACATTGCTCCCCTTATTCATAGTCCTGCAGAAAATGAATCTTTTGGATACACGTCTTGCGTTGATCCTTCCGTACACAGTATTTGCTATACCAATGGGAATACTAGTATCAACCGGATTACTGCAAAGTATCCCAAGGGAACTTGAAGAGGCGGCGTGTCTCGACGGCTGTAGTATCTATAAAGTGTTTTACTATATAATCTTACCGCTTATGCGGCCAGCTTTGTCCACAATAGCAATATTTACTTATCTTCATTCATGGAATGAACTGATGTTTGCCAATACATTCATCAACAGCGACGAAATAAAAACGTTGACGGTTGGTATTATGTCGCTTGCGGGCGAGTTTACGACCAACTGGGGACCTATTGGCGCCGGTCTTGTTATCGCAACGCTGCCAACATTACTGGTCTATTTTATTTTGAGCGATCAAGTACAGAAAAGCTTTATATCAGGGGCGGTAAAAGGCTGAGTGCGACATGAAGTCGGGAACAGCCGTCAAGGCTGGAAATCGCTTGAGCGCAATGCGGTGAAAGTCGCACGTTGCGTTCTTATGGGGGCGAACTTCGGTGACGAAGGAATCTACCAGATTTATCTATATTTTATAAATATTATCATTTAGGAGTAGGTGCCGTATTATGAAAGAAAGATTACCTTATCAAGATGGAAATTTGAGTTTTACCGACCGTGCAAAAGATCTGGTTTCCAAAATGACATTGGATGAAAAAATATCACAAATGCTATTTAGTTCTCCATCGATAAATCACCTCGAAATCCCGTCCTATAACTGGTGGAATGAGGCACTGCATGGAGTAGCAAGGGCAGGCGTTGCAACCATGTTTCCACAGGCCATAGGCATGGCAGCGACATTTGATGATCAATTGATTTACAAGGTGGCAGATATAATTTCAACGGAAGGTAGAGCAAAATATCATGAATTTCAGCGAAAAGATGACCATGGAATTTATAAAGGTCTTACGTTTTGGTCTCCAACTATCAATATATTCAGAGACCCAAGATGGGGACGCGGACAGGAAACGTATGGTGAAGATCCGTATCTCACGGGCAAGTTGGGTGTTGCATATGTAAAAGGATTACAGGGAAATGACGAGAAATATCTTAAGACTGCTGCCTGTGCCAAGCATTTTGCGGTTCATAGCGGACCAGAAAGTGACAGACATAGCTTTGATGCTATTGCCTCTCCAAAGGATATGCGTGAAACGTATCTCTACGCATTTAAAGAGCTTGTAAAAGAAGCAAAGGTTGCAGGTGTAATGGGCGCCTACAACCGTACTAATGGTGAACCGTGTTGTGGTAGCAAAACTTTATTACAAGACATATTGAGGGATGAGTGGGGATTTGATGGGTATGTCACCTCCGATTGTTGGGCTATTCAGGATTTTCATCTCTATCATATGGTAACAAACAATGCGCCTGAATCGGTTGCTCTTGCTGTAAAAAATGGTTGTGACTTGAATTGTGGAAGTATGTTTGCCAATCTCCTGATTGCAATTGAGCAGGGGTTTCTTAAAGAGCAGTCTATAGACGAAGCAGTAATTAGACTGTTGACAATTAGAATGAGGTTGGGTATGTTTGACAACCCTGATCTTGTTTCGTATACAAAAATACCTTATATATTGAATGATTGCGCAGAGCATAACATATTTTCTCTTGAGGTAGCAAAGAGATCATTGGTCCTTTTGAAAAATGAGAATAACATTTTACCATTGAATAAGGAAAAAATTAACACAATTGCCATAATTGGTCCTAATGCTGACAGCCGTGATGCTCTTCAGGGCAATTATTATGGAACTGCCTCGCGGTATAAAACGGTTATTGAGGGTTTCTTTCAAACTGTCAACAAAAATACAAGGGTTATGTACGCCCAGGGCTGCCACTTGCACAGTGACAGAGTAGAGCGACACGGTGAGCCTAACGACAGAATAGCAGAAGCAATCTCGGTTGCCGAGTCGGCAGATGTTGTTGTAATGTGCGTTGGGTATGACGCACGAATTGAAGGCGAAGAGGGTTACGTCAGCGATGAAGTCCGCGGGGATAAACAAAATCTTGATCTGCCGGGAGAGCAGCAGAAACTGTTGGAAGCCGTTTATAAAACTGGAAAGCCAATTGTTTTGGTAGTGCTTACGGGTGGACCTTTGGCTTTAACCTGGGCGGATGAGCATATTCCTGCTATTATTCAAGCATGGTATCCGGGAGCGTTAGGAGGCGAAGCAGTGGCTTCCATGATATTGGGAGAATACAGTCCCTCTGGTAAGCTACCAGTGACGGTTTACAAATCAGATGAAGAATTACCTGATTTTGCCGATTACTCCATGAAAAACAGAACATACAGGTATATGACAACGGAACCTCTCTATCCTTTTGGCTTCGGTTTAAGCTATACAAAGTTTGAATATAGCGAGCTATCATTATCAAGCGGCAGTATCATTACAGGTGATAGTATCAAATGCACTGCCAAGGTCGAAAATATAGGGCAATATGATTCAGTTGAGATCGTTCAATTATATTTGAAAAGGATGGGAGCGGGGGCAGATGCCGCAATATGGCAGTTGTGGGGATGTGAAGCTCTACATTTGGCGACAGGAGAGGTAAAGGATGTAGATTTCTTAATCACCGCAAGACAGATGGCGTCTATTACTGAGGAAGGCATTTGTGTTCTCGAAGCGGGTCAGTTAAAGGTGTTTGTCGGCGGTAGCCAGCCTGATGAAAGAAGCTATAAACTTACTGGAAATTCAGTATTGAATTGTGAATTTGAGGTAATGGGTGACAGTATTACGCTTGACTGTTAATATATCATAAACTGCTCACACAAAATATTGAGGGTTAATTAAATGAAGAGGTGATAAAAGGATGGATATAAAAGGACGAAACGAAAAGCCTGTCATAGGGATACTTCTGGGAGATGCTACGGGTATAGGACCAGAATTAGTGGCTAAGGTCGCAGCAAAAGGAGTACTGACCGCCGATTGTTTCCCAGTAATTATAGGAGATATGAGAGTGCTCCGAATGGGGGTGAAAACCGCAGGGGTAGATATTAAGACATACACAATCGACAACATTGATAATGCAGATTGGAGCTTGGGAATTCCAGTTCTAGATCAAAAAGACCAGAACCCAGATAAAATAACTATAGGGAAAGCCAGTGCATATTGCGGCAAAGCAGTCGGCGAAATGATAATAACTACTATTAACTTATATAAATTGGGTAAAATCGATGGTTTCTGCTACGCTCCATTTAACAAGGAAGCCATAAAGTTGGCTGGATTTAAATATGAAAGTGAACATGAGTTCTTCGCTGACTGTTTTAAATTTGCTGGATTATCAGGAGAAATGAACGTATCTGGAAAGCTATGGACCTCACGCACAACAAGCCATATTCCAGTAAAGGAAATCAGTAATAATCTGACAGTGAAATCTGTTATGGGTGCGATTAAACTGGCTAACCAAACACTCAAACGTTCAGGTATTGGAGAACCCCGTATTGGCGTAGCCGCGCTTAATCCTCACGCAGGAGAAAATGGATTATGCGGTGATGAAGAGGTAAATATAATTATTCCTGCATCGGAAAAATGTCGGCAAGAAGGAATAAATGTTTTAGGTGTATTCCCAGCTGATACAATTTTTATTAAGGCTTTCAAGGGTGAGTTTGATGCAGTTGTTACAATGTATCATGACCAGGGGCAAATAGCATTAAAGCTTAATCAGTTTGACCATGCGGTTACTGTGGCTGCCGGATTGCCCGCACCTATGACGACACCTGCTCATGGAACTGCCTTTGACATTGTAGGTAAGGGTATCGCCAGAACAGGTGCCTATGAGCATGCACTTAACATGGCAATAAGTATGGCGCGGTATGATAATATGTTAAAGTACAAATAATCTAACCACAAGATTTAATGAAATTCGAGTAGAATGGAAGTTTATTAACCTTGAATCTTTGATGTTTTGGACTAGGGGAATCAGCGAAAGCCCTCTGTGTAAGAGAAATCTGTTTCAGGCAAGTATTGATTATGCCATAATAAATAAGTTATAATTAAACTTAAAATGATACCTTCCTTTCGTTGATTATTGGATATGTACCGAAACTCAATTAGAAGTACTACTATATTGTAATAATAATGAGGGTTATATATGAAAATTCCTAAACTGATTAAAATCAAACGAACTTTTGATGCTTCTCATATTGAAGATATTGAGAAGGAAGTTAGACTACAGATTTTGGGCTGTGATATCAATATTGAGCCTAACTCAAGGATAGCAATTGCTGTGGGTAGCAGGGGAGTTAAAAATATAAACAGAATTGTAAAAGCTACAGTGGACACAATCCGTGAGATTGGAGGGTGTCCTTTTATTATACCTGCTATGGGTAGCCATGGGGGAGCAACGGCAGAAGGGCAAAGACAAGTTTTGGAAGGATATGGGGTTACTGAGAAATTCATCGGGGCTGAAATATTGTCTTCTATGCAGGTAGTGGAGCTTCCTTCAGGAGATTTGGGGCATAAGCTATATATGGACAAAAATGCCTATGAAGCTGACGGAACTATCATTATCAATAGGGTAAAAGTTCATACTGACTTTCATGGTACTACCGAAAGTGGAATGCTTAAAATGTGTGTGATAGGAATAGGCAAACATAAAATGGCACTTGAAATTCACCGTTATGGTGTCTATGGATTGAAGGAGCTTATTCCCAAAGCTGCCCGGCATGTTTTGAATAATTCCAATATTATCTTGGGTATAGGTATTGTTGAAAATGAATATGATGAGACTGTCATAATAAAAGCTGTTAAGCCTGAAGTCATGGAACAGGAGGAAATAAAGCTACTGGAATACAATCGAAGGCATATGCCTCACCTTCCTGTAGATGAATTGGATGTACTAGTTGTTGATGAACTTGGAAAGGAAATAAGTGGCATCGGCATTGACTCGAATATCACAGGTAGGATTCGAATTAGGGATCAACAGGAGCCTTTAACTCCCAATATCACAAACATTGTTGTAATGAGACTTTCGGAAGGTTCCCATGGAAATGCACTTGGAATGGGGTTAGCTGATTTTATTACAAGACATTTTTATGAGAAGATAGATTTTAAGACAACCTATGAAAATGTTGTTACTAGTACCTTTACAGAACGTGGGAAAATGCCCATTGTAGCAGAAACTGACCACCAAGCGATAGAATATGCCATTCGCGCTTGCGGGCCAATAGATATTGAAAAAGTTCGAATTATTCGAATAAAGAATACATTGAAAATGGATGAAATGTATGTATCTGAATCGGTTCTGAAGCAGGTAATGAAAATGGAGTCTATTGATATTATTGGAGAGATGAAGTATATGCTGGACGATAAGGGTCAATTACTAAGTTTTTAGATGCATTACTACTTTTAAGATAGTTTATAAAATTCAGGAGAAAGTTTAGTATGATTAAGCTAGTAATAATTGCAGATGATTTTACAGGAGCACTTGATACGGGAGTTCAGTTTACTGCCCAAGGAGTGCAAACCCTGGTTAGCACAAGGCTGGATTTGGATATTTCGGAGGTTGACAGTGATATCCAGGTGCTGGTTATTGACACTGAAAGCCGACATGTTTCTATTGAAGAAGCTTACAGCAGAGTATATTCGGTTACTGGAAAAGCCAAAAGTGCAGGAGTTGAATATATTTTCAAAAAAACAGATTCAACTTTAAGAGGTAATATTGGAAGTGAGCTAAAAGCTGTCATGGATGCATGGGATACTCAAGTACTGATGTTTGCACCTGCATATCCTGCTAATGGGAGAACCACTATCAATGGAAGGCAGCTTGTAAACGGAGTGCCTTTAAATGAAACTCCTTTTGCAGATGATCCTCTTGAACCTATGAAATACAGTTATATTTCTGAAGTCATTGAAAAACAAGTTGACATTGCGACGAAAAATATCAATATAGATGATCTGAACTGTTGTGTTATAGAGAAAAAGAAAGATAAAGCTGTTTATATATTTGATTCACAAACCCATAATGATATGCAACTTGTGGGTGTATATCTGAAAAAAGAGCAACTCATGAATGTTACAGCAGGCTGTGCAGGATTTGCTTCAGTTCTGGCCGAGTTGATTCCCTTTAAGAAGGAGAAAGTGACATACGAAAAGAGTGCTGGGAATTTGCTGGTTGTTGTCGGCAGCCTTAACAAGGCTTCAATATCACAGGTAGAGTATGCAAAAAAACATGGTTTTAATATAGTCAAGCTTATACCTGAAGAGAAGCTTTGGTCGGCTGTTAGAGGAAAAAATGAGTTGCAGGGATTAACAAGCTCACTTGCTGCTTTGTTAAAAGAGGGTAGAGCTGTAGTAGTTGTAAGCGCCTCTGATAGCTCTGATGTGCAGGACTGCGACCGGCTTGCGCAAAGTATGAATATTGATAAGAATAGAATTTTTTCAATAATTGCGGATAGTATCTCCGAGATTATAAAGTCGGTTATGGAAAAATGCTGTGTTAGAGCAATAGTGGTTTTTGGGGGAGACACTGCTATAGCTTTAATGAAAAGGCTTGAGTGCACAGGAGTTACTCCTATTGTAGAAATTCAGCCCGGGGTTGTATTGTCAAAGATTGAAGACGGTCTTTACTCACTTGTTTTAGTTACAAAAGCAGGCGGATTTGGCGAAGATGACATATTGTTTGAAATTAAAGAGTTTTTGGAGGAATAAATTATGTTGATTGGAATAACTATGGGTGACCCGTCAGGCGTGGGGCCTGAACTTGTTTTAAAAGCTTTCAGGGATAAGGAAATTGAAAATAGTTATATAGTTATTGGAGATTTTGAGGTGATGGAATTCTGTAATGATCATCTTGGGTATGGTGTCAAGCTCAACAGAATATCAGATATAAAGGATTACGAGGATGGTTGCTTGAATGTTCTGGATATGAGGATTTTGAAAAAGAAAGACCTTAAAATAGGATTGATATCAAAGGAGTCAGGATATGCTGCATGGAAATATGTTGAGGCTGCCACCCAATTGACTCTTGAGGGTAAAATAGCTGCAATAGTAACCCTGCCCATGAATAAAGAGTCCACCCGGCTTTCCTTTGATGATTTTACTGGGCATACAGAGCTAATTGCAGGACTGTGTGGAGAAACAAACTACACGATGATGTTGGCCTCTGAAAAGATGATCGTCACTCATGTCAGCACTCATTGCTCGATGCTTGACGCTGTTGCAGCTGTAAAAAAAGACAGAATTTATAGTGTAATAAAGCTAACTTACGATGCACTAAAAGGTTTCCTTGAAAATCCTAGAATTGCTGTTGCTGGTTTGAATCCTCATGCCGGTGAAAATGGTTCCTTCGGCTTTGAAGATATAGACGAGATTAAGCCTGCTGTTGAAAAAGCCAAAGGAGAAGGCATGAATGTTGAAGGTCCTGTTGCGCCTGATACAGTTTTTTTAAAGGCATATAAAAAGGAGTATGATGCAGTAGTTTGTATGTATCATGATCAGGGACACATACCTCTAAAGTTGCTGGACTTTGAGGGAGGGGTTAATGTGACGCTTGGACTTAAGGTTATCAGAACTTCTGTGGACCACGGAACTGCTTTTGACATAGCATACAAAGGTATTGCTACTACCCGTAGCCTTGTTGAAGCATACAATTTTGCACGGAAGCTATTGGGTATAACTTGAACATGGTTTTATCAAATGACGTATCTATGTATGTTAAGTTATATAAAATGAGTATAGGCAAAATTGCCAAGATATTCCATAATGGAAGCATGGATAAAAGAATACAATTTACAATTAATTAAAAAATTATTGAGTTTTTAACAGCAGGAGTTCTCTTGTCTTTATTTGGGTATTTAATAATTAATTGGCCATCAATCCCAGAAAAAGTTCCATCGCATTTTAATGCATTCGGTGTAGCAGATGCTTGGAGTGGAAAGGGTACATTATTAGTTGTGCCTTTTGTATGTTTGGCTTTATACTCAGTACTAACAATAGTGTCCTTATTTCCAGCTATTTGGAATATGCCTGTTAAAGTAACACCAGAAAACTATATTCCTGTGTATCAGAGTACAAGGAGCATGATTTGCTATTTGAAACTAGTTTTGGTAGCTACTTTTTCGTATATGTTTGTTTGTATTGCTATGAGTAGACCACTCGGAACAATATTTTTACCATTAGTATTAATTGTGGTGTTCGGAATAATTGCATTATTTATAATAAAAATCGCGAAGAGCAGTAAAATCACTAAATAAATATCCTCTTGAGTTAATAGAATTTTATACAATTTATAGGATGAAAGTTTATTGTTTGAGGTCATTAAAATAATATATTAGATTAAGGATAAACTATAGCATAGGAAAATTATTCAGTTAAGTCTTTTATAGAAAGGAATATTAATATGAGCTATGGATTTATTTCCATATTTATTCCTATTATTGTTATTGCCCTTGCAATATTTACAAAAAGAATCATTTCTTCGCTTATAGTCGGAATTTTAGCAGGTGGTATTATGCTGTCAGGTGGTAATATTATCAATGGCATTATTCTAGCTACAGAGCATTTGGTAAATTCAGTAGCCACTAAAGAAAGCGTATATATTATTTTGTTTTTATTTGTATTTGGGGCATTCGGTGAGATAATGAAAGTTTCAGGAGGTATTAAAGGGTTCACTGGAATAACAGATAAGTTTGTAAAAACTGAAAAAGGTGCTCTGGGAGCAGTGTGGTTTGTCAGTATAGTTACTTTTATAGATTGCTGTTTCCATGCTATAGCAGCGGGTACAGTGGGAAAAGCGCTAATTGAAAAGACAAACGGAAACAAAAAGAAGTTTGCCTTTGTATTGAATGTGACATCTTGCCTATTGATTATCCTTATACCCTTTGGAACTACGTATGTTGGATATATAGTTGGAGTAATTAATTCCTCATTAAATAAAGCCGGTGTAAAGGAATCAGCATATGAGTTATTTATAAAAAGTATACCGTATAATTTTTATGCTATAGTAATGCTTCTTATAAGTATTATAGCTATTATATTTAATTTTGGATTTACCAAAAACATTTCTCAGAATACAGACGGTAACGAAGCTGGCGCACATGAACATGGTGATGAAGCACATGAGCAATGCGAATTTGAAGAAAAAGTACCACCTCGTCCTTTAAATCTAATTTTACCATTAACATTATTAATAGTTACAACCTTTTTCTTCTTCTGGTTTACTGGCAAAGGCAAAGGAGCTGGCTTTACTGGAGCAATTATGAATGCAGATTTTGAAAAATCTATTTTTATGTCTGCGCTGATTACACTTGTAATTACAACGGTATTTTATGTTATTCAAAAGATACCTATGAGTGAAATAGAAAGTCATTTTCTATCTGGTGGTAATGAAATGATACCTCCAATTATAGTTTTAATATTAAGCTGGGGACTTTCAAGCATAGTTCAGGATTTAGGCTTTACAAAGTTTGTAACTTCAGTAATGGGTAAGGGAGTACCTCATTTTTTAATTCCAGCAGCAATATTTTTACTTGGTTGTGCAATATCATATTTTATGGGTTCAGCATGGGGAACCTGGGCTCTTATTATGCCCATCGCTATACCGATAGCAGTAGCTACTAATACTGGTTTGGCAATTATTATAGGTGCAGTCTTGGCTGGTGGTTCTCTTGGGGATAATGCATCACCACTGGGAGAAACTGCTGTTTTATCCGCCACTATAGCGGAAGTGCCTTTGATGGAGCATATTAAATCAGAACTGCCATATTGCTTGATTGGTGTGGGAATTTCTACTGTAGCTTTTATTGTTTTTGCTATTTTAGTTTAAATAGAATAAGTACAGTATAGAAATGTAACCTAGAAAAGAGAATGCAACGCACAAGCAGGCGTAGACATTCTTTTTTTATTTAAAAAATTAAATATTGACGTAATGCACAAGCAGGTGTAGGTTTATTATGCACATAATGACCCAAAAATGATTTGATTTTTCGGAGGTAACTTAATGAAAGGATTTAAAGAAATAGCACCAGGATTATTTTTTGCAACAGCCTTAGCAATAATAGCCGCATTACTTGGGAGAATGGCACCTATTATTGGAGGTCCTGTTTTTGCAATTGTACTTGGAATTTTAATTAGTAGTATTTGGGGAAAATCCAAAACAATGAAACGAGGATTAAGCTTTTCTTCGAAAAAAATTCTTCAGTGGTCTATTATTGCTTTAGGTGCAGGACTAAGCTTAACAGAGGTATATAAAGTAGGTTTCTCTTCATTATACGTTATGATCTTTACACTTTCTGCAGCTTTTATTACGGCTTATGGATTTGGAAAGCTCATGAAGATTCCTTTAAAACTAACAAGTTTAATCGGTATGGGTACAGCTATTTGCGGGGGATCGGCTATTGCTGCCATAGCGCCAATTATAGAGGCTGAGGATAAGGATATTGCTTATTCGATATCTACTGTGTTTATGTTCAATATCATGGCTGTGCTGATTTTTCCTCCAATTGGACACCTACTGGGGTTTTCCGATAATGCATTTGGACTTTGGGCAGGGACGGCTATTAATGATACTTCCTCTGTTGTAGCTGCAGGGTATGCTTTTAGCAATGCGGCAGGTGCATATGCCACCATAGTAAAACTTACAAGGACAACGATGATTATTCCCATCTCTCTGATATTTGCAGCAGTGGTCTCTATTCAAAAAAAGAGAGAAGCAAATAGGAGCGGTGAAGTCAACTACAGCTTCAGAAAGATTTTCCCCTGGTTTATCGTGTGGTTTTTAGTGGCTTCTCTCTTAAATACTGTTGGTGTTATTAATGAGCAAGCTGCAGGGATAATTACTGAAATCGGAAAGTTTTTTATTGTAGTGGCACTAGCTGCTATTGGTCTTAATTCAGATTTCAAAGAAATGAGAAAAACAGGATTGAAACCTATGCTATTAGGCCTTATCGTATGGGCAAGCGTAACGGTGGTTAGTCTCCTTGTTCAATATACTACTGGGAATATTTAAAGCAGTCTAACCTTTGAAAAATTAGAGCATAAATTAAAGAAAGAGTTTACCCTTCATCATTGTAATTATTTGAGGATTTTTGCTTTCTACATATTTTCTTCATAATAATATTGTATGCTTATATCTAAACCTACACATTGGAGTGTTATAATCAAATAAATTGATGAGGGTGGAGAAAAAATGAGCAATGTAAAAAAGAGATTACTTTTACTGAGGATGGTTCAAACATAACCATTTCAAAGGATTTCCTTATACAAAATAAAGAGATGTTCAATAATTGGAAAAAACAATAGTATTGGAAAAAAACAATAGTAAGGAGTGATATTATGGAACAAAAATTAGTCCGTAAAGTACTACAAGTTGGCGGAATGACATGTGCTAGCTGTGAGATGCGAATTGAGAACAAGCTAAAAAACGTGGAAGGTATTATTGAGGTCAAAGCCATATTTAGCAGTTCCAATGTATATGTGACGTATGACACTAATTTAATAGAACTGGATACTATTGTTGATGCCATAGAAAAACTGGACTATAAGGTCAAAAATAAACCAGATAAACAGGCAACTACTGATTTGAAAGAGCAGAAAAAGACCCCCAGTGATAAAATGTCTGTAAATCAGCTTCTGGGAATAGGAAT
Organism: Ruminiclostridium sp.; assembly: GCA_036507975.1. GTDB lineage: Bacteria > Bacillota > Clostridia > Acetivibrionales > DSM-1351 > Ruminiclostridium. The sequence goes on from DATCID010000178.1 coordinate 24,486, forward strand.
TATACTTTTTGCGCTATATGTAATTATAAAGAATACCGTTGGATTTAATTTTATACCCCAAGTAACTCAAAATATGGGTTATGGATTGCTTTTTGCAGTGGGTTTGCTGACATCTCTTCACTGCATAGCTATGTGTGGAGGTATAAATCTTTCTCAGTGCGTTTCATATAAGTATGGAGAAAGTGAAACAAGTAAGATGACAAAGCTGAAACCAAGCTTGATGTATAACACAGGAAGGGTTATATCCTATACAATCATTGGTGGTATAGCAGGAGCTTTAGGTTCTGCCGTAACCTTTTCGGGTACAGCCAAAGGTATTGTAGCAATCTTATCGGGGTTATTTATGGTTATCATGGGATTGAATATGCTTAATATTTTCCCATGGCTTAGAAAGTTTAATCCCAGGATGCCTAAAATCTTCGGCAACAAAGTCCACAATAACAATGGAAAACACGAACCTTTTTATGTGGGATTACTTAATGGGCTAATGCCGTGTGGTCCATTGCAGGCTATGCAGATTTACGCATTAGGGACAGGCAGTTTCCTGGCAGGAGCCTCATCCATGTTGTTCTTTAGTTTGGGAACTGTGCCTTTGATGTTTGGGTTTGGGGCTGTAAGCTCCTTCCTCAGTGGTAAATTTACTCGTAAAATGATGAAAATCAGTGCAGTGCTTGTTATGATATTGGGTGTTATTATGCTTAATAGGGGTTTGGGTTTGTCAGGAATTAATTTGGTGTATGCTTCTGCTCCTTCTTCTACTTCAAGCAGTATAGCTAAGATTGAAGGCGATATCCAGAATGTTACAACTAATTTGGATTCAGGTAGATATTCACCAATTATAGTCCAAAAAGGTATTCCTGTAAGGTGGAATATGAAAGCAACCGCACAGGATATTAATGGCTGCAATGGAACCTTGGATGTTCCTAAATATAATATTGATAAGAAATTGCAGGCAGGAGATAATATTATTGAATTCACACCAGATGAAGCTGGAAACATTCCATATAGCTGTTGGATGGGCATGATAAGGAGTAATATAACGGTGGTAGATGATATTACCAAGGTATCTAGTAGTGATTTGAGTCAGCCAGACGGATCTGGCGCTCAGAGTGGTTCTGCCGCAGTCGGTGGCTGCTGCGGAGGTTAATAAAATTGAGAGGTGATTTTATGACAAGTTTCCTTATTGGTTATAGATTTGGTGGTGGGTAAAATGAAATACAGCCTAAGAACTAAGCTATCTTTTTCCTACGTACTTGTTGCGTTGTTTTTAGTTGCAGCAGTGAGCTTTTTGACAAATTTCTTATTGGAAAAGCAATTTCAGAGCTATGTGATTCAGCAGCAAGAACAAAGAAATAAGGAAACTGTGGACTTGATTAGTCAGCGGTACAAAGAAAATGGCAAGGGCTGGGAGGGTGCAGATATTGAAAGCATCGGTGTTTCTGCTTTGGCTCAGGGGATTATTGTAAAGGTAAAGGATGCCTCTGATCAAATGATTTGGGATGCCACTGTCCACAATAATGGAATGTGTAGTACCATGCTAGACCATATGGCTCAAAACATGTCCAGTCGTTATCACGGTTTTAAGGGGGGATATGTAGAGACCAACTATCCTGTAACCCGTAATCTTAAGCAAGTAGGAAGCATTGATATCGGCTACTATGGACCATATTATTATACTGATAATGACCTTGACTTTATAAATACCTTAAATAAGCTGCTGGTTGCTGTAGGTGTGCTTGCACTATTGTTTGCACTTCTTCTAGGAAATTTCATGGCAAAGCGCTTAAGCATGCCTATATCAAGGGTTATTACTTCTGCAAAGCAAATATCTAAAGGCTACTTTGGTGATCGAATTTTAGAAGCATCAAACACTAAAGAAATTGAACAGCTCACATCTACATTTAATGACCTTGCGGAAAACCTGGAGGGGCAGGAAAATCTCAGAAAGCGGCTCTCTGCAGATGTAGCACATGAATTGCGTACACCACTTGCTACCCTCCAAAGTCATTTAGAAGCAATGATTGACGGTATCTGGGAGCCAGATAAGGAGCGGCTTACAAGCTGTCACGAAGAAATCCTTCGCATTAATAGAATGGTAGGAGATTTAGAGAGGCTAGCTAGATATGAAGGTGAAAATCTAATTTTAAATAAAACGACTTTTGATATATCTGAGATTATACAACATATCGTGAACAATTTTGAAACTGATTTTGCTAACAAAAGAATTGAAATCAGCTTCGATGGAAAAGAAGAGAAGATTATAGCAGACAAGGACAAGATAAGCCAGGTGGTTGTAAACCTTGTGTCAAATGCTTTAAAGTATACCCTCGAAGGCGGTTCTGTGGAAATTGGTGTCAAAAACTTAGCCAATAAAACTGAAATTAGTGTGAAGGATACAGGCATGGGCATACCTCCGAAAGACCTGCCTCACATTTTTGAAAGATTTTACAGGGCAGATAAATCAAGGAACAGAATGACGGGAGGAACGGGCATAGGTCTTGCAATTGTTAAGGCAATTGTGGAAGCCCACAAAGGGAGTGTCACTGTGAAGAGTGATCTCAATAAAGGAACTGAATTTATTGTAATATTACCAAAACAGGCGAGCTGACAACTTGCCTGTTTTTTGCATTATTAATATCCAATTCAATCTTCATAATATCTTCACAACTATCTGGTAAAATGGCGTTGTCAAATACAGACAAAACAACATTTTAAGGAGGATTTTAACCTATGAATACTATGACTCATTACATGGAATTACTTGCAACTTCTCAACCATGGCATCTACTTATATTTATGGCAGTCCCTGTTATTTGTGCAGAGACTCTTGCTATTACTGAATTGATTATTCTTTTCACTAGAAATCTTACTGGGGCAGCAAAGAAAGTAAGTAAAGCAACAGGTATTTTTGCAGGTCTCTATTTTCTTGGAATTTTTATCTATCTTTTTGCAAAGGCAGTTATACCTCTTACCTCGACAGGCGGATGGAGAGGACCTACGGATGTCATAGCCGTTGGTTTCTATCTTGCAGGTGTAATTCCCTTCATGGGAATGCTTTTACTTGAAATAGGTGCGATTGGAAGAAAAAGAAATGAAATTGGCAAACTAAAGCTCCATGCTATATTTGTTGGTATTTTCCTCGTAGTAGCGCACGTAGCTATGATTGTTGGTATGCTTGATCCAAATTTATTTGTAATGAAGGCTATGTAGTAAAACCATTTTTTCATGAAAGAGATCTTAAAGGGGCTGTTGCAAAACTAACTGATAAAGTTGGTTTTGTAGCAGCCCCTTTTTATTGCCATTAGTAGCTATAATCTCCATTGACTGTAGCTATGGCTCAAGTTAAACCCGCTCGTGTCGAAGTGTCACATCATTGTGAAAGTAAACCGTTATATGATATAGTCATCATATTAGGAAGTTCTTTCATATATTGAAACTGTTATTCAAGAATGGATTGAAACTGCCAAGTTATTAGGAAGACCAATACCAGAACCAAAAGAGATTTTGCACATAAGGAGAAATTATTTATGAGCTATGAATACATATTGTTTGACCTCGATGGTACTCTGTCCGACCCTGGAATAGGCATAACAAATTCTGTTATGTATGCTCTCAAAAGATACGGTATTGAAGTCAGCAACAGAAGGGAACTTTATAAATTTATCGGACCTCCTTTGCTGGATTCTTTTGAAAATTATTACGGATTTTCAAAAGAGGAAGCAAAAACGGCTGTTGAATACTATCGTGAGTATTATAGAGATAAGGGCATATTTGAAAATTTCATTTATGATGGATTTGAAGATTTGCTTAAAATATTAAAAGGCAACAGTAAGACACTCATTGTTGCAACATCTAAACCCGAAGTGTTTGCAAAACAAATATTGGAGCATTTTGATATTGCAAAATATTTCACTTATATTGCTGGTAGTAATCTTGATGGAACAAGAGTAAAAAAAGATGAAGTTATTAAGTATGCGCTTGAAAGTTGCAACATTATTGATTTATCAAAGGCAATAATGATTGGCGACAGGGAGCATGATATTATCGGTGCAAAAGCGGTAGGAATTAATTCAATTGGTGTTTTGTTCGGATACGGCGATAGAAGCGAACTTGAGAAAGCGGGTGCGAATTTTATTGTTGATACAGTTGCAGATATTGGGAAGCTTTTATTCGTATAATGTCAGATATTGCGAAGTAAAGATTATATAATCCTTCTTTCTGCAATCATTGATTTTTTGATACAAATGTTGTTAGTTATTATCCAGAGATAACTGTCTCTTTGAGCAACATAAATATACCACATACAGTTGGACTTAATGAGTGTGAATATATTTTCATTATCAAGAGTGATGAAAGGTAAATTCGCTTAAAAGGTATAGAGATTAACTAATAATTTTGATATAATAAAGCTATCAATTTAAGTAAGAGGGGTGATTCTTTGTGACTTGGGAAGAAGTAAGAAAAATGTACCCAGAACAATTTGTCAAGTTCGAAATTGTTAATTCTCACATTGTAGGTGATAAAGAATTTATTGATGACATTGCTATTATTGATTCTTATAAAGATGGCAAAGAAGCAATGAAAGAATTTTTAAAGAGAAAAGAAGACCAATTTATCTATAGTACCAAAAATGGAAAAGTTACTATAGATTTAGTTAAAAATATAGGGATTAGAAGGAGCGTATAAAGCATGTTTAATCTTGAATACAAAGATGGACTTTTCTATGCTTCTTAGAGAATTGGAGAAACAATAATGTCAGTTGAACGAAATAAAGATGGCAGTGTCACTATTAAAAACAATAATGAGTCAACTTCTATTGGGAAAATAGTAAAAGTTTCAGATGATAAACTCGAAGGAAAATTCCAACAGTGGGTGGAGGACTGCGCTAAATTGGTAAATGCCTGTGCTCATACATTTAAAGAAACAGAGCAGTATTTTTTGCAGCATTGTGAGGCTTTGCCTCTTACCCCAAATGACAGACGTATGAAATTTTTCCAACTCAATGTTATTATGAACCATTGCAAAGATAAACTAGAGCATCAGCCATCAGAGTTTTCATTTGATATGACAGACGAAGAAATAGAAATATGGCACAAAGAAGAAAATGAGATGCGTGAGGAAGCAATGAATTCTTCTCCTGAACATTTTGGACTTAATATGCGAGGATACTATTTGCCCCATACTAAACGTAATGAGGTTTATTTTGAACAGGCGTACCTATCAGCACGAAAATTGATGAAACATACTGATTCCAACCTCAAGCAAGTTGAAGTACAGGATATTTGTTTCTTTTTTGAAGAGACTACGGAACATTGCCAATCTAATGGTGGTGAAAATAGTCTAATTAATCAACTGATAGTTTTTAGAGGTGTAACTGAGGATGATATTGAAAAGCGTAATCCACGTTTTCAAGGATATATCAGTACATTGCGTGAAATGGGACATTTGCCTGATTTCCGAAAAGAATAATAAACTATCACATAAATTTTGAAATAGGGTAAATCTTTATAGTCCACAATCTTTATTATTTGTGGGGCTATAGTAGATTAATGTTTAACAAAGATTGTTTGTATAATATGGGATTTATTAGGAGAATGTAAAATGGCAATAGATAAAGTCAGAGAATATTTAAAGCAATGGAGCATGGATGAGAAGATTCAGGAGTTTGATGTGTCAAGTGCAACTGTTGAGTTGGCTGCACAGGCGTTGCATTGCGAACCAAAACGAATTGCAAAGACGTTAGCATTTGAGGTTGACGACAGTTGTGTATTAATTGTTGCTGCAGGCGATACAAAAATTGATAATACAAAATTTAAAGGATTGTTTAAGACAAAAGCTAAGATGCTTGCCCCAGACGAGGTAATAGAATTTGTTGGACATGCAATTGGTGGTGTATGTCCTTTTGGTATAAATGACAATGTCAGAGTATATTTGGATATTTCTTTAAGACGATTTAACACAGTCTTTCCGGCGTGTGGTAGTAGTAATAGTGCAATTGAGTTAACGCCAGTTGAATTAGAAAAATACTCGAACAGCTTGGAATGGATCGATGTATGCAAAGGGTGGCAAGAAAATTAAAAACTGATTTATAAATGATACATAAAAATTGACTCATATGATAGGGTTAATGGGTTGATAGAAGACTATTTAGGAGACAACTCTTAAGTTTTATGAGAGAGCAGGATATAACAGACAAGATAAAACAGCATTTATCCAGTGGCTATAATCGTTCACAAAATAAGGTCCGACTTGTGTTCACATGGGGAAGTTTATTTGAGAATCGGAGAGTATGAAGTCTTAAATAAAGATAATGGTGATTGGACTGTGGCATCTGCAGCCTTAAGAATTATGAAATCTGCATTGTATGATAATGAACAATTTTTATATATTGCGTAGTTATATACGTAAACGGTGACTAATTGTCAAGGTGACAAGACATTTACCGCTTACACCAAATGGCTATATCTGCATTGAAATTTATTGAATCAGCTAAGAACAACTCTTAACCGGTTGGCTTTTTCTTATGCCAAAACGCAGAAATGATAAAAAAGGTAGCAAAGAGTCTTGGTAAAGAGGTAGAGATTCAGCTTAAATAATGGAAATTGCAATGAAAAGTCTGACTCCAATTGAATATCGAAATCAGACCTTAGTGTTAGTTGCTTTTTTTTAGAAACTTTTGAATATCATTTTTTAAGAAAAAGTAAAGCGATGGAATGATAAATATGGCCATAAATATTACTTCAAAAATTTCATCGAGTTTTACGAATTTGAGGATACCCTCACTAAACATTTCAGCACCGATATAAATTAATATCAATCCTAAAACTTTAAATATTAGCTTTAAATTGAACTTAATACTGGATTTGAAAATTATATAAGTCAGAATTACTGCCAAGACAATTCCCAAAGTACTTCCAAGAGCTATGTCAGAAGCCTTATCATTTATCTTCGTCAATGTAAAAATTACAAGTTCCATGCCTTCCCGAAATACTGATAGAAATGCCAGTACAAAAAGGCCAATTACATTTGTATTACTTTTCACCTTGTTTTTTATACCTGATGAGATATTACTTGCTTGGTTTCCCATCCATACTATAAAGTATGCTATTAATCCAGAAGCTACAAGCATCATAACTCCTTCAAAAATTTCCTTGGATTCATTACCCAGTGACGTTGCTTCTCTAAAGCCGATAAATCCACCAACAACACTGACGATAAAACCGAGTATTGCACCAGAGTAAACAAACTTAGATAAATCTTTTCTTCCTGACTGAATCAGGTATGCGAGTATTATACCTATAACTAAAGCGGCTTCAAAACTTTCTCTGAAGGCTAGTAAAAAACTTGATATCATAGAAACCTCCTGTTAAAATATTAATATTAATATTAATATTGATAATGATTATCATTTAACTATTATAATTATAGATCACATACTATATATAATCAATAGGTTTACTCAAGTTTATTTATAAAGTAAAACCAAGTATAAATAAATTTAAATGAAAATAGTTCTTCAGTATTTTCTATTCCTACCTGTTATTTTGAGTAAAGAATTCATATTTTATGTAAATATTAACGGAAGTGAGTGAGCATATGCTAGAATAATAATAAGCTAAAGTTTTGGGAGGAAATGTATTATGTTGAAAAACATTAAAGATTTTTATGTAAAAATAACCGATGGGTTAGGCGGCAAATTAGCAAAGTACCTATCAACGATGGAATGTTTTTATCTGATTGCCTTGCTTGTAATTATTCCATTGTTTTTTCAGCAACCAACGGGAATAGGATGGGTACAATATGGAGTAACCGTATTCTTCCAAGGTGTTGCTCTTCCAGTATTAGGATATGTTGCTCTGAGAAGTGGTGAAAGAACTGAAAAGATGATAAAAGAAACTCATGACGTTGTAATGGAAGAATTATTATTAATAAAAGAAGAATTGCAAGTAGCGAAAGAGGAAAGAGACAACCTAATTATTATAGTAGAGGATCTGAAAAAATTAGCAGAAAAGTAAGGTTTATTATTAGTACTTATTTTGTAGAATAAAAGATATTCATTTCAACAATTATGTAATATAATATAAAAAGATTGTATTAATTTGGAATTGATACGTTGCACCTTCATTCTGATGTATAGCTAAAAATAAGTTGGGAAAATATTCTAAATCGTATTCTATTAGAATACTATTACATAAGATAAATAAAAAGAGAGACACAACAGCAAAAGAGAGGAGTGGGGGGGAAAATGGTCGGAAATGTGATAGAAAACAATGTGGTGACCATTTCTGGGAAAGTAGTATCAGAGGTTGAATATAGTCACGAGGTATATGGCGAGGGCTTTTATTCATTTTATTTAGCTGTCCCTAGATTAAGCGACAGTAACGATAAAATATCTGTTACATTTTCAGAACGTCTTGTGCCAAAGAGTAAACTTAAAGTAGGAGTGCCATTGGAGATAGAGGGTCAGTTTAGATCTTATAATAGCTATAAGAGTGAGTCTAATAAGCTTGTCCTTACAGTTTTTGCACGAGAAGTCATCTTTGCTGACGAAGATAAAAGAATAAAAAATCCAAATCAAATTTATTTGAATGGATATATATGCAAGAATCCAATATATAGAATGACACCATTTGGTAGAGAAATTACCGATATTCTTGTTGCAGTAAATAGACCATACAACAAATCAGATTATATCCCTTGCATAGCTTGGGGCAGAAATGCGAGATATTCACAAAACCTAGCTATAGGAGATAATATAAAAATTTGGGGAAGAATCCAAAGCAGAGAGTACCAAAAAAAGCTAGAATCCGGTGAAGCTATTTCAAAAACAGCTTATGAGGTATCAGTTTCCAAGATGGAAATATGTGAAGAGACTCAGAATAAAGAAGCTGATGAAGACTATGAAAGCTCTCCAGCAGAATAAAATGCATTAATTAAATATTATAATAGCCACACCTCATTTCACATAACGTGAAGTGAGGTGTTTTCATTTCAAAATATTATCATTCAAGGCTACTTCTATGCCTACACATCATACACCAATGCTTACATTAACCTTTGAAATTAATTCCTAGACTAGTTATAAAATTTGCGTTTATAGGGAAAAATTATTTTATTATACTTTGCTCACATATTTGAGGCATTATGAAAGTGGGGAGTTTACTTATGTTGAAAAAAGGTGACGTAATACTATTGGTGGTGGTAGTTTTTTGTGTTATGGCAGGACTTGCATTAAGAAATGATAGCAGCTTTAATAGTTTAACTAGCTGGAATAATCTGAGTAGCAAGAGCAACAAAGATGAAATTATTGCAATAGTTAAGAAAGATGATGTAATAATAAAAACAATTGATTTATCAAAGATCGAAGAGCGAGAGATTATAAAAATATCAGGGCAGTATTCTGTGACAATAGTTGCAGAGTACAATAGAATATGTTTTTTGGACTCAACCTGTCATGATAAAATATGTGTGAAAGCTGGTTGGTTAAGTAAATCTGGAGATTTGGCTGTTTGTCTTCCAAACAGAACAATAATTAAAATTCAGCAAAAGAATAAAACTGATTTGGATGGGGTGGTCAGGTGAATATTTATATAAAAAATGCTTCTGAAATAAAGAAAATAGTTATTTTAGCTGTACTGGCTGCTCAAGCGCTAGTGCTCTCTATAATCGAATCTTGGATCCCAATTCCAATAGGCATACCAGGTATAAAGTTGGGATTGGCAAACATAATTACAATAATCGTATTAATTTTCTTTAGTCTTTCAGATGCAATGATAATAATTTTGATAAGATGCATATTATCCTCTCTATTTATGGGGGGGCCTGTAATATTTATGTTCAGCATATGTGGAGGCATATTGAGTGCGATAATTATGTGGATATTGCTAAAGAGTGTGCAGAAATGGTTTAGTTTGGTGGGAATCAGTATAATAGGTTCAATAGTGCATAATATAGCACAGATAGCGGTAGCCTGCCTAATAATGAATGATTTATCAGTTGCAACTTATTTGCCAGTGCTGCTGATTTCTGGAATTATTATGGGCTGCTTTGTAGGCTATTGCAGTACATTTCTTGTAAGTGCTATAAAGAGGCTAAATATAATAGCAAATATCTAGTTATTCCATAGTTATTCCTAAATTGTTTTTTATTGATTTGATTAGTAAATTGCATATCTGATATAATAGGAAAGATTAAATTATTGAAAAAACTTTTTATGGGGCTTAACGAGATGATAATAACGACTGCATCAATTGTTCTTAGCAATACCACAAGAGCATTTGATAAAAGATATACATATGCTGTTCCAGAAGACCTATTAGGTCAGATTTGTGTTGGATGTAGAGTTTTAGTTCCCTTTGGAAATGGGAGCATAGTAAAAGAAGGCTTTGTTTTAGAAATGAATCCTAAAAATAACCTTGCGAAGGCTATTGAATTTAAAGCAATAAAACAAGTGCTAGAGCCATATCCACTATTAAAAGAAGATAATATACGACTTTTAGAATGGATGAAGAGGCAGTATATCTGTACCTATTCCGATGCAATCAAATGTATGCTACCCCCAGGAATCAGCGTTAAGGCTGTGAAAAATGTAAAGCTTTTATCAACTGAAAATATAAGAGTCTTTAAAAAAAGCAATATGAATAAAATAGTTGATAATCTTGCTTGTGCTGGTGGAGAATGCGAGTATGATGAACTGCGAGGCATGTGTGAGATAAAGGGCTTTAAAGCTTACATACAGGAGCTATGTGAGTCTGGAACAATAAGTATTGAGGAATGCTACGAACAAAAGATCAATGCAAAAACAGTAAAGGCTGTTTGCCTTGCAAGACCAAATGAAGAAATTATTGAAGAGCTTGAAAATAACGCAATAAAAAGAATTCAACATGTCAGGGTGTTGGAGATTCTGCTAGATAATGAAATGGTTTCAGTTGCTGATATCCAGAGGTTTGCAGGAGTGTCAGCTTCTGTACTGGACACGTTGAGCAAGTATGGATACATATGCTATAAAGATATGGAGATTCAAAGAGATCCATTAAAGGATAAACACTATGAAAAGACGGAGCATCTTCTTCCAACGGAGGAGCAGGCTAATGCCTTGATGCTTTTAAAACAACAGCTAGACAGCAATACTTATAAGGAAAGTCTAATACATGGGATAACAGGAAGCGGAAAGACGGAGGTGTATCTACAGCTTATTTCACATTGCTTTGATATAGGTAAAAAAGCCATTTTGCTTGTGCCCGAAATAGCATTAACGCCACAAATGGTTGAAAGATTTGTATCACGATTTGGCAAAAGAGTAGCTGTTATGCACAGCAAGCTTTCACTAGGAGAGAGATTTGACCAATGGAAGCTGATAAGCGGGGGAAAGGTTGATGTTGTGGTTGGTGCACGTTCAGCTATATTTGCGCCAATAGACAATTTGGGCTTGATTGTGATTGATGAGGAGCATGAAGGCTCATACAAGTCAGAGTCTATGCCAAGATACAATGCAAAAGAGGTGGCTCAAAAAAGATGTGAAATCAATAGAGCGCTTCTTGTATATGGTTCGGCTACACCTTCGGTAGATACATATTATAGAGCTGTAGAAAAAGAAATTGAGCTTATAGAAATGAAAAATAGACCCAAAACAGCTAAACTTCCAAGTGTGGAGCTAGTAGACATGCGGTTAGAGCTGGAAAATGGTAATAAAACTCCATTTAGTGCAAGACTGCTTGACGAACTGAACAAAAATGGTGAGAATAAGCAGCAAAGCATATTATTTTTAAATAGACGTGGCTTTTCAACCTTTGTATTTTGCCGAAATTGTGGCTATACTATGAAATGCCCTGAGTGTAATATTGCACTAACCTATCATTCAAAGAATAACCGGTTAATATGCCATTACTGCGGCTTTACTGTAAATAATCCAACAAAATGTCCTTCCTGTGAAAGCAACAATATAAGATATTTTGGTATTGGCACTCAAAAGATAGAGGAAGAAATAAAGCAAAGGCTTCCTGAGAGTTCTGTAATTAGAATGGATACTGACACTATAGGTTACAAAAATGCCCATGAAGAGATATTGAACCGTTTTAAAAATGAAAACATAAATATAATGGTGGGAACTCAGATGATAGCAAAGGGACATGACTTTCCAAATGTTACTCTGGTGGGAGTTCTTGCAGCTGACAGTATGCTAAGCATAGGTGATTTCAGGTCGTCAGAAAGAACCTTTCAGCTTTTGACACAGGTGGCCGGAAGGGCTGGTAGAGGTGATATAGAAGGACGAGTAATTATTCAAACCTATAACACAGATGAATATAGTATATTAGCAGCTTGCAAGCATGATTTTATTAGCTTTTATAATCAAGAAATATTAATTAGAAAGCGTTTGAACTATCCTCCGTTTTCTAATATAGCAATAATTACTTTTAGTGGGCGAAAGGACAGGGCTATTTTTGATATTGCGAAAACCGTTAAGCCAGAGCTTATGGAGAAATGTACCTCTGATTTTGAAGTATTAGGACCGGCAAGATGTCCTATACCTAAAATAGCAAATAAATACCGTTGGAGACTGGTTATCAAGGCAAAAAATCTTGATATGTTAGTTAATGAATTGACCAAAATGTCAGACAGAATATGGAAAAAAGTGAAGGATGAGGATATCATGATGAGCATAGATATAAACCCATATAATATGCTATAATATAGAAAATATGTTGCAAGAACTTGTTGGCAAACGTAATGCTAATATAGAATTTAAAAACAAATGGTAATTTATTAGCTACAGGGTTTATTTGGAAATAATAAAGAAGACTTAGAGTAATGTTTACATATAAAATTTGGAGGTTGTACGATGGCTTATAGAGAAATTAGAAAAGATGGGGACGAGGTTCTAAGAAAGAAGAGCAGGGCAGTTGAGGCAATTAACGAGAAAATATTTTTGCTTATTGAGGACATGGCAGATACTATGTACAAATCAGATGGAGTTGGTTTGGCTGCACCTCAAATTGGTATACTAAAGCGTATAGTTGTTATTGATGTTGGAGATGGGTTATTTGAGATGATTAACCCTGTGATACTTGAACAAAGAGGTGAGCAGGATGGAATTGAAGGCTGCTTGAGCATGCCTGGAACTTCTGGAGAAGTAAAGAGACCAATGAATGTTAAAGCAAAATATAAAGATGTAAACGGTGAGATGGTGACTATTGAGGCTGAAGGACTGTTTGCAAGAGCCATTTGCCATGAGCTGGACCACCTTGATGGTATATTATACAAGGATAAGGCCCACAAAATGTATACAAAGAAGGAAATTGAGGATATGCAAAAATAGTGTTGTTTTGAACCATTAAAATACATTAGATGAATGTAGGAGAGTGAAGTTATTTGAAGATAGTTTTTTTTGGGACACCAGAGTTTGCAGTGCCAAGCCTTGAAATGTTGATTAAAGAAGGATATGAGGTAGCAGCAGTTGTTACTCAACCCGATAAACCAAAAGGAAGAGGCAACAAAATGTCGGAACCTCCTGTAAAGGAGTTTGCTTTAAAATATGGCATTAATGTGCTGCAGCCCAACAAGATAAAGACATCGGAATTTGTAGAGCAAATTAGGTCAATTAGTCCTGATCTGCTTGTTACGGCTGCTTACGGAAAAATTCTTTCAAAGGATTTGCTAGCTGTTCCAGCTCTGGGCTGCATTAATGTGCATGGTTCACTCTTACCAGCATATAGAGGTGCTGCTCCAATACATTGGGCAGTAATAAATGGAGAAAAAACTACTGGTATCACAACGATGTTTACTGATGTTGGCTTGGATACTGGTGACACACTACTCAAAAGTGAACTGGATATAGCTCCTGACATTACAGAAGGTGAGCTTCATGATAAAATGGCTATACTTGGTGCAGAGGTATTGAAGAACACTTTGACACAGTTAAAAAAAGAGTCGCTTGAGAGAACGCCACAGGACGACGCTTTGTCTTCATATGCGCCTATTATATCAAAGGAGCTTGGACTTATTGACTGGAGCAAAACTGCACAGCAAATACACAATCTGGTTAGAGGAACAGATCCTTGGCCTGGTGCGTATACATTTTTGAATGGAAATAGGATGAGAATTTGGCGGACAAGCCTAGTTACGTATAAAGAAACAAATCAAGAAGCAGGAGAAATCACTCTGGTAAGCATAGATGGAATTTTGGTTAAGTGTTCTGATGGAGGCATATTAGTAAAAGAAATTCAGTTTGATTCCTCCAAAAGAATGAGCGTTGGTGATTATATCAGAGGACATCAGATAGATGTAGGTGAAAAGCTTGGAAAGTAATATAAAAGTGTTTATCCGGATTGCAATTGTTATTTTTACAGCATTTATTGCGTTATTAATAGTATTTAGTGTGGCATATGCTTATGCTTCGATAAATATGTACAATGCTATATTGATTGCGTTTATTATCGCGATTTATATTTGCATTTTAATACTAGTACTAATGTGTATAGCTATTATTTATACTTATAAGTCAAAAAAGGCCAGTGGATTATTTCTAGCACTTACTAAATTGGGTTTGAGGGTAATGCTGCCTATAGCAGTAGTTCTTGCAAAGGCGAACAGTAAATTGAAAAAAGGCATTAGATATTTTTATATTGAGTTAAATAATATTGTAGTTGAATCTGATATTAAGAAGTATAAGCCACAGGATATTATGCTGTTGTTGCCACACTGCCTTCAAAACAGTGAATGTGGGCTAAAGGTCACTAATAATTCAAAAGTGTGTAAGAGATGCGGCAAGTGCAAAATTGGAGCAATACTGGACTATGCAGAGCAAAAAAACATTAGTTTGTTTATTGTAACAGGGGGAACTATCGCAAGAAATATAATTAAGAAAAATAAGCCAAAGCTTATAGTATCGGTTGCATGCGATAGGGACTTAATGAGTGGAATCTCAGACGTATGGGGCATTCCAGTAATAGGAGTTACAAACAAGCAACCAAATGGGCCTTGCTTTAATACGGATGTAGATATTGAGGCAATAATTAAAAGAGTTGAGCAATTAACTTTTTGACAGGGAGGCGAGATTTATCGGATATTTTTATATGGATCAATATTATTTTATTTTAGTTGTCCCAGCATTAATTATTTCACTAATAGCACAAATACGTGTAAAAGGTACGTTTAATAAATATAAAAGCGTAGGAAACTCAAAAAACATGACTGGAGCAGAGGTTGCAAGATTCCTTCTCAAGTCAAACGGAATAAATGATGTGCAGGTCATGCAGGTTGCTGGGGAATTGACTGACCACTATGACCCAAGGACGAAGGTGCTCCGTTTGTCGGATTCTACCTATGCGAGCACATCGGTGGCAGCAATCGGTGTTGCAGCCCACGAAACCGGACACGCAATACAGCACAGTGTAAATTATTTACCCTTGGTACTCAGAAGCACATTAGTTCCAGTAGCTGGGTTTGGCTCTGCTGCAGGACCATATATTGCCATATTGGGGCTATTCCTTGGTTGGCCTGTAATAATTAATATAGGCTTACTCTTGTTTGCAGGTGCAATACTATTTTACTTAATTACTCTCCCTGTGGAGATTAATGCTAGCAAGAGGGCTATAGCATGCTTGGAAAGTACAGGGATACTTATGAAGGATGAATTGCGGTCTGCAAAAAAAGTATTGAACGCTGCAGCAATGACATACGTTGCGTCTGCTTTGGTTGCAGTTGCAAGCTTCTTGAGATTGCTTTTACTTGCAGGACAACGAAGAAACAGAAATTAACTTTTAGTGACTGCTATGCGGCTCACGGAGACTAACATTGGAGAAAAATATGGCAATAGACATGGCTAGAGAGACAGCTTTAAAGATTTTATATGATATTAATGAAAATAATGCTTATTCAAATATCTCTGTTAATAAGCATCTTGAAAGTGGAAACCTAAGGGAGATAGATAGAGCTTTTATTACTGATCTGGTATATGGAACTGAGAAGTGGTTATTGCAAATTGACTATATAATTGAAAAGTATTCAAGTGTAAAATTGAAAAAACTATCGCCTTGGATTAAAAATATATTAAGGGTAGGGATCTATCAATTGCTGCATACTGATAAAATACCAGTGTCAGCAGCTTGCAATACTAGTGTTGATTTGGCTAAGAGGTATGGACATCAGGCTTCAAGTCGCTTTGTAAATGCTGTTTTACGAAATGTTGCAAAGAATATTGACAACATTCCTTATCCTGACAAAGCCAATGTAGCTGAGAGCTTCAGTGTAATATATTCACATCCTAAATGGATGGTTGATAGATGGATTTCACTTTTCGGAGTTGATTTTACAGAGGCTCTTTTAAAAAGTAATAATGAAGTACCTGACTTCACTATTAGAGTAAACACACTTAAAACAGTGAGGGATGAGCTAATAGAGGTACTACATAAAGAAGGTGTTAAAGCAAAAAATGGAAAATATCTAGAAGAAGCAGTTGTATTAGAAAACCCATCGTCTATTACAAGGTTAGAGGCGTTTAAAAACGGGCTTTTTCAAGTTCAAGATGAAAGCTCAATGTTAGCTAGCAGAGTGCTTGACCCTAAAGAGGGAGAACTAGTTATTGACGTATGCAGCGCTCCTGGCGGAAAAACAACTCATATGGCACAGCTCATGGACAATAAGGGGACAATAGTAGCACGCGATGTTTATCCTCATAAGTTGAAGCTGATGGAAAATGCAGCTGCTAGATTGGGTATAGATAATATAAAAACAGAAATTTTCGATGCTTGTCTTTTAGATGAAAAAATGCTTGGCAAAGCAGATAAGGTCTTGGTGGATGCACCATGTTCTGGCTTAGGGATAATAAGGAAAAAGCCGGATATCAAATACTCAAAGAACCTAAACGAGCTAGATGAAATAATTGGCTTGCAAAGGAAAATACTCTTTAATGCTGCACAGTATATAAAGGTTGGAGGTTGCTTGGTATACAGTACCTGCTCGATACAACCAGAAGAAAATTTGGATAATATAATGGCATTTCTTTCGGAAAATAATCAGTTTAAATTAATCGGATTTGAGGAATTATTGCCTGAGAATCTTAAAATAAGTAGTTCAAGGGAAGGATATATTCAATTATATCCAAATATAAATCAGACAGATGGCTTTTTTATATGTAAAATAGTTAGAGAGATTTAGAATAATTTTGAGATAAAGTATATAGGTATATTAAATGATTAATTTGATGGATATGACTTTGGAAGACTTAGAGCAGATGCTTTCGGATATGGGGCAGCAAAAGTTTAGAGCAAAACAGATTTTTAAATGGGTAAACAGCGGAATTCAGTCTATTGATGACATGACGAACTTATCTAAACAGTTTAGGATAGAACTGGCTCAGGTATGCAAAATTAGCAGAATTAAGCTTGTTAACAAGCTGCAATCTGAGCTGGATTCCACAGCCAAGTACTTGTTTGAACTTGAGGATGGGAATTTAATTGAGAGTGTGTTGATGGAGTATAAGTATGGTTTTACAGCATGCATTTCTTCACAAGCCGGCTGCAGAATGGGCTGCAAATTTTGTGCTTCAACAGGAGCAGATTTTTCTAGAAATTTAGCAGCAAGTGAAATGATGGATCAGGTAATGACTATGCAAGAGGATTCGGGCAACCGAATAGGGCACGTTGTTTTAATGGGGATAGGTGAGCCACTGGATAATTACGATAACGTAATTAAATTTCTGAGAATTATAAATCATGCAGATGGCTTAATGATAGGCTTAAGAAACATTTCTCTCTCTACCTGTGGTATTGTACCAAAGATTTTGCAGCTTGCAAAAGAAAATATTCCAATAACTCTATCAGTATCCTTGCATAGTACTAGAGATGACAAACGCTCAGCAATGATGCCTATAAACAAGTCATTTTGTATTGACAAATTAATTTCAGCATGTAAGATATATACTGAGAGTACAAAAAGAAGGATTACGTTTGAATATGCAATGATTTCAGGAGAAAACGATTCGGAGCAGGATGCCAAAGAGTTATCAGGATTATTAAAGGGAATGCTGTGTCATGTAAATCTTATACCAGTAAATTCCGTTCAGGGCAATGGCTATAAAAAAAGCTCACGAATTTATATAGATAATTTTAAGAACATTATGGAATCAAGAGGAATTGAGACTACTGTTAGAAGAGAACTTGGTAGTGATATTAACGCAGCTTGTGGTCAACTCAGAAGGAATAGGCTAGAGAGCGATGTTAATTAATTTTTTTGAATTTCAATGTTTTGTTCAGGAGTGATTAGTTTGAAGTATGGAGTTAAGACAGATGTAGGATTAAAGCGACAATTAAATGAGGATAACTGCAATGTTTTGGCTGGATATCCAAATGTTCCAACCTGTTTTGTTATTGCTGATGGAATGGGTGGACATAAATGTGGAGAGGTTGCCAGTAAACAAGCAGTTGATTCAGTTTGTAACCACTTGCTTAAAGCAAGCTGGGAAACAGAGGATATTTTAGGGTTGTTAAAGGATATCATTTCTAGCGTTAATGATGAGGTATACCAGTTTTCGCTACATGATGAATCCACTCAAGGTATGGGAACAACACTTATAATTGCTGTGCTCAAAAATAGGAAGCTTTTTATTGGACACGTTGGAGATAGTAGGGTATACCTTGTCAGAGAA
This sequence comes from Ruminiclostridium sp., assembly GCA_036507975.1. Lineage (GTDB taxonomy): Bacteria > Bacillota > Clostridia > Acetivibrionales > DSM-1351 > Ruminiclostridium. Next base: position 43,129 of record DATCID010000178.1, read on the forward strand.
AACTCGATACAAAAGGTAACCTCGGATCATTCATTTATTGAAGAGCTTGTGAAAAATGGAACTATAACTAAGGATGAGGCTGTTAATCATCCCAAAAAGAATATGATAACTCGTGCTGTTGGATATGAGCTTGATTTAGAAGTAGATACATATGAATTAGATATTTTAGAAAATGATGTGATACTTCTTTGTACTGATGGATTAACAAATATGTTAACAGAAGAGGAAATTCTGGATATAATCACCAATACACAAGATCTACAGGTTGCATGTGATACTTTAATTCAAAATGCAAATAATAAAGGTGGAGAAGATAACATAACCGTGATAATTGGTAGAATATAGATTGAGGTGAAATATGGAAGGACTAATGCTCGGGAATAGATATTTATTATTAGAAAAAATTGGTGGCGGCGGAATGGCTGTCGTATATAAAGCTAAATGTACTCTTTTAAACAGATTTGTAGCTATAAAGATACTCCGATCAGAATTTACAAACGATGATGAATTTGTTAAGCGCTTTAGAGTTGAAGCACAATCAGTTGCTAGTCTATCTCATCCAAATGTCGTTTCTATTTATGATGTCGGTCATCAAGATGATATTCATTATATCGTAATGGAGTATGTAGATGGAATGACATTAAAAGAGTATATAGATAAGCATGGCTCTTTAAATTGGCAGGATGCTATTAAAATCACGATACAGATTTGTTCTGCTATTGAGCATGCTCATAAAAATAATATCGTGCATAGGGATATTAAACCTCATAATATTTTATTGACTAAAGAGGGCATTGCCAAGGTAACTGATTTTGGTATTGCAAGGGCAGTCACATCTTCAACAATTACTATGGTTGGAAATACGATAGGTTCAGTACACTATTTTTCTCCTGAACAAGCAAGGGGCGGTTTCATAGATGAAAAGTCGGATTTGTATTCACTTGGAATTGCCATGTACGAAATGGTTACTGGCAGGGTACCTTTTGATGGTGACACACCGGTAGCTGTCGCTTTAAAGCATATACAAGAGATTCCTGTTGAGCCAAATAAGCATGTTGTAAGCTTGCCTTATGGAGTAAATGAGATAATTATGAAGGCAATCCAAAAGGAGCAAAAGCTTAGATATCAATCTGCCACAGCAATGTTAAATGACCTTAATAAAGTTTTAGTTCAACCACAGGGCGGCTTTGTAGGGCAGGAGATAATAAAAAATCAATCTACTATTAGAATGAAAGCTGTAAATCCTTCAAATATAGCCAATTCTGCGAGAAGCAATGCTGCTAAAAATAATCAAGAAGAAATGGACAAGCAGAAAAAGAAAAATACCGCAACATATTGGCTGGCAGGCATTACAAGTATTCTAATAATTGCAATTGCCATATTTATAACATTTAGTCTATTTGCGAAAGATAACAATGATACTACTTATCTAATAGGAAATTACGTAGGTCAAAAATTTGTTGATGTAAAGAAAGAGCTAGAACCTAAAGGGTTTGTAATTACTCCAATAATGGTAGAAGATGATACTAATCCTGAAGGTATCATTATTGAACAGAATATCCCAGCTGGAGAGAATTACAAGGATGGAAAATATACAGCATTAGAGCTGACGGTTAGCAGCGGTCCAAAAATGGTTACTGTCCCTGATGTTAACGAACGAGAATATAGAGAAGCACAAAATGAATTAGAATCAGCTTTGCTGATAGTGAAGCCACTGGTAAGAGAATTTAATTCAGATATACCTGCGGATTATGTAATAAGGACTGAGCCGGCGGGTGGACAGAAAGTAACGGTAGGCTCTGAAGTAGTGATATATGTGAGTAAGGGAACTGAAATGAAGACCGTTAAGGTGCCAAATCTAGTGGGTAAGAATGAGAATGAAGTTCAAAAATTACTATCTGATTCCAAACTTGTACTTGGGAACATTCTGCCTGTTGGAACAACGAAGGGTATAGTGAATAAGCAACTGCCGAGTGCTTTCTCAGATGTTGTTGAAGGGGATTCTGTTACTATTTGGCTTACACCACAGGAAGTAGCACCACCAACAGATACGGGGGCAGCTACAAGTACTGTACCAGCGGGGAGTACTACCCCAGCTGATTCTACTGTACCTGCTACAAGTACTGATACTGTTATTCCATAAAAACTAATTGAAGTTATTTGAGGAGGTAGTATTTTGCCGATTGGTTTAATACTAAAAGGAATTGGTGGTTTCTATTATGTAAAAGATGAAAATAATAATGTTGTATATGAATGTAAACCTAGGGGGATATTCAGAAAGGATTCAATTACCCCTCTCCCTGGTGATAAGGTTGGGTTTAGCATACTTGATGATAAAGAAAAATTAGGCTCAATTGATCAGATACTTCCACGTTCGTCTGAATTGGTGCGGCCTGCTATAGCAAACATAGACCAGCTGATAATTGTGGTTGCTGCAAAAGCACCAAGTACTGATTTTATGCTATTGGACAAGCTTCTTATTACAGCAGAAGTGAAAAAGATAAGAGCAATTATTTATATAAATAAAATTGATTTAGAGGATAATGTTGCTAATAGTATTAGAGATATCTATTCCGTGGCGGGGTATAACTGTATTGAAATAAGCTCTGTCAAGAACATAGGGTATGATCTTTTAAAAGAGGAACTAAAAAATCATATAAGTGTATTTGCAGGACAATCAGGAGTTGGAAAATCAACTATACTGAATCATATAATGGATTCATGGGTAATGGAAACTGGAAGCTTAAGCCTTAAAATAGAGCGTGGAAAACACACGACTAGACATGCTGAAATACTAGAGTTTAAATATGGTGGATATATTGCTGATACCCCTGGATTTAGCTCGTTTGAGCTTGCAGACGTTAAATATGATGAACTTGAAAACTATTATCCAGAGTTCAGAAAATATTTAAATACTTGCAGATTCACCTCCTGTAGCCATATATTAGAACCAGAATGTCCCATAAGAGAGGCAGTAGATCGTGGTGAGATAGATGGAAACAGGTTTCAAAGATATATTCAGCTTTATCAGATGTTAAAAGATCTACCACAATACAAAACTAAAAAAAAGGAATCAAGGAGAGTGATAAAATGATTAAAATTGCACCTTCTATTTTATCCGCCGACTTCTCTTGCCTTGGCGATGAAATTAAAAAAGTTGATGAAAATGGAGCTGATTTAATTCATATTGATGTTATGGATGGACATTTTGTTCCAAACATCACTATGGGGCCAGGAGTTGTTAAGTGTATAAGAAAAGCCACAAAAATACCCTTTGATGTGCATCTAATGGTTTCAAATCCAGATGAATATATTGAAAAATTTGCTGAGGCAGGCGCAGATATTATCACTGTTCATGCTGAAGTATGTATGCACTTAAATCGAACTATTCAAATAATAAAGAGCTGCGGAAAAAAAGTCGGGATTGCTCTCAATCCTGCAACTCCACTAAATGTACTGGACTTTGTTTTGCAGGATTTAGACATGGTTCTGCTAATGACTGTAAATCCAGGATTTGGTGGGCAATCATACATAAAGGTTTCTACACAAAAAATAATAGCATTAAATAATATGATAATCGGCAATGCGCTTGATATAGATATTGAAGTAGATGGTGGGATTGATGCAACAAATATCGATGTAGTTACAAAGGCTGGTGCAAACATTGTTGTTGCAGGTTCAGCCATATACAATACACCTGATATAGGTGAGGCAATAAAGCAACTTAGGCTGAAGGCATTTAAGACAAGTTACATATAAAACCTGAAAAGCTTAGTTAAAACCTGAAAGCTTTAGTTAAAGGCTAAAACCTGAAAGCTTTAGTGAATAGTGAATAATGAATGGTGGAGCGCCAAGAAAGCGCCTAAGATATAGCAGGTGGAAATCCTGTGCGGAAAGGGTGAGCCGCCCACCGCTATCCATTCCTTGGAACCGAAAGGGTGACCTTAGGTTTAAGCGTAGGACGGAGAGCTGGTAGG
>DATCID010000179.1:0-46159 GCA_036507975.1 Ruminiclostridium sp.
AAGGATGAAGTAGCTTACCTTTCAAGAGAGTTTAATCGAATGGTTGTTCGTATAAATGATTTAGTAGATGAGGCAGTTGAGCAAAAATCCAGGTTCAGCAGACAGGAGCTAAAAGCTCTTCAGTCACAGATTAGTCCTCATTTTTTATACAATACGCTAGAAATAGTAAACTGGATGGCTCGGACAAGAGATGTGCCTGAAATCGTAGAAATAGTAAAAGCCCTGTCAGATATGATGAGATATATTACTTCTCATAGTGAAGAGATTGTTACAGTAGAGAAAGAGTTAGAGTACTTAAAAATGTATTGCTTGATTCAGAAATACAGGTATAAAGATAAATTTACAGTATTTTATGAAGTTGAAGATGACATATTGGATTTCTGCCTTCCAAAACTTACGTTACAACCAATTATTGAAAATGCTATTGTGCATGCTTTTAATGGTGTTAGAAGAGAGGGAAAGATAATAATAACGGGCAATATAGTAGGAGACCGGGTGAGGTTGCAGATTATTGATAATGGTAAGGGCATCGACAATGCACAGATTGAAAGTATGCTTAAAAATGAGAATATTTCTTCTGTACCAAATCATGTAGGTATAGGTGTTAGTAATGTAAACCAAAGAATAAAACTGATATATGGTAATGAGTTTGGACTGCAAATAAAAAGTGTTCTGAATGAAGGTACTCAGTTTGATATATGGATTCCTATTGGAGGCTAATATGTATAAAATCTTAATTGCTGAAGATGAATGGATTACTAGAAATTCTCTTATGGAAGCTGTTGACTGGGCAAAGGTAGGCTGCGAAGTGGTTGCGGGTGCCAAAGATGGTTATGAGGCCCTTGAGCTGATTGAACAATTCTCACCTGATATTGTCATTTCAGATATAAAAATGGATGGGATGGATGGCCTTGAGCTGTGCATGAACATTAATAAGTTGTTCTCAGGGATTAAGGTTATATTTATTACAGGATACAGTGAGTTTGATTATGCACAAAATGCCATTAAATTAGGCGTTAAGGATTTTTTATTAAAACCTACAGATCCTGACAAGATTTTAGAAGCTGTGGCAAGAGTAGTTAAAGAAATAGAGAATAATGAGGTCATACAGCAGAAGTTTGTAGAAATGCAGAAAATAGTTTCTGAGAATATTCCGATTTTAAGAGAAAAGTTTTTGCTAGAGCTTGTTAGTGGAAAACGCTTTTCTACTGCTGAAATTAATAAGAAGCAGAAATTTCTAAACATTGACTCACAAGACTTTTATATTATAGCAGGAGAGATTGACAGCTATGATGAACTGATGAATGAATATGAGGAAGAGCAAAGACAGGTTATGAAACTGATGATCAGGGATATATGTGAAGTTGCCTTGAATCAGTACGGCTTTGGATACCATATAGAAAAAGATACAAATTTGTTTTTTATGTTTGTTAAATGTATTAATGCTATGGATCTAACTGAGTATATTCAGAAAAGAATAGCTGCTGTTGTGGGTGTTTCAGTATCTTTTGGAATAAGCAAAGAAGCCTCGGGACTAGAAAACATGTCGAGCTGTTATGAACAGTCAGTACAGGCCTTAAGGCAAAATTTTTATTTGGGTAACAATTGTATAGTGGAGTATTCTGATTTAAAAATAGAAGATAAGCAGGTGATTTCTGCAAATTATACTGGTACTATGATAACCTCAATCATGGAGTATGTTAGGGCAGGGAATTGTGAAGGTGCAATAGAGAAGCTTGGAGCATTGGTTATAGAAATTAAAGAGTTGCGTCATAAAAACCACTTTTACATAAGAAATATAGCTTTTGAACTGATAGTGCTGCTTCAAAGATTTCTATCTGATATAAATGAAGATCCACAAAAGGTGATTCAGGGATTGTATTACGAAGAAATTACCTACTGTAAAACTATTAATGATGTGAAAAACCATTTAAGTAGCATTATTATGAAGGTAACTTCACTCATAGAAGCAAAGAATAAAAAAATGAGTGAAACCGTTATAAATAAGATTATTGATTACTTGCAGCATAATTATTTTAAAGATATTACACTTGATGAACTTGGAAAAATAGTTTTTATGAATCCCAAATACGTATGCAGACTTATTAAAAAAGAGACAGGAAGTAATTTTTCTGATATTTTGCTTGGAATCAGAATAGACAATGCGAAGAAACTTATGAGGGAGACAGAGCTCAAAACCTTTGAAATAGCCGAAAAGGTGGGGATAAAGGACTCAAGATATTTCAGTAAAGTGTTCAAAAAAATGACTGGAGTTACACCTACAGAATATAAACAGCAGTTTCCGTGTAAATAGTATCATATTTTCACAGAATCTTGTCTAGCGTTCTTGTTCCATTATAAATTAGGTGAATATTTTACACATAGGAGTAACTTATCTTCATTGTATATGAGGGTTTTTTATGTTAAATTTACTAACATAACAATCTATTCTGCGCAGATAGTTGTTGAATTTAAACAAAATTCAGATAATTCAGGGGGAAAAGACATGAAAAAAGTTTTATGTACTTTACTGTGTTTAACACTAAGTTTTTCTTTTCTAGCTGTTGGTTGTGGAAGCAAAACGGCTACAGACACAAAGACTGATGCGTCAACCGTACAGACTGAAAAATCAGCAGAGCAAACAGTAAAACCAGCAGAGCAAGTTACGTTGAGATATTGGGATACAGTTAACGATGCCGATGCTACAAGCTTTATGACTAAATGGAAGCTTGGTAATATTGAACTATTCCAGAAAGAAAATCCTAATATAAAAATTGAATTCACAAATACTCCAAATGGAGACCAGTATTTAAACAAAATTTCTACAGAATTGGCAGCTAATAATGCTCCTGATTACTTTATGACCTGGGTTGCAGGAAGACTGGAGCCTTTTGTAAAAGCAAATCGTCTTCTTCCATTGAATGATATAATTGATAGTAATGCTGATTTAAAAGCTGTAATAAACCCAGCTAATCTCGACACTACAACATTTGATGGTAAGGTTTATGCATTACCAACAGAATTAGCTGGTGAGTTTGTATACTACAATAAAGCATTGTTTAAAAAATTTAATCTTGAAGCTCCTAAGACTTGGGATGAATTATTAAACTGTGTAAAGGTACTTAAAGAGAACAAAATAACGCCTTTTGCACTTGCAAATAAGGATCCATGGATTGGAACAGTTATATTCATGGGTATATTCAACAGAATAAATGGTGCTGAAGAATACAAAAAAACTGCTTTTGACAAACAGGCAGTATTTAATACTGATCCATATACCAAATCAGCTGAATACTTAGCTCAATTAGTTAAAGCAGGTGCTTTCACAAACAACTTCAACAGCCTTGACGGTGCCGAAGGAACAACAATGTTTAAACAGGGAAAAGCTGCTATGGATTACAATGGTTCATGGGCTATGCCAGATTATGTAACCGCTCTTGGTGCTGACCTAGGTGTATTCAACTGGGTTGATATGCCTGATGGAAAAGGAACTGACGATGCATGGCTTATGCTTCCAAATGGTGCTTATTCAATAGGTGCCGATACTAAGCAAAAAGATGCTTCCGCTAAATTCATGTCATTCATGTTTAGACAGGATAGACAGAAAGAACTTGCCGAAAATGGGTTTATAATTGCAGCAAAAGACATTAAATTTGACGAAAGTAAACTTCATCCTGCAGCAGCATTTGTTGCTAAAAGTCTTTCAGCATCCAAAACACCAGTACTTATTTGGGATGTTATGCTTGGAAACAATATAGGAAAAGAATTAAATCTTGCAACACAAGCTATTTTTGGTGGAGCAGATATTAAGAAAACTCTTGAAAAGCTCAACAGCGCAGCAAATGCAGAGTGGAATCAATAATAAGTATTAGAAACAAAAAGCTTACAGTAAATAAAGGGTTGGGAATCAACCCTTTATTTATTGAAATAAGGGAAATATTTATGATAAAAAAATCAAAATGATCAGGTGGAAAATTTATGGATAGAATGTTGAGAGATAGAAAGACCATCCTTATATTAGTATTACCAGCATTTATAATCTTTTTAATATTTATTCCTGCCCCTGCTGTGGTATCCGTTTTATTAAGTCTTGTTAAATGGGACATGATTGGTGAAATGAAATTTGTAGGATTAGATAATTTTAAGTTCCTTTTTGCTACTGACTATGTTTTCTGGATAGCTGTTAAAAACACTCTTATATTTGTAGTAACTTCTGCTATTTTGCAGATGCCTATGGCATTTTTACTTGCAAATATATTAAGTCGTGGTATGAAAGGAAAAACATTTTTCAGGAATGTTATCTTTCTACCAGTTACATTTTCAGGTGTTGCAGTTTCCTTGATGTTCTATTTTGTATATCATCCTGAAGTTGGACTTTTGAACCGCTTGCTAGCATTAATTGGAATAAATACTGATTTGTCATGGCTAGGTAATGAAAAGACGGCACTTCTGGCTGTGGTATTCACTCTTGCATGGCAATGGATTGGATACCATATGGTTATTTTTATGGCGGGAATTACAAACATTCCAGTAGAGCTTATAGAAGCAGCAAAAATAGATGGGTGTAATGAGTGGAAGCTGACCTGGAATATTATCTTCCCATTATTATTACCGGTTATAAAAATAAGCGCTGTACTAATAGTAACCAGCTCCTTGAAAGCGTTTGATATGGTATACATTATGACCTTCGGCGGACCTAATCATGCAAGTGAAGTATTGGCATCTCATATGTACACGAAAACCTTTGCACAGATGAAGTTCGGATATGGTAGTGCAATTGCTACAGTGCTGATGGTTCTATGTATAGGTAGTACAGTCTTAATTAATCGGATGTTTACAAGTAAAGATGTTGAATAATTGGAGGTGGCATGATGAATAGGGTCTTAACAGGAAGGCAACCTATAATTAAAATAATTAAGTATATGTTTCTCTGTATTTACAGTATAGCAATTATATATCCATTATTATTTGTTTTAATGTCGTCTCTTAAATCAAATAATGAAATATTTTCTACACCATTTGCTTTACCTACTGTATGGAATTTCAAAATTTATTATGATGTATGGACTAAGTTTAATGTACAGGTGTACTTCCTTAATAGCGTATATTATGCAACTGTAAGTGTTGCTATATGTGTTGTTATTTCTTGCATGGCAGCATATGGACTTACTAGAATGAAGTGGAAGTTAAAAGGTGCTACATTTGCTTTTATATTATTAGGTCTTATGGTGCCGATGCATTCAGAAGTCGTTCCGCTTTATATTGGGCTTAACAAACTTGGCTTTAGAGACCCAAAAATAACTTTGATTGGTATTTTTGTAGCTTTTGCAATACCTACAACAATTTTTATTGTATCCGGATTTATACAATCTTTACCTATAGAGTTGGAAGAATCTGCAGTTATTGAAGGCTGTGGTCTTATAAAAGCATTCTTTTTAATTATTGTACCTCTATTAAAGCCAGTTATTGCAACTGTTATTATATTTAATTTCCTAGGAGTATGGAATGACTTTTTTGCAGGTCTTATATTTATAAGCCAAGAGGGTGATAAGACGTTGCAGCTGGGTATATCTAGATTTCAGGGTAATTTCTCTACGAGGTATGCAGACCTTCTTGCGGCTATAATGATTACTATAATACCTAGTATAATAGTATATTCAGTTTTACAGGATCAAATAATTTCGGGATTAACTGCCGGCGCAGTAAAAGGATAAAGGAGAATAGTTTGAAAGAAAAAACACTTTCAAACTAATCTGCCTCCGGCGGAATTTATGCACCGCCAATATTTTCGCACAAAAAGCGTGCGAAATGGCGATGTGCAAAGTACCATTTTACGCCTTATCCGGCTCACGGTAAGTGCGTGCTTAATTCATTAAATTTTTGTGAGCCAGAAAGGCTAATGGTACTTGATATGAATAGAATAGATTTAAATAAGGGTTGGAATTTAACCTATGAAAACTTAAGCTGGGGGCCTGAAATGCTGCCTGCAGTTCTTGAAAAAACAGAAGGTTGGATGGAATGTAATGTACCCTGTGATGTTCATGTCCCCCTAATAGAGCTAGGAATAATCAAGGAACCCGTTGAAGCTCTTAATAGCTATGATTGTGAATGGATGGAACAGAAATCGTGGTGGTTTAAAAAGATCATAGCAGTAGAGCGTTGTATTCTGGAAAATGATGTAATAGAAATAGTACTTGAGTCTTTGGACTGTGAAGCTGATGTTTTTCTTAATGGTTTCCAGCTTGGGCATCATAAGAGTGCTTTTTATCCATTCTCAATGGACATTAAAAAAATACTAAAGTCTGGTGATAATGTTCTTCTTGTAAGAGTAACCTCAGGGCTTGAGCACGTGAGCGAAAATGATATTGCGGCTATTAGAAAATGTGTTTCCACAGAGACTGATGACAAACGTGGATCCAGGGGAGATAAGAGACGTGCAAATATAAGAAAACCTCAATACGCTTATGGCTGGGATTGGGGTCCTAGAATTGCAACCTGCGGTATAATGAAGGATGTATACTTGAATGCTTACAAAAAGCTTGCAGTCAGGGGTGTGCATATTGTAACCAATACTGTTTCAGATGATTTTGCAGCGCTTGATATCAAGGTAGAGTTGGAAAACCTGCATGTATATAAAAGTTTTGAAGGCAGTGTAGCTGTTGAATTCGCATATAATGGAGTAAGTGTTAAGACAGTCACTAAAGAAGTACATATAAGATCGGGAATTAATTATGTTGCAATTTCGGCAGAGATTGAGGCTCCAAAGCTGTGGTGGCCTAATGGTATGGGAGAACAGAGCCTGTATACTGTAAAGGTAACTGCAACTTCAAGTGATGCAGCTACTGAATACCCGTGTTTTAAATACGGAATAAGAACCTTAAAGCTCAATATGGATAAACTAAGTGATAATGAAAGATTATTTGCTATTGAGGTAAATGGAGTTAAAACCTTCTCTAAGGGAGGAAACTGGATACCTGCAGATTCCATATATGGCAGAGTAACTGATGAGAAGTATGACAGATTGATCAAGGAAGCTAAGGATGCAAACTTTACCATGCTGAGAGTATGGGGAGGCGGTTTGTATGAAACGAATGCTTTTTATGAGAAATGTGATGAATATGGAATACTTGTATGGCAGGATTTCATGTTCGCATGCGCTATGTATCCCGACAACCAGGAATGGTTCCAAAAGGAAGCAGAGCGTGAAATGGATTATCAGACTAGAAGGCTTCGAAATAATCCATGTATAGCTTTATGGTCAGGAAGCAATGAAAATAACTGGGGCTTCTGTGATTGGTGGATAGGAGAAAAGAAGGCTGAATTCTTTGGGGGAGCAATCTGCTACAACAAAATTGCACCGGCACTAGTTGAAAAGAACTGCCCTAATATTCCGTATTGGAATGGTTCACCTTACGGTGGTGAAGAGCCTAACAGCAATGAAATTGGAGACAGACATCATTGGTACGATTGCACGATGAACCCTGATATGAGTAAGAGAATTACTCCGGAGGAATATGACAGGGTACAATCTAAGTTTGTTTCAGAATATGGTTATATAGGTCCCTGTGCCAAGTCTACTATCGTTAAATACCATGGAGGACAGGCAATAGACAGAGATGCAGATATATGGAAGCAACATAACAATACTTTCGAGAAAGATACAGTTGTAGCGGGAATAGCCAAGCACTATGTGGACAGTGATAATATGGAACTTGACAGCTACCTTCTTTATGCGGGGCTTTGCCAGGGACTCATGTACCAGTATTCTCTTGAGGCTATGAAGTTCAAGGACGACTGCTGGGGAAGTCTTTTCTGGATGTATGATGACTGTTGGGGAGAAGTAGGCTGGACAATTATTGATTACTATCTCACAAGAAAGCCTTCATATTATTATGTAAAAAGAGCATTTGATCCTTTGAAGCTCATATTGCGTGAAGATAATGGCACCATTAAGGTTATGGGGATTAATGAAACAGGAAGAGCTGTGGATTTTGACATGGAGTACGGTTATGTAACCTTTAATGGTAGCCAAAGACGGACCAAAACAACTCGAATAGAGCTTCCGCCGCATTCAAGAGGCATTATTTATGAATTTGAAAAGGGTAACTATAACATGAAGGATGGTATATGCTTTGTCAAACCGGAGCATTGTTGTATCACACCTGCAACATTAAGGTCAGACGATTTCAGAAACTTAAATGTAGAAAAGGCAGATATAAAAATATGCGATATAGGTGAAAAGGCTGGCATAATAAGCTTTACAGTATCATCTGACACCTTCGCCCATGCAGTACATTTTGGTTTGGATGATCAGCTTCACCTTTCCGATGAATATTTTGATCTTTTACCGGGTGAAAGCAGGAAAATAGAACTATTAAATCCATGCAGCAGCTTTAATACGGAAGATATTAAACCGATAGGTGTAACAGTAAAATAGAACTATTTCACTATAAAGAGTCATTCCTACGCGGCTTTAGCTATTAGGAATGACTCTTTTTACCAAAACAATTAATGTACAAAAGTTGAGTTGCCAAACTAATAAGGAGGACAAAAATTATGGAAGTTATGACGTCTAGAGAAAGAATGATGATAGCGATGCGAAACGGCCAGCCTGACAGGATTCCTGTGGCTCCTGATATATCAAACATGATACCCTGCCGTTTAGTTGGCAAGCCCTTTTGGGAAGTATATGAAAATAATAAACCACCTCTGTGGAAGGCATACCTTGAGGCTGTTAAGTTCTTTAACATGGATGGATGGTTTATATATGGTGAGATGAATTTTAAAAAGCAATCACCTATAACTATAACTAGAAAAATTTTGGAACTAGATGATGAAAAATGTAAGGTAGAGGAGGTGTTTCATACACCTGATGGAGACCTTAGACAGATAACAGTTAATCCAAAAGGCAATCCACCTACTCATATAGAAAAAATGATAAAGGATTTTGAAGGTGACTTCAAGAAATTCAAACACTTTTATTCAAGAGTTACAGGTTGTGATAGTACGCTTTTTCAGCATCAGAAAAAAGAGCTGGGAGAGCAGGGAATAATGTGTGTTTGCATAATGCCTCCAGGACTTCAAAACTATGTAGACTTTTTTCAAGGGAGTCTTGAAGCTGTAACGTATGCATATTATGATTATCCGGAATTGTTCAAAGAGCTTCAGGAAATGCATGAAAAACAATGTATCGATATGCTGGAAATAGCAATTGATAACGGCGTGGATTGTATATTGACTGGTGGCAGCGGCTCAATCACACTTCAGTCTCCTGATATATGGAGAGAGCTATCTTTGCCTGGAATTAAGAAAATAACAAGGCTGTGCAAAGAAGCAGGAGTTATTTCAGGTATACACTCTTGTGGAAAAGAAGAATATATAGTGAAGGTATGCGCAGAAGAAACTGATCTTGATTATATAAATCCTTTGGAAATTGCGCCGATGGGTGATTGTGACTTGGGAGTATGTAAGGAAAGATATGGGAACAAGCTTGCACTTATGGGGAATTTACATACAACCAATGTGATGTTATATGGCAGTACTGAGCTTGTTAAGCTTGAAAGCCTGAAAGCGATTAAGTCAGCAGGAGTAAATGGAGGATTTGTTCTTTCAACCGGAGATCAGTGTGGTAGAGATACACCTTTTGAAAATATATTTACTATGGTAGATACAGCAAAGGAATATGGACAATATCCTCTTGATTTGGATAAAATTACACAAGAAATAAAAAGGCTTGAAAATAAAATGGAATGACTTAAATCTAGAGGTGTAAAATGAATATTTACTTAAATCAAAATCAATGGACCCTTAAAGGTTATTGGCCGTGGGTTCCCCTAAATAATAAGGAAATTGGTAAAGGTATTGAAGCGATGGGAGTTACGCAGTGGATTCCTGCAACTATACCGGGAGGTGTGCATTACGACCTTTACAGGGCAGGCCTCATAGAACAGCCACATAAGGATATAAATAGTATAAAATGTGAATGGGTGGAAAATCGCTGGTGGGCATACAAAACATGTTTTAATAAGCCTGACATTACAGGACAGAAAATTGAACTTATATTCAAGGGCTTGGATTATAGTGCAATGATTTATCTTAATGATGAATTTCTTGGTGAGCATGAAGGTATGTATGAACTTGTAACCTTTGATATTACTGAATTAGTACGTGAGAACAATCAAATAATTGTTCTCTTTAAAAATGTGCCGCAGGAAATGAGTCAGATAGGAAAAACTTCTCTTACTACTACACAGAAAAGTCGTTTTAACTATAAATGGGATTTTTCTACACGAATGGTTAATATAGGTATATGGAATGACGTGCTTTTGAAGGTGCATAAAAGCAGCTCTTTAGGAGATGTTTATCTTACGACAGATGTAGATGTAAAAGAGAAATCTGGACTTATAAAAGCTGATATTGAGGTAATTAGCCACAATATTTCTAGTGAAATTAATAGTATGAAATTAAAAACTATATGTCGTACATCTGATGGAAGTATTGCTGCACAAAAGGAAGTTCAAGCAATATTGGGAAATCAGCAAATTATTTTAGAAATTGGAGATGCCAGACTGTGGTATCCTAACGGATATGGCGATCAGCCTTTGTATTCAATAGAAATAATACTTATTGGCAATGACGATGTATTAGATTCACAAAATTACAAGACAGGTATCAGAAAGCTTGAATATTCAAGGAATGACAAAAGCCCTGAAGATTCTCTACCATATACTTTCGTAATTAACGGAGAGAAAATATACGTAAGGGGCTTTAATATGGTTCCTCTTGATCATATGTACGGTAATGTAAACGAGGGTCATTACGAACAAATAATTGAGGCGATGAAACATACAAATGCCAACCTTGTACGTGTATGGGGTGGGGGTATAATTGAAAAGGAAATCTTTTATGAACTATGCGACAAAAATGGCATTCTCATATGGCAGGAATTTATTCAGTCAAGCTCAGGAATTGACAATATCCCTTCTAAGAGGCCTGAATTTCTTGAACTGTTAAAGAAAACTGCAAAAACCGCTCTCAAGGAAAAGCGCAATCATGTATCACTCACAGTGTGGAGTGGCGGTAACGAGCTTATGAGTGAATGGGATAAGCCTTCAAACTATGAGGATGAAAATATTGCAATGTTGAAAGAATTAGTTGGAAAAATGGACTCGCAGAGACTGTTTTTACCGACTTCAGCATCAGGACCTTCAGAGTTTATCACTAAAGATAAGGGCGTTAGTCATGATGTACATGGGCAGTGGACATATCAGGGTAATCCTGAGCATTATAAGCTTTATAGTGGATCAGACAGCCTCTTTCACAGTGAGTTTGGTGTAGATGGAGTCAGCTGTGTAAAAAGTCTGAGCAAGTTTTTAAGTGAGCAGTATTTAAAGCCTGTATCAATGATGGAAAGCCTTGTGTGGCGCCACCATGGTGAATGGTGGGATACACTCGAACGAGACAGGAACTTTTTTGGCGAAATTTTGGGCATATCTGAATTTTCTGACTGCAGCCAGTGGATTCAGGCAGAGGGCTTAAGATTTATAGTTGAGGCCAACCGCAGGAGGCAATTCAATAACAGTGGAAGTATTATATGGCAGTTTAATGAACCATGGCCGAATACGTCTTGTACGTGTGTAATGGACTATTATGGAGAGGCTAAAATGGCATACTACTGGGTAAAAAATGCCTATGAACCTGTAGCAGCTTCACTCGATTACAAAAAACTTGATTACGGAATTGGCGACACTTTTGAGGCAGGAGTATATCTAGCATGCAACTCAGTTTTATCTAAAGCCTCTGTAGCTGTACTAGTATACAGTATAAATGGAGAACTTTTACTAGAGAAGAAATTTGACACTGGGGCAAGAGAACATGAATTAGTAGACCTGGGTAATATAAGCTTTGAAGTGACAAAAAGCTATCAGGAGCTATTCTTTGTCAGACTTAGAACAATAGTTGATGGAGTCTTAAGACCAGAAAATATGTATGCTTTCTCAACAAGAAGTGAATTGATGTATAGCTCTGCACGTAATCTCAAAGGTGCAAAACTTGAGATTACAACATTAGAGGAAGGTAATAAGTGCGAATGCAGCGTGGGATCCACCAATACTATCAAACTAAGTTATTCTGTGAAAAATACAGGCTGGGCAGCTGCGCTACATGTTCGTGCGTATGAAGCTACAGATGCATACTGGATAACAGCTGATAATAACTTTTTCACTATTTTTCCCGGTGAAGAAATCAACGTCACTATTTCATGTAAAAGAAAATGTGCAGCAGGGTTTTTATCCGAGTACACGGGAGAAGATTCTTGTGATCCACAAATTGGGTTCAGGTGCTTCGGAGATATGTAGCTTGGCTATTGAAAAACTACCGCTTATTCTTATATTCTCTTGGGGATAACGCGGTGTTTTTCTTAAATATTCTACTAAAATAAAATGAATTGTCATAACCTACAATTGATGCTATCTCAGTAATGTTGAAAGAGGAATATAATAAAAGCTCCTTGGCTTTGGTTACTCGAATATCTGTAATATATTGCTGGGGGGTCATACCAGTGTAAGCTTTAAAGCAATGTATAAACCAGCAGGTGCTAATGCTGCAGAGCTTTGCATACTCCTGTACACTTTGCTTGCTTTGGGAATTCTTGTGCATCAGCTCAATAACATTTTGTATTTGCTCATTTATTATATGTATATCTAAGCCTCCTTCTGACATAGATCTTGACATTAATGAAAAAAGTTCTAGAGCATATAAATTCGACAGTTCAAAGAAATGCTCTCTTTTGACTTGCAGTTCTCTTATTATTTTATCAAATATAGTGATATATTCGCTCTTGACGCCAATGTTGTACCAAGGGCTATTTTTGAAACCAAGATTGTCGATAAAATTCCCGATATCGGTGCCTGAAAAATGAAGCCAATAAATCTCGGGATTTTCAGAAAGGTTGTATATATAGTTCTGGGCTTGATGAGGCCGATATATAACCAGAGAGCCTTCTGGGACAATATGCATTTCACCCAATATACTAAAGTGAGCGGTGCCTTTTGATATATATAAAAGCTGGAAGTCCGATCTGCCATTTGGACGGTTAGTTTGGAAACGTGACAGCTTCACTAGCTTATAACATCCGCAGCTATTAATAGCAATAAAATGTTTTTTGTCTACAATGTCTTCATCCGCGTCTGTAATATATCCCGAAATATTTATCATGTTTTAATTCATACTCCTCAAAACAGAATATTAAAATTGAAAAACAGCAAAAGCCACCACTATAAAATAATATCAATTGCTATGTAAAATAAATGGTTATTATGCACATAATACTAATTGAACATTAACTTTAATAACAAAAGTTTATTTCATTTAATTATATATGTATTTTATGACCTACGTATATAGTTTAACAACAACAGTTTAATTTTGTGCAGGTTTTAAAATGTTTTATTAATGGCATTAGTAAAACAAAATATGTATAATTTAATATAGGATATGAATTAGAAAAATATTTACACTTATAATACAACAATAAAAATATAAATAGTAAAGGAATACGGTGACTTAAAATGATAGTAAAAAAGTTCTTTGAGGACCCTAAAACACTTCACGTTGGTACGATGGATAATAGAGCCTATTATATTCCATACCCAACAAAAGAAGAAATATTATCTGAAGATAGAACATCTTCTAAACAGTTCCAGCTATTAAATGGTAAGTGGAACTTTGAGTATTTCAATAGCATTTATGATGTTACAGAGAAATTCTATGAGTCTGATTTTGATATTTCAAATTTTGAGAAAATTCCTGTACCAGCGGTATGGCAAAATCATGGCTATGACAAGCATCAGTATACCAACGTAAAATATCCATTTCCTTATGATCCACCCTTTGTGCCCACTGAGAATCCTTGTGGAGCATACGTTAGACAGTTTGAAATTAGCAGTGACTATGCGGGAATGCGTAAATATTTGAATTTTGAAGGAGTAGACTCTTGCTTCTACCTTTGGATAAATGGCCAGTTTATAGGCTACAGCCAGGTATCACATTCGACAAGCGAATTTGACATAACAGATTCTGTAAAGGTGGGCTCGAATACCATAGCAGTTCTCGTACTGAAATGGTGTGATGGCAGTTACCTTGAGGATCAGGATAAATTCAGAATGTCTGGTATTTTCCGAGATGTATTTATACTTTACCGTCCACAAAACCATATTAGGGACCTCTTTGTAAAAACAAGCTTGAAGGATGAATACCAGAAAGCAGATATAACAGTTGAGCTCGGTTTCCTAGGCAATAAAATAGCGGTGGACTATACTCTTTTAGAGGATAGCACACAAAAAGTAATAGCACAGGGCAAAGCCAATGAAAATAGCATAAGTATTAGCTTGGAACATCCGCAATTATGGAGTGCTGAGATACCAAACCTATATACCTTGGTTATGACTACTGAAGGTGAAGTTATATCAACTAAGGTTGGTATTAGAGAAATAAAGATTATAGATAAAGTTGTATATTTAAATGGAGCTAAAATCAAATTTAGGGGTGTAAACCGACATGATAGCAATCCGGTAACTGGCCCTGCTGTTACTGTAGAAGATATGCTTTTAGACTTGATGCTGATGAAGCAGCACAATATAAATGCAATTCGTACTAGCCATTATCCAAACTCACCTGTTTTTCTGGAATTCTGTGATAAATATGGGTTTTATGTTATTGCAGAAGCCGATGTTGAAGCACATGGTACTGTTACCATTTATGGCGGCGGGCAGGATGGTAAGTCGTTTCCACTTCTAGCACACAATCCTCTTTATGAAGCAGCTATTTTAGACCGTGTACAGAGAAGTGTTATTAGAGATAAAAACCATCCTAGTGCAGTTATCTGGTCATTAGGAAATGAATCGGGATATGGCAGGAATTTTGAAAATGCACTTAAGTGGATAAAAAGCTATGATACCAGCAGGCTTACCCACTATGAAAGTGCACAATATTCGCCTGATGGATATGAAAGTGATTACAGCAATTTAGACCTATATAGCCGTATGTACGCATCTTGTGAAGATGTTGTTAATTATTTTGAGCGAGATAATGGAGACAAGCCTTTCATTGAGTGTGAATATGTTCATGCCATGGGAAATGGGCCAGGGGATATCGAGGCATATCATGAACTAATTCAAAAATATGATGGCTTCTGTGGGGGCTTCGTCTGGGAATGGTGCGACCATGCAATTTTCATGGGCAAAAATGAGCAAGGCAGAAATAAGTTTTACTATGGTGGAGATTTTGGAGAGTTTCCTCATGATGGCAACTTCTGCATGGATGGACTTGTATATCCTGACAGAAGACCGCATACAGGACTTTTGGAATACAAGAACGTTATTAGACCTGTAAGAGTGATAAAAGCGAATCTTAAAGAAGGAAAGATCACCTTTAGAAACATGCTGGATTTCACAAATATAAAGGATTATTTGTATATAACCTATCAGGTAACAAAGGATGGTCAAGTTATTTTAGAGGGAACTATAGATGATATTAGCATTCTTAATATAAAGCCTCATCAAGAAAAAGTGATTTATTTGACTCTCAAAAATATCAATGAGGGTAATTGTCACATCAAATTTAACTATATACAGAAAAGCGATATGGCATTTACTGCGAAAGGTCATGAACTAGGGTTTGACCAGATTGAAGTGTCAATAGAGAAGTCCTGCTGTGATGGCAGTAAAATTGAAAGCCTTATTGGACAGGATAAGTCAAAATCAGGCAATCTGTCTTGGAAGGAAAATGACCGCAGTTTAGTTGTTATTGGGGGAAATTTCAAATATACCTATAACAAGATGACAGGTGCTTTTGATGAAATGCTTTATGACAACAATGTCATTTTAGAAAAACCAATGAACTATAACATTTGGAGAGCTCCAACTGATAATGATAGAAATGTACGTACCAAATGGGAAGAGTGCGGCTATGACAGAACCATTTCCAGAGCGTATTCAACTACAGTGTCACAGCTTGAAAACAGTATAAGAATAGTAAGTGAGCTATCAATATCTGCTGTGTATATTCAGAGGATACTAAACATAAGTGCTGAGTGTCTTATTGGTGATGCCGGTGAGATTTCTTTCAATATGCAGGTCGAAAAAAGCATGGAAACACCATTCTTGCCACGTTTTGGGATTCGCATGTTCTTACCAAAGGCTATAAACAGTGTGGAGTACTTTGGCTATGGGCCATATGAAAGCTATGCAGATAAGCACAGGGCATCATATTTGGGTCAGTTTAAAGCAAAGGTTGCGGATATGCATGAGGACTATTTGAAGCCTCAGGAGAATGGAAGTCACTGGGGATGCCATAATGTGAAGCTGCTTTCAAAGGCAGGAGTGGGCTTAGTGGCAACAAATAATGAAACCTTTAGCTTTAATGTGTCACACTATACTCAAGAGGAACTGACGGCAAAAAAACACAATTTTGAGCTAGAGGAGAGTGGAAGCACGATACTTTGCCTAGACTACACTCAAAGTGGAATAGGCTCAAATAGCTGCGGCCCTGAGCTGTCAGAAAAGTACAAGCTTGATGCCCAGAGATTTGACTTCAATATGGTTATTAAGCCGATGACTAAGAACCTTTAAACTTAAAATGTCCTATAAAAGAACTACTTAAGTACTCTACTGAGCACAAAAGTAGTTCTTTTATCTTAAGTTACTCAACTTATCCAGTTTTTCCTGTAACAATTTGGAGTAGTACCTACAAGCCTCTTAAAATATCTTATAAAATTGTTCACATCATTAAAGCCCACAAGGAAAGATATTTCCGTTACTGAATTATTAGTGGTCTTTAGCAACGATTTTGATACATTAATCCGGTAATTTATAAGGTACTCATAAGGGCTAATTCCTATAGAGGTTTTAAACAACCTTAGAAAGTGATACTTGCTAATTAACACCAGAGCTGCAAGGTCGTCTGTACTTATTTTTTCATTATAGTTTTTTTGGATAAAACTTAATACTCTATCAATTTCAGACTTATGCTGGTTATAATTTCTGTTATTTAATGTACTTTGTTTAGATACGGCTATTTCAGTTAATAATCTGGTCATAACAGAACAGACTTTTATATCTGTGAGGATGCTATCCTGGCTGATTGTACGGTATATAGAATCTAGATTTTCGGTTATTTGCAAGTCATCTCCACTAGATACCACTTTTAGGGAATCCCCATTAATGATATTGTAATATTCTTCAACTGCACAGCCGCCAAAATGTATCCATTTGAATTCCCAAGGCGTTTGAGAAGCAGTTCGGTACAGGTGTGGATTACCACAGTAAAATATTACCGACTGGTTTGGCTCCAAATTATAGTTGATATCATTATATTTCAAATAACCTCGGCCCGATATGCTATGTATCAGCAAATAGTTATCTAGACCTTCCCTTTCGGTGAAATACGACTCATTTGCATAAAAATGACCGCACCCGTGAATATAGAAGGGCAAGCGCTGAGCTTGGATGCTTGGCGTATTGTTTATACTCAGGGACTTGGTGCTAATGTCCATTAAATAATTCGATTTCATTTGCCCTCCAATAGAATAGCAATATATACGTAATTATAAGCAATTAATACTGATGTATTAGCAGGGAACACTTAATATAATGATATTATAAAAAAAGCAATAAATCAATATATGAGGTGAATATATGAACAGTAGAGAAAATGCGATGGCAGTTTTGAACTATGAAAATTATAACAAATTGCCTATAGTACATTTTGGATTTTGGGATGAAACACTTGAAAAGTGGAATCAGGAAGGTCACTTATCCGAAGAGGAAGCTAAAGGCTGGGGCGATGGGAATGCAATAGACAAATTAATAACCACAAAGCTAGGTTTTGATTTCAACTGGTATTCCTGTTTCCATAGTAAAACATCACTGTATCCTGTTTTTGAACGCAAAATAATTGAGGTAATGGCAAATGGAACAAGAAAGGTATTAAATTCAGAGGGCGTAGTTGTATTAGAAAAGGATGGCGTTTGCTCTATTCCAGCAGAGATTGAGCATACTCTAAAAGACAGAGAGAGCTGGGAAAAATATTATCTGCCGAAGTTACAGTATAGTGAAGACAGAGTGGACAGCGTATCCTTGAAGGCGTTGAAAAATATCGAAAATAGGGATATTCCAATGGGAATACACTGTGGGAGTCTTTTTGGAGAAATCAGAAACTGGCTCGGAGTAGAGGGTGTTAGTTACCTGTATTCAGATGATGAAGATTTATATGATGAAATCATAAATACATTGGCAGACCTTTCGTATAAGGTGACCGAAAAAGTTCTTTCAAGTGGAGTCCAGTTTGACTTTGGACACTTTTGGGAAGATATATGCTTTAAAAATGGACCACTCATCAGGCCTAAGGATTATAACGATAAGGTGGGACCTCACTACAGAAGATTTTCAGAGCTGCTCAAAAAACATGGTGTTAAGATTGTTTCACTTGATTGCGATGGACTAATTGATTCTCTAATTCCAACCTGGTTTGAAAATGGTGTCAACACAATGTTTCCTATAGAAGTAGGTACTTGGAATGCAAATATTAAACCTTGGCGTGAGAAATATGGGAAAGAACTTCGTGGTGTTGGTGGAATGGACAAGAAAGTATTTGCATATGATTATGCAGCAATTGATGCAGAAATAGAGCGTTTGAAACCTCTGATTGATTTGGGTGGATATATTCCTTGCCCTGACCACAGAATTGCACCTGATGCTAAATGGGAAAATGTGCAGTATTATTGTGAGCGGGCTAGAAGAATTTTTGGATGAGAAAATTACTTCATACTATTTTGATATCGGTAATCCTTTGGGGCTATACCGGTTTCTTTTTTGAAAAACCGTGAGAAATAGAACTCATCAGTGAAGCCTAATTTGTATGCCACTTGTTTGATAGCTGAATCCTGCACTAGTAGAATCTCTTTAGCTGCTTTAAGTATGTACTTCTTGATATATTCCTTTGGAGATACACCGGTATCAAGCTTGAAGGATTTGGAAAAGCCTGATACGGACATGTTCATTTGCGCGGCAAGCTGGCTAATGGTTATTTTTGCAGGGCTATTGTTTCTGATATAATTTAAAATGTTTTGATACTTTATTATTGTGTGTACTTGTCTATCAGTATCATACGAATGAGGCGTAATAAAGCTGTAAATTATATCAAGAAAAATAGCTTTGCACCATGCAATATCCGAAATGTTACTGCTTCCTACTTTATTTAAAAGCTTATCCACCAAATCAGCGTCAAAAGGCGTTGACATGGGTGAGTGAACATTGTCAAAAATATCATTACCAGGAAAAAGCTCCGATTTAAAATGCAGATAGAATTTTTTCACATGACTGTTGCAAATATAATCATATGTAGTATGCAAGGGTATCAGATATATGTTGCCCGGGAGCAAATCAATTTCTTCATATTTATTTCTAACATGACCTAATCCTTCCAACACAAAATAGAGCCGGTTAAAGGGAGAATTAATATTGTAATATTTCCATTCACTATCACCAGTAAAGTTTCCATGCTCCATGATTTCTATGTTTATATTATTAATTATTGAGCCAAATAAATCGTACTGTAATTCATTCATACTTAAAAGTCCATGCTTCCTACTTCTTTGTCTATGTTGTACACTTATAAATAATATTATAATTTCTATAAGGGATTAAATCAACTAATTATACAAATAAATCTATACAAATATGGAGGTAAGAAACTATGTCTTATCAGGACGGAATGGCAGCCTTAAATCTTGAAATGACGGCTAGAGTGCCAAGAACAGAATACTCTGCCGATTTTCACTGGGAACTTATAAATGCAGTAACTGGGTCGCAAGTGAATCCACAAAGCCCTGCTGATGCTCAAAAGAAGGCAAGTAGAGATTTTGTAAAGAAATGGAATTACGACTTTGTATGGAATGTTCTTATTCATAGTCAAGTATATGATGGATACTACACTAAAATGGGGCACGCAGAATATGCAGCAGGTGGAGTAGATTTTAATAATGAGGTTAACTGTCCATTTAAAGAGCCTGAAGATGTTTTGAGCTTCGATCCCTTGGAGTTTTATGGGAAAAGGGATAGAAAAACACTTATAAATGATTTTGAGAAGCACTATAAGGAGTCCTGCGAAAATAATCCAGATGCCGTAAATATGACGGGAATATATGTTACATGTATGTCGGGGCTGATAGAAATGTTTGGCTGGGATATGCTTCTTTGCGCTGCAGGTACAGATCCTGCTGGATTTGGAAAAGTTACTGACCGTTATGCGCAGTGGATGCAACAGTATTTTGATGCGTTGGCAGATTCAAATGTTCCCGTTGTTATGGTGCACGATGACATAGTATGGACTTCAGGTTCATTTTTAAATCCTGAATGGTATAGAAAATTTGTTTTTCCAAATTATAAAAAGTACTTTGCACCGCTAAGAGAGAGCGGAAAGAAGATCATATATACTTCTGACGGAAACTACACTGAATTTATCGACGATATAGCTGATTGTGGCATAAACGGATTTGTTATGGAACCTACAACGGATATGAAGTATATTGCAGATAAATATGGGAAAACGCATTCTTTCATAGGAAACGCTGATACTCGAATACTTCTTGGAGGAACGAAGGAGGAAATCCGAGCAGAGGTACAGAGATGCATGGATATAGGGAAGAAATGTCCCGGATTTTTCATGGCAGTTGGCAATCATATTCCGCCAAACACTCCAGTAGAAAATGCACTTTATTATAATGAAATTTATGAAAAATTAAGCAGAAGATGAGTATTTGAGCAGTATTGGAATAAAACTGTTTTTAAGCACCTATTGAAATCCAAGTTGTGTTGATACTATAATATATTTATAAATGCAACAATGGGGGAGATTTAATGAAGATAGGAGCATTAATAGAAAATGGACCAATGGACTGGCAAATCATTCAACAGGTAAATGGAAAGACAGATATTTACCTTGCAGGAAGCTGGGCTTCTGAAGAGGAGTCTAGCCAGTTAAAGGTATTTGTAAGAATTGTAAGAGAAGATACTGGGGCTGTGGTTATACCATGGCAAACATGCGAGGAACTGGAAGAACGTAAATGGAAAACAACAATAAGAGATGTTCCGTCAGGAGGTTTATATAGGATTGAGTCATGCCTCACCCGAAGTGATAATAATGCTATAGAGTGGAACACCAGAGGGGACATGATTCATCATGTGGGAGTCGGTGATTTATATGTAATTGCTGGTCAAAGTAATTCTGCTGGATATGGAAAAGACTTTATTTTCGATCCCCCTGAGATCGGCATTCACTTATTAAAAAATAGCGGTAAGTGGGATTTGGCTTCACATCCTATGAATGAATCAACTGGTACAATACATGAAGATAATAGGGAGGGTGCAAATCCTGGGCATTCTCCATATTTGAGTTTCGCAAGGCAACTCAAAAGAGAACTGGGATATCCCATCGGGTTAGTTCAAGCTGCTCTAGGAGGCTCTCCGCTAAGCGCTTGGAATCCTGAGGAAGATGGTATTTTATATAGAAATATGATGAACATAATAAATAGTCAAGGAAATATGATAAAAGGAATTTTGTGGTATCAGGGTTGCTCTGATACCACTGAAGGACTGAGTGATTCGTATCTTGATAGATTTGAAAGTATGGTTTCACATCTGAGGGGAGAGCTGAAAGATGTGAATCTTCCTATACTTACTGTCCAATTGAACCGTATGGTTTCTCCATCAACAGAAATAGCTGATAGGTGCTGGGGAAAGGTAAGAGAGGCACAGAGACAAGCTGCAAATAAAATTAACAAGGTTTTTGTTGTTCCATCAACAGACTGTGCGCTTTCTGATTTTATTCACAACAGTTCGTCAGCAAACCTAGTTCTTGGAGAAAGGCTTGCTGGGATTGCGCTAAGACATATATATGGAAGAAGCACAGGTTTCCAAGCACCTGATTTGGCAGAAGCCAGGAAGGTGGATAAGGACAGGATAAGTTTGATATTCAATCACGTAAATAACAGGTTATATACCTTTGAAGTAAGTGCAGATGCTTTGGCTATATCTGTTCAAGATGATGATGGCTTTGCACAGATAAGAAGTTATGAAATAGAGAATGAGAATACACTGACTATTACACTGGACAGGGAATTAAAAGGTAGATGCCAGGTGCATGGAGCATATGAGCAGAATCCAAAACATGCAGTACCTATAGATTATGCATCACATATACCTATTCTTTCTTTTTATGGCGTTTACGTATTGGAAAGGCTATAAAAAGCACATTCTAATTTTATGAACTCAGTGTTATAATTAAATGGATTATATAAATAGGTTTTGTGTAAATATAACTTTTCAGGTGTTTGCATGGATGAGCATGAATGGAGACCGATATGAAATATAAGGGGATTATTTTTGACTTTAACGGGACACTCTTTTGGGATACAGAACTGCATATAAAAGCATGGAGATTTTACTCTGAAAAGCTTCGTGGATATCCTATGAGTGATGGTGAAATGAAGCACAAGGTATTTGGAAGGACAAACAGTTCCATTGTGGAATACCTTTTGGGCAAGGGAAGCAGTAAAGAAATAATTGATTCTATGGTTCAAGAAAAGGAAAAAATTTATCGAGACATGGTGGATGCAGATTTGGAAAATGTAAGTCTTGCACCAGGTGCAGAAAGCTTCTTGGATTTTGTAGTAAAAAATAATATCGCACATACTATTGCCACAGGGTCAGAAAGGGTAAATGTTAATTATTTTATTGAAATATTTAAATTAGGTAAATGGTTTGATCCCTCAAAGATAGTTATCGATGATGGATTTTTACCCGGAAAGCCTGAACCAGACATTTATTTAAAAGCAGCTCAGGTGATTGGTGTCACTCCGAAAGAATGTGTTGTATTTGAAGATTCACTATCTGGAATTGAGTCAGCAAGACGTGCAGATATAGGGAAAATCATTGCAATAGGACCTAAGGATACCCATGGGGATTTGGCAAGTTTAGCTGGAGTTGGAGCAGTTATTCACAGTTTTGATGAAATAGACAGAAGTGTATTTTACTGCGGAGGAATATAAATGAATAAAAAAAATGGCAAGGCAGCAGTTTGGACAGGAAGCAGAAAATTGGAACTCAGAGAGTTTGAGGTTCCAACGGCAGGTGAAGATGGAATTGTACTAAAGGTTGATGCTGCAGCGGTGTGTGGTACTGACGGACATCTTTTCCCTCAGGAACCCCCATATCCAGCAACTCTTGGTCATGAAGTTACTGGAACTGTTATTGATATAGGAAACAAGGCTAATAAAGCAGTAAATGTTTTTGGCGGCCCTCTAAAAAATGGAGATAGAGTGGTGCTGTACCCATGGATTACTTGTGGAAAATGCAGGGGCTGTCTGACCTATGGTTCAGGGACATGTACTGTATGCGAAGACTCTTTTGTATACGGCGTTCCATACTCTATGCTAGGTCTTGGGGGAGTAGAAGGTATTTCCTCGAATGTTGAAATGTATCCACATTTTAAAGGCGGTTTTGCTGAGTATCTGTATGTTTCCCCCGAAACTTATATGTGGAAGCTTCCTGAGGATATGCCATCAGAGGTGGCAGTATTGCTTGATCCATTGGCAGTAGCGGTTAGGGCAGTGGAACTCGCTTGTATGAGTCCAGGAGTGGTTGAAGAAGCATTCACTACCAGTGCAACTGTTGCTGTGATCGGGGATGGGCCGGTTGGTGCCCTTACTGCATTGGTGGCGAGGTTAATGGGAGTGGAGAAAATCATTCTCATTGGAGGCAGAAATCAAAGGCTATCTATTGCAGCAAAGCTATCAAAGGCAGATTATGTGCTTAACTATCATGAATATGAGGAAAATAGCCTAGTAGAAAAGGTTGTTGAGCTGTCAGGTGGTATGGGCGTTGATGTAGTAATCCAATGCTCCAATAGCATAAAAGCCTTTGGACAGGGACTTGATATGATAAGGCGAATGGGAACGTTGATTGAGGTTGGAAACATGGTTAACACGGGTTCTACAATCACGATAGATCCAGCAAGGCAGATATGTGGAAAACATGCGAGGATTATCGGTATGAGTGCCAATTCACCAAAGGCCTTCGACAAGGCGTTCCATATTTTAAAAAGACATAAAGATATAGATTTTACAAGCTTATACACACATATATGTACACTTGAGACTTTGGAGGACACACTTAATAGCATGAATGATAGTGACTATATGAAGGGATTATTAAAGTTTGAGTGATGTGAGGTGTATTTTATGAAACTTTGGTATGAACAGCCAGCAAAAAGTTGGGTAGAAGCATTGCCTGTAGGAAATGGTAGACTTGGTGCAATGATTTATGGAAAAACTGATACTGAGATAATCTCATTAAATGAAGATACTTTGTGGTCGGGCTATCCAAGAGATTTGAATCCAAAGGACAAAAGAAAACAATTTATGAAGGCTATGGAGCTCTCAAAGGACAAAAAATATCATGAAGCACAGAGATTAATTGAAGCGGAGCTCACTTCAGGCTGGGGGCAGTCATATCTGCCTTTGGGTGATTTGATATTGAATTTCAGGCATTCTGGCACTGTATCTTGTTTTAATAGGAGCCTTGATTTGTCAACTGCGATAGCTTCTGTAGAGTACTGTGTGGACGGAGCAAAATATAAGCGTGAAATATTTGTATCTAGCCCAGATAACGTTATTGTAATTAGAATATCCTGCGATAAACCGCAGAGTATTAATTTTTCACTAGGCTTTGAAAGTCAGCTCGAATCTGTAGTTTCATCCAACGAGGGTTACCTCGTTTTGAAAGGCGGGGCTCCATCACATGTTGAGCCAAGCTACAGCAATGATTTAGAAACCCCTGTCATATATTCTGATATTGATGAAGAACGTGGAATGCTTTTTACTGCAATGGCAAAGGTTACAGCTGTTAGTGGTAAAGTTACATATGCTGGATACGTTGCTACGGTAGAAAATGCAGACAGTGCTATAATCCTGATTAATGCACAAACAAGCTTTGATGGTTATGATGTACAACCATATCTGAGTGGCAAGGACCATGAGAGATTGTGCATAGAAGGCATTGTAAGTGCAAGTCGTAAGAATTATGATGAGTTACTTTGCGCACATATTTCGGATTATAAATATTATTTTGATAGAGTGTATCTTGATGTTGGGGACAGTGAAGCAGCATTACTTCCTACGGATAAGCGACTATACCGTTTTAAAGATGAGCAAAATGACCCTGCACTATATACCTTGCTTTTTCAATATGGAAGATACCTGCTCATATCCTCATCTAGAAAAGGGACACAGCCTGCAAACCTACAGGGAATTTGGAACAGCGAGCTTAGAGCACCTTGGAGCTCAAACTATACTATAAATATCAATGCTCAGATGAATTACTGGCCAGTTTTTTCCTGTGGACTTGGGGAGCTTCAGCAGCCTTTAGTAGAATTAATCAAGGAGCTTTCTGTCACGGGCAGGATAACGGCGAAAGAGGTTTATGGCGCAAAGGGATTTACCTCACACCATAATACCGACATCTGGAGATTTACATCACCTGTAGGAAATCACGGGAAGGGTTCAGCTGGATTTGCATATTGGAATGTTTCGGCAGGCTGGCTTTGTAGGCATCTTTTTGACCAGTATGAATACACTCTTGATAAAGTCTTCCTTAGAGATGAAGCTTATCCTGTTATGAGAAGTGCTGCTGAATTTTTTATAGATATTTTGACTGAGGATAAGGAGGGATATCTAATTATTTGTCCTTCCACGTCACCTGAAAATGCTTTTATGTTTGAAGGCGAAAGATGCAATATAACCACCACCACTACTATGTCAATGACTATAGTAAAGGAGCTATTCAAGCACTGTATAAAAAGCTGTGAGATACTGAGCTGTGATGATGACTTTGCAAATGAGCTCAGAGACAAGCTCAAAAAAATATATCCTTACAAGATAGGCAGCAAAGGTCAGCTCCTTGAGTGGTACGAGGAATATGAAGAAGAGGAACCACACCATAGACATATCTCGCACCTATATGGTATGCATCCTGCAAACGAGATAACAGTTGAAGACACTCCTGATTTGGCTGAGGCTTGTAAAAGCTCGCTTAATTTAAGAGGGGATGAAGGAACCGGCTGGAGTTTGGGTTGGAAGATCAACCAATGGGCACGGTTATTTGATGGTGACAGAGCACTTAAACTTTTGAACAGACAGCTTAGAGTAGTTGAGGATACTGGTTTTGACTATTCATCGGGAGGCGGAACCTATCTCAATATGTTTGATGCTCACCCACCATTTCAGATAGACGGAAACTTTGGAGCAGCTGCAGGTATTGCAGAGATGCTACTTCAGAGCCGGGACAACAAAGTATTTATCCTGCCAGCCTTGCCATCAGCTTGGGAAAAGGGCTGTGTAAAGGGATTGTGTGCAAAGGGACGCATAAAGGTTGACATCAAATGGAACAAAAATAGTGTTAAAGCAGAACTTTTATCTGATATTGACCAAACTGTTATGGTGGCAGTAAAGGGAACAGAATTGTCAAGTGTTGCATTAAAAGCAGGAGTAGTGAAAGCAATATAAAAAAATGATATGTTTCTCAAGAAAGGGCTAAGTAAAGATGAACAAAACAGAGAGAATTAAAGAAGCCTTGAGGCATGAAAATACTGGGTGCGTACCATATGCCATAAACTTTACAGTAGAAGCAATTCAATTATATGGAGAAAGAATTTTACAGGACTATGCAAGTGAACAAGTTATCAATGATTATAAAAGCGGAATTTTGAATTTGACAGAGGCGGTTTCCTTGGGAATAGGAAATCATATGCTTTATGTCTATGCACCATGGTGGGATTGGTGTAACGTACCGGACTATTTTCTCAGAGAGTATGATGCACCCTCTCATCTTCCTGAGACAATAGGACATGGCAGCTATGAAGAGTTCTTTAAAAAAATAAAATACATCAAAGAAAATTATGATGTCTATCTTCTTGCTACCATTTGGGGAAGCCATTGGGAAAAGGCTAACTTCTGTAGAGGTATAGAGAACTTTTTAGGCGATTTAGCAGGCAGTCCTGAATGGGCTCAAGAACTATTGGATTTAATAATAAGAAAAAACATCGTAATGCTTGAGAATTTTATAAACATCAAGGAAATAGATGGTGTTTTATTAGGCTCTGATTGGGGTACGCAGAACGATCTTATTATGTCACCAACCTGTTGGAGAAACATGATAAAAAATGGTGAAAAGCAAGAGTATGACCTGATCAAAAAGCATGGTAAAGATGTTTTTGTTCATTCCTGTGGAAATGTACAAAAAATATTGGGAGATCTTGTTGAGATGGGTCTGGATGCTCTGAACCCACTTCAACCTGAATGCATGGATATATATAAAATAAAGGAAAACTTCGGAGATAAATTAACATTCTTTGGCGGAATCAGCACACAGCGGACACTTCCTTACGGCACGTCGGAAGAGGTTGTAGAGGAAAGTAAAAAGATTATTAAAGCAATGAGCGTCAATGGCGGATATATAACTGCTCCATCTCAGGAAATACAAACTGATGTTCCGTATGAAAATGTTAGGGCTCTAATTGATACAGCCAAATTATTTGCTAAATAGGAATACTTTTCTAAATACCGCAAAAGTCTTATGCCAAGTAAATAATCAACAAAATGGAGGACAAAATAAATGCTATTTATGGGTGTAGATGTTGGTACACAAGGAGTAAGAGCTATTGTTGTTACTGAAACTGGTAACGTTATTACATCTAATTCAGTTAATTTTGAAAATATAAATCAAGCAACAGCTCTAGGGTATTGTGAACAAAATCCCGAGATGTGGTGGCGATGCGCATGCCAGACAATTGTTAAGGCTATTAATGACATAAAAAATTTGGGATTTAGTTCCGAGGATATTATTGCCATCAGTGTAGATGGTACCTCAGGAACTATTTTGCCATTAGATAAGGATAATAAGCCATTATTTAATGGGATAATGTACAATGATGTGCGCAGTAAAAGTGAAGCAGCTACTCTGCATGTAATAGGAAGAGATTATGAAAAAAATCAGGGATATAGATTTAATGCATCCTTTGCTTTGCCTAAAATACTCTGGATAAAAAATAATATGCCTGCTATCTATGAAAAAACACATAGAATAGTTCATCAAGCAGATTACGTTGTTGGAAATCTTAGCGGTGAATATGGAATATCTGATTACTCTAATGCGCTTAAGACAGGATATGATCTTACCGATGAGAACTGGCCACAACTAATTAACGAAGTAGGACTGGATATATCAAAACTTCCTAAAATAATTGCTCCCGGAGAGATTGTAGGGAAGATTTCTAGGAAGGCTGCAGACGAGCTCGGACTATCTACCAGTACATATGTTGTAGCCGGTGCCACAGATGGATATGCATCTGCGCTAGCTGCTGGCGCCGTTCATGTAGGTGATTGGACAACTATAATTGGGACTACTCTTGTTATTAAAGGTGTATCCCAGAACAAGATAATAGATGCTTCTGGGAACAGCTATTCACACAAACTGCCAAGTGGGGCTTGGATGGTTGGAGGCGCTTCTAATGTTGGTGGGAGATGCCTAAATAATAGATTTGAAAAATCAGTGTTTAAACAAATGGATCAGAAGGTTGACTTGCTTTCACCAACAGGTATTCTAATATATCCTCTAGTTAATAAAGGAGAGAGATATCCGTTTTTAGATAGTGAGGCAGAGGAATTTATCGTAGGACAACCTAAAGATGATGAAACTCTATACACTGCACTTATCGAAGGTGTGGGATATGTCGAACGACTGGCATATGATTTAAATATAAAAATGGGCTGTGAAATTAAGGATGAAATATTTACAACTGGAGGTGCCTGCAGGTCTGATGAATGGCTTAAGATAAGAGCCAGTATAATGAACCGAGCGATGAAGGTGCCTGAGGTTGTAGATGCAACAATTGGAACGGCAATGATTGCCGCATCTAAGACGTATTTCAGTAATCTTGAGCAGGCAGCTGAAAATATGATAAAGTTTAACAAAGTCATTGAACCAGATAAAGAAAAGAGTAAGATATATGGAGATTTATATCTTAAATTCAAAGAAAGCTGTAAATTACACTATAAAATTGATTGGTTGAATTAGGTGGGACTAAATGGGAATTTATAAGGAATGTGATATTAGAGGTATTTATCCAAGTGATTTAGATGAACAACAGGCATATAATATTGGACGTGCTGTTGGAACCTTAATGAAGGGAAAAACTCTTGTTGTTGGGGGAGACGTGAGATTATCTACACCAAGCTTAAAAAAGATGTTGCAAAACGGATTGCGAGAGAGTGGTGCAGATATAATTGACATAGGTACAGTGCCTACTCCTGTATTTTATTTTTCCCTAAAAAGATTATCTGCTGATGGAGGGGTTATGGTGACTGCATCACATAATCCTGCAAAATATAATGGTTTTAAGCTTATGCTTGGTGAAACCCCGATAACTGCTGATGTAATAAAAAACATTGAAAAATTGGTGAAGGCACAGAACTATTCTACAGGAGATGGAGAACAGAGAGAGGTTTGCACCCAAGAAGACTACATTAAAAGTATAACTGAAACCTTTAATAAAGGTAAGTTAAAAGTAGTGCTTGATTGCTGCAATGGCGTAACAGGATATCTAGCTCCACTGTTATTTAATAAGTTAGGATATGAAACTATTGGAATGTACACTGAATTTGATGGTTCATTTCCAAATCGAGATCCAAACCCATCTGTATATGAAAATCTTAGTGCTTTAAAAAAAGAGGTAGTTAGAACGAGAGCAGATTTTGGTGTAGCATTTGACGGAGATGGTGACCGAGTTGTCTTTGTTGATAATATGGGAAAAGTTATTGAAAGTGAGCGCACTTTTGCAATTTTTATTAAGGAATATCTGAAGTATGAACCATCTAATATTGTGTTTGACATTAAATCGTCGTCTGTCGTTCATGATACTGTAGTGGAATTAGGAGGAACTCCACTTATGGAGAGAAGCGGGCATACCTTTATCAAGAGAAGATTTCTTGAAAGTGAGGCTGCTCTTGCAGGAGAAATTAGTGGACATTTCTTTTTTAAGGAGCTTGGGTATGATGACGGTATATTTGCTGCGCTAAAGTTAGCAGAGATTATAGGAAATAAAGGTGATTTGTCAAAACTAGCAGATGAAATTCCGAAAACAATAATAACACCTGACATAAGAATTCACTGTTCATATAACGAGAGGGATAACTGGTTAAATCGCGTAAGTGAGGCCGGACAACAGTATAAGATAACTCTGATGGATGGAGTACGAGTGGAGTTCCCAAAGGGATGGCTCTTGATGCGTAAATCAGTTACTGAGGAAAGCATCACTTTAAGAATTGAGGCTAAAGATGAGACTATTCTAGAGGAAATAAAAGGATGGATTTTAAAGGTGATACCAGAAATAAAGATAGAATGAATATAATATGATTTTAAGCCCATGACTTTTAATCAAAGGCTCCCGCGTTCGAGTCGCGGATAGCTCACAAAAGCCTCATAACTTAACGGTTATGAGGCTTTTGCGCATTTTAAGTATTGGAAGTGAGCAGTTGATTATATTATTATTTGAGGGAATTAATGTATGGAGCAGAGAAATCGGCTCAGGTTCATGAATTTTTACAAATGTGTTGTTAGATTTTCAATGAATATTAAGAAGACAAGTGAAATATGTGTTCAGTAAGTGACCTAAAGATGTTTTAACAGTGTAATTGAACTGATAGGGAAAAATTATATACAGATGGTTTTTAGAAACTGGAGGGTGAATTTGTTTCCTTTAATAGTTCTTTTGCTTTTTCAATTCGGCATTCCTTAAGATAATCAATAAAATTCTTCCCGTTTTCCTTTTTAAACTGGATGCTAAAGTAACTGGAATTTAGATGTACATGTTCAGCAATCTGATTAAGAGTTATCCTTTCACTGAAATGCTGTAGTATATATTTCATGGCTTGTTGAACTGCAATATAGGAAGGCGTTTTTACGCTATTGTTTATTTTATTTATGGAGTGGACAGCATGTAAAACTACATCTCTCACACCTTTCCTTAAGTCGGAAAGATTTCTGAAGGACTGCGTTGATCAGATCATTTTCCTTATTATAAGGATACTCTGTAATAAAGCTTGCGAAAGTAGATTTTTCATTCCAGGAATAGAATAAGGTATTGTCGGGATCAAAAAAAATTCTTTTTAGTGCTGTACAGGCTTGCTGGTAGGATATGGGATAAGATAATATATTCCGATAGATATTACCTACTCCCACAGTTAAAGAAAGACAGTTTAAAGATTCAAATTTTTTTATTAGTATACTTTGAATATTCTTAATTACTTCAGAAAGGTAGGTATAACTTGCTATAGATTGTGAAGGTATGTCGAAGTTTAAAAGTGCAACTGTTTCACATTGATTGCTATAAAAGGAATACCCCAATCCTTGAGATACAAGGTATTCGGTCAAGTATTTATTTATTTCTTTTGAAGTATCTATACTGCTTTTTAGTGGCTCGGAATTTATGAATTCATTGAATTGGAAAACAGCACAAGAATAAAAAGGGCTGTTCAATGAAAGCTCCAGCAGGTTCGATTTCTCTTCAGTTTCGCTATAATCTGCCATCTTATCACAAATAAGACTCTTTAAAAAATTATCCACAGCATGAGGTAGACTTTCCTGAAGTTGGCGTTCAAAGGTGAGAAATTTTGATTTTAAGGATCTTTTTTCGTCAAGTGCTACTTTTAATTTTATCATCAGAGCTTTAAGTTCATTCAGGTCAACTGGCTTAGTAAGATAATCAAATACACCAGTTTTATAGCTGCTTTAGCATATTCAAATTCTTTATACCCTGTGAGAAGTACTACTTTGCAGGCAGGATATTTTTCTTGCACCTTCTTACTGAGTACAAGCCCATTCATAACAGGCATTTTATTATAGCATCAACTTGGATGTTCTCCATAAAATCAAGACATTCTTTTCCATCGGAGGCAATACCGGCTACTTTATAACCAAGTTGTTTCCAATTGTATGATGCCAATCCTGTGCGTATAAAAAGTTCATCATCAACTATAATTAGGTTATACAGTTCGCACATGAATTCATCTCCTGTAGTAAATCATTAAGATTGTATTATTATAAGCTTAAGTGTATGTTTCGTAAAGATGTAGATCGACACAGATTGAGTCAATTCCCTACAGTAAATTGACTCAATCAAATAATACAATAAAATTGTCAAATTCCAAACTTACTGGTATCATAATAATGAAAGAAGCGACATACAGGCCTAAATGGGCTGTGCTTTTATAATACAGACAAAAAATGAAAGATTTGGAATAGATTATGGAGAAATTAGTCATTGGAATATTAGCACATGTGGATGCGGGCAAGACTACATTATCAGAGGGCATACTTTATCTGAGTGGTAAAATTGGAAAATTGGGTAGGGTGGATAATAAGGATGCTTATTTGGATACCTATGAGCTAGAGAGGGCAAGAGGAATCACCATTTTCTCCAAGCAGGCTATATTTGAAATAGGTGAGACTCAGATTACCTTACTAGATACCCCGGGACATATAGATTTTTCGGCTGAAATGGAGAGAACACTTCAGGTGCTGGATTATGCCGTTTTAGTGATAAGCGGTGCGGATGGGGTGCAGGGACATACAAAAACATTATGGCGACTGTTGGACATGTATCAGATACCTGTTTTTTTATTCGTCAATAAGATGGATCAGAATGGGACGGATAAGGATAAGTTAGTAAAAGAAATGAAAAAGCAGCTGCATGATGGATGCATTGAATTTGGACAAGTTATGACAGACGGTTTTTACGATCAATTGGCTATGTGTGATGAAATAATGATGGAAGCCTATCTGGAAACAGGACATGTTGAAACCGAGCAGATTAAAGAAGCTATCAAAGAGCGCAGAATATTTCCGTGCTTTTTCGGTTCAGCTTTAAAATTAGAAGGCATTGAGCTGCTTTTGCAGGGTATTGTAAAGTATGTAATTATACCTCACTACGGTAATGAATTCGGAGCTAAAATATTCAAAATAACAAGAGATGAGCAAGGAAACCGTCTTACATACATGAAGCTTACAGGCGGAAAACTTAAGGTGAAGGATGTCTTAACGAAAGCAAACTGGGAAGAGAAAGTTAATCAAATCCGTATATATTCCGGACAGAAATTCCAGGCAGTGAATGAAATAGAGGCAGGTTCTGTATTCGCAGTAACGGGACTCAGCCAAACCAGGCCTGGAGAAGGCTTAGGAATAGAGAAAGCTTCAGATACACCAGTATTGGAACCCGTACTGTCCTATCAGATTATACTTCCACGTGGCTGTGACCCAAGAGCAATGATTCCCAAGCTACGTCAGATTGAAGAAGAGGAGTCAGGACTACATATTGTCTGGGATGAGCAGTTACAGGAAATCCAGGTACAGATCATGGGAGAGGTGCAGATTGAAATTCTGCAGAGCATTATACAAAGCCGTTTTGGTGTTGAGGTGGACTTCGATGCTGGAAGGATTGTATATAAAGAGACTATTGCCAATGTAGTAGAAGGGGTTGGACACTTTGAACCATTACGTCATTATGCGGAGGTCCACCTGCTATTGGAGCCGGGTGAGTTGGGAAGCGGTCTGCAGTTTGGGGTAGAATGCAGTGAGGATGACTTAAGTAAAAGTTGGCAAAGACTTATTTTAACCCATATGGCAGAAAAAGCTCATAAAGGAGTTCTAACAGGGTCAGCGATTATAGATATGATAATTACTTTAGTCTCAGGCAGAGCACACAATAAGCATACACAAGGCGGTGACTTCAGAGAGGCTACCTACCGTGCAGTTCGCCAGGGCTTAAAGGAAGCAGAATCCATATTGTTGGAGCCTTATTATGCCTTTCAACTGGAACTGCCTGAGAAAATGGTAGGAAGGGCTATGACTGATATTGAGAAAATGCATGGCACATGTGAAATATCACAGACAAATGGCGAGACGGCTGTTCTTGTGGGGAGTGCCCCTGTTATTACCATGAGGAATTATCAGAAAGAGGTAGTTGCCTATACCAAAGGTCTTGGCAGACTGTTTTGCACCCTGAAAGGGTACGAGCCATGCCATAATGCTGAAGAGGTCATAGAAAGTATCGGGTATGATTCGGAAAAAGACATAGGAAATCCGACAGGTTCTGTATTTTGTACGCATGGTGCAGGCTTTTTGGTGGATTGGGATGAAGTAAAGGACAACATGCATGTTGAAAGCTACCTTCAGAAAAAAGACGATTTTTCAAACGAAACAGCCCCGAACCATTCCTCATACAATGAGGAGAGGCGGATCAGTTTAGAGGAGATTGATCAAATAATAAATAGCACCTTCTATGCTAACCAAGGGAAGAAATCTGCCTGGAAAAGACGCAAAACAGCCCTCGACAATTATTATGAACCGTCTACCTATATTAACAGACAGAAGGAAGTCAAAGAAGAGTTTCTCCTTGTGGATGGCTATAATATTATCTATGCATGGTCTGAACTGAAAGGGCTTGTAGATGATAATATGGATGGTGCCAGAATGAAATTGCTTGATTCTCTGAGTAATTATCAGGGAATTCGAAAATGTCAGATTATCGTTGTGTTTGATGCTTACCGTGTTCAGGGGCATCTTGAGGAAGTAATCGACTACCATAATATCCACATGCTATATACCAGGGAGGCACAAACGGCAGACCGGTATATTGAAAGATTTGCCCATGACAATCAGAAAAAATATAATATAACAGTTGCAACGTCAGACGGTTTACAGCAGGTTATTATAAGGGGGGCAGGATGTTCCTTATTATCCGCAAGAGAACTGAAAGCTGAGATCGACGGGGTTAATGAAAGAATAAAGCAGGAATATAAGGAAAAGCAGGGAAGAGACCGTAATTATCTAATAGATGCATTGTCTCCAGAAGCAAAACAGCAGATGGAAGAACTGACTAAAAAAGAAAATGATAAGTAAATAATTAAGTTTTACTTTTTATTTGCTTCACCGCTCTAAAATTGTCATTTTTGAATATAATCCATATTGCATCAAACATATAGCCTTTGATTGGTAACGCAGAAAATGAGAAATACATCGAATGCAGTAACAACAAGCCTTTATGAATACAATCTACATTTTCTACCATACCAAGAAATACTCTGAAAACCATTCGTATTTAGTCTAGAACTTAATTTTAAAATACTCAAACCTACTCGAACAAATAACTCATTTACTTCACCTCAAAAATCCATATAATTGAAATATAATATATTTTAAAGGAGGCTTTTGATTTTGAAGAAACAACCTGTAGCTATCAGCATACAGGGGTGTCTTGAGTTGTACTTAAACCGCTGTGAGGAAGAAAATCTTTCCATGGCAACAACTCAATACTACATGAACAATATCTGAGACAGTGAATAGCTATTGATATTTCCTGAATAATCGGCTAAAATATAAATGTATATAATATTAGCCGAAAGGTGGTTGCGAAATGGGTTATATTAAACGTGATATGGAAAAGATAGTTGTTAATCTTTCGGAGCAATATCCAGCAATTTTAATTACAGGGCCTAGACAGGTTGGAAAAACAACAATG
Source organism: Ruminiclostridium sp. (assembly GCA_036507975.1). GTDB lineage: Bacteria > Bacillota > Clostridia > Acetivibrionales > DSM-1351 > Ruminiclostridium. Next base: position 35,686 of record DATCID010000179.1, read on the forward strand.
CTTCAAAATCTAATGGAGGGATCGGATAGGACATATGTATCTCTTGATGATTTGAATATTCGAGCATTGGCAAAGTCTGACCCAGCAATGTTTTTTCAAATATATAAAACACCAATTTTTATTGATGAGGTTCAATATGCACCCGAGCTTTTCACATACATTAAAATAATGATAGATAAAAATCAAAAACCAGGTGAATTTTGGTTGACAGGTTCACAGATATTTAAGTTGATGCAGGGGGTTCAAGAATCACTGGCTGGACGTGTTGCAGCGCTTAATCTCTCATCTCTCTCTCAGAATGAAATATATAATTCTTGCAGTAATGTTCCATTTACTGCGGATTTGAAGGTGCTAGGAGATAGACAAAAAGCGATAAAAGCGGCAAACACCCCAGAAATCTTTAAGCGAATATTTAAGGGCGGAATGCCAGCAATTGTTAGTGGAAAGTACAAGGATGGCAATATTTTTTATATGAGTTATTTAAGCACCTATTTAGAACGGGATGTAAAAGAATTATCAGGATCAATTGATTCTTTAAGCTTTCTGAAGTTTATTACTGCGGTAGCATGTCGCACTAGTCAAATAGTAAACTATGCGGATATTGCACGAGATGCTGACATAAATCAAATTACGGTAAAGAGCTGGATGTCTATTTTAGAAACGTTAGGAATCATATTCTATCTACATCCTTACTCTAACAATATCCTAAAAAGGACAATTAAGACACCAAAATTGTATTTTTATGACACAGGCCTTTGTGCCTATCTTACAAAATGGAGCAGTCCAGAAACACTTGAAAGCGGCGCGATGAATGGTGCTGTGCTAGAAAATTATGTAGTCAGTGAAATTTTCAAAAGCTATCATAACTCAGCAAAAACCCCATTCATATATTATTACCGTGATAAGGATATGAAGGAGATAGATTTAATAATTGAAGCTGATGGAAAGCTATCTCCTATTGAAATTAAGAAAACGGCATCACCAGCATCACAACTAACCAATGTATTCAAAACGCTAGATAAAGCTAATATAGAACGTGGAAATGGTGCTGTGCTTTGCATGAAGGAAGAACTAATGGCATTTGATAGTAAAAATTATATTATTCCAATTAGACTTATATAACTAATATACATTTTGGAAGAGATGCCAACTACAATTTTGACAAAATACAAGCGGCAAAAAAGATAAAAAACGGTCATTGTAAGGGTCCACTCATAAGTGCTACAATGGGTTTACATGAATTAGAAGGCAGGAACCCTGACTTTTAATCAAAGGGCTTCAACTATTGGGAAACCATATATAATAATGTGAAATAAGTACATTAGAGTATAATTTGTGTTTTCAAAATAAAACTAATAGAACCTATGAAAAGCAGGTGAAACCAATTAACAAGTATAACACTCCGTTATATAATTATTTGCGAGACTATGCACAGCAGGATATAAATGTATTTCACATGCCGGGGCACAAGCTTGCAAAAGGAATGCCGCAGGAGCTTGCGCAGGACGTGTTGCAGCTAGATGTCACTGAAGTAGATGGCACGGACGATCTGCACCATCCGGAAGGTATAATAAAAGAGGCTCAGGAGCTTGCTGCAAAGGCATTCGGAGCAGATAAGACGTTTTTCCTTGTGAATGGATCCACCTGTGGAATTCAGGCTGCTATACTGACTGTCTGCGCAAGAGGACAGAAGATTATAATAGGGAGAGATTCGCACAAGGCTGTAGTGTCAGGGCTTATACTCTCTGGTGCAGAGCCGGTTTTCATGTATCCCGAATACAATTGTGAATTTGGAATTAGTGAGGCAATAAGTGCAAAAAGCATAGAGAAGTCATTGTGCGAAAATCCAGAGGCAGTGGCCGTGCTGATTACAAGACCAAATTATTATGGAATATGCAGTGACATTGAAGCAATAAGCAGAATAGTTCACTCTCACAACAAGTTGCTTATTGTAGATGAGGCACATGGTGCACATCTGGTGTTTAACCAACAGCTGCCACCTTCTGCGCTTGAGCATGGTGCAGATATTTGCATACAGAGCGCACACAAGACGCTGTCGGCAGTGACTCAGGGCGCATATCTACATATAAAAGGTAGCAGAGTAGATGCCGAAAGAATGAAATTCAATTTAGCTATGCTCCAAACTTCGAGTCCTTCATATATTATAATGTCATATCTTGATATTGCAAGGGAATTAATGGTGTTAGAGGGAGCAACAAGGCTGGATACACTCATTAAAGACATTAAGTGGTTTAAGCAAGAGATAAGGAAATGTACAGCATATAAGGTTTTGTCCAACCAATATCTAAGAGTAGAAGCAAGGCATGACCCAACTAGGCTAGTTATAAACGTTAGTAAGCTGGGCATAAGTGGATACTTTGCTGACAAGATTTTGAGAGAGAAATTTAAAACTCAAATAGAAATGGCTGACTACGAAAATATAGTGTTTATTATCACAATAGCTGATAACCGTGAAACGCTTGCCAGATTACTAGAGGCTATGAAAGGCTTAGCTGATATGGCACATCCAGTTGATTTCAATAAAATATGCCAGTTGCGAAAAATTACAGATAATTATTATAATGAAATAGGCAACTGTACATGCTACAGTGAAAATATTTCCAAAAGCACTTCAGTTTTCACAGGTGAGATTTTTCATAAAGAGAAGTCTGCTTGCAAAAAATTACCTTGGGAGGCTTATTCTGCACAAAAGGAAGAGGTGCCTCTTGAAAAAAGTGTGGGGAGAATATGCGCAGGGATTGTAACCCCATATCCTCCAGGCATACCGATTTTGTATCCTGGAGAAATTATCGAGCAACACAAAATTCAATATATTGCCGTAATTATTGAATCAGGAGGCAGGATTAATGGAATAAGTTACAATAAAAGTGTACAAGTTATTAAATAACTTGTTATTACACACTATATTACCAAACAACATGTTATTTAATAACATGTTGTTTGGTAATATGGTATAATTCTGTTATATAATTTTTAGGAACAAATGATAAATCGGTCGGAGGAAACATACAAATGCAAAAAGGTCTATTCATCACTTATGAAGGAACCGATGGTTCGGGAAAAACAACCCAAATCAAGTTAGTGGAAGAATATATAAGAGAAAAGGGCTATGAAGTAGTTTTATCACGCGAACCTGGGGGTACGAGAGTTAGTGAATTGATAAGGGATTTAGTACTAGATTCTGCAAATACCGAGATTGTCCCACTTACAGAGATGATACTATATGCTGCATCAAGAGCTCAGCACGTTGCAGAGGTAATTAAGCCAGCAGTAGATATGGGCAAAATTGTGATTTGCGATAGATTTGTAGACTCCAGCTATGCTTATCAGGGCTGTGGTAGAGGCGTTGACCTTAGGATAGTGGCAGATGTAAACCGGGTAGCTATAGATGGAATGGTTCCAGATATAACATTTTTTCTGGATATAGATCCTGAGATAGCAATAGAAAGAAGAATAAATTCAACTGGTGCGGATAGAATAGAACAAGAAAAGATAGATTTTCATACACGGGTATATGATGGATACAAAAAAATGGCTATGTTATATCCAGATAGAATAAAGGTAATTGACGCAAATAAATCAATAAAAGATATATTTTCTCAAATTAAGGAATACCTGAATGAATTACTTTAAGAATAAGTAAATTATTAACTTGAATTGACTATTATAAAATTTTTAAAGGAGGAATTGATATGAAACTAATATTTGCAGTTGTCCATGATGAGGATGGCCACAAAGTAATGGATGAGCTCAATAAGAATGGTTTTGGAGTGACAAAAATGTGTTCTTCTGGAGGATTTCTAAGGGCAGGGAATACCACACTCTTAGTTGGTGTAGAGGAAGAAAAGCTAGATGCGGCAATTGCTATTATAGAGAAGAAGTCAAAAAGTAGAAAACAGGTTATAACTACACCGGCTTCTCCTAGCGGAATGAATGGTATGAATGGAATGTATATGCCATATCCAATAGAGGTAGTAGTTGGAGGTGCAACTGTTTTTGTAGTTGACGTAGAGAGTTTTCATAAGTCATAGGGACAAAAGCGTGTGAAAATATGTGCGTTAGGAAGTGAGTGTGCCATAAAAATACAGGATGCGTCTAATAACCCTTCTGGTATTAAAGCTTTGCCTGGCCGAGATGAAAGGGCTATTAGGAATGAAAAAGATACTGCCTTTTCATCTCAGTTAAGGAAGCTAGAGACAGGGAATTATGAAGAAAAAATCAAGGTTCTTGCAGATAAGATTCAGAGTCAGGGAAAGAAGCTAGAGAAAAAAGCGGATATACGTGATTTGAAGATATATAAACAATTAATTTCTGAATTTTTAGATCAGGCAGTAACTCACGCTCATAGCTTCACAAAAAAGAGTTTTTTGGATAGACGTGGCAGACACAGGGTTTATGCAATAATTAAGAAAGTAAATGAAGGGCTTATAGAGCTTACAAATGAAGTGCTGAAAGCAGAACAGGATAACATAAACATACTTAAAAAGCTGGACGATATTAGGGGACTAATATTGGACTTGTTTTTATGATGAGGAGACAAAATGTTAGGGCACCAAAAGGTGTTAACCACCTTACAAGCAGCAATTAATAATGATAATGTTAGTCATGCATATATATTTGAGGGGCCTGATGGAGTTGGAAGAAGAGAGACTGCACTGTCTTTTTCATCGGTACTTATGTGTGAGGCTGATAATGCCCCATGTGGGGAATGTAAATCATGTCAGCTATTTAAGCAAGGTTCCCATTCTGATTTCCAGGAAATTTATTCAGAGGATAGGAGCATTAGCGTTGAAGATGTCAGAAACATATTGAAGGGGTTGATTATCAAACCTCTTTATTCGAAATATAAAGTTATTATTATAAATGATGCAGATAGTATGACTGTTCAAGCTCAAAATGCATTGCTCAAGTCGCTAGAAGAACCACCACGATATGTGGTTTTTATACTTACGGTACAATCTGGGGCAGCTATTACTCAGACTGTACGATCTAGATGTCAGAGGATATTATTTAATAAAATGAGTTATGAAGATATAATGGAAATACTTGAAACAAAATATGGCAATAGAAAGCCTGAATGGGATTTTATTGTTTCATATGCAGATGGGGTTATAGGTACAGCACTAGATTTAGCTGACTCACCTCATTATCTAGAAATAAGGGATGAAGTACTAGAGGCAGTGACGCAGCTAGTTTCTTCACAGGATGCAGACCTATTTAAACTTTACGAAATTTTTGAAAAAAATAGCGATAAAATAGATTATATATTACGTGTAATGTTACTGTTCTTTAGGGACATAATAATATATAATCAAACAGCAGATTTTAGTATATTGCTTAATTCCGATAAAAAAGATATGATTATTAAGAATGCTAGTGTAAATCTATCTAGTCTAATAAAATGTATCCAAGCCATTTGGAGTGCAAAAAGAGGTCTAGAGGTTAATGCAAACTTCCAGCTTGCTATTGAAGTAATGCTGATGAAGATTCGACATGTGAAGAATACATTGTGATGCTCATATGTGTCTTATAGAAAGGAATTATATAAATGGTTAAAGTGGTAGGAGTTAGGTTCAAGACTGCGGGTAAGATTTATTATTTTGATCCCGGAGAATTCTTGATAGATTTAAACCAAAATGTAATTGTAGAAACGGCAAGAGGTATAGAGTTTGGCTTGGTAGTTGTGCCAAATAGAGATGTGGACGAATCTGAGATAGTGGCTCCGCTTAAAAAAGTAATTAGGATAGCTAGTGAAGAGGATGCCGCCCATGCCGCAGATAATGATAAGAAGGAAAAGGAAGCATATAGTATCTGCTCACATAAAATAAATGACCACAAGCTTGATATGAAGCTCATAGATGTAGAATATACATTTGATAATAATAAGGTGCTATTCTATTTTACAGCTGATGGTAGAGTAGACTTTAGAGAGCTTGTAAAAGATCTGGCTGCAGTATTTAAAACAAGAATAGAGCTGCGACAGATTGGTGTAAGAGATGAATCAAAAATGATGGGTGGAATAGGTATATGTGGAAGGGTGCTTTGTTGTAACTCCTTCTTAGGTGAATTCCAGCCAGTTTCAATAAAAATGGCAAAGGAGCAATCTCTTTCACTGAATCCCACAAAGATATCAGGTACTTGTGGAAGGCTTATGTGCTGCCTAAAATATGAACAAGAAGCGTATGAAGATCTTTTAGATAGAATACCTAAGATTGGTGCTATAGTTGATACTCCAGAGGGACGTGGAACAGTTGTGGGGGTCAACCTATTGAAGGAGATACTCAAGATAAAGCTAGATATAGTGAATGATGCTGACCTTAGAATATACAACTTCAAAGAGGGAGAGATTAAAATCATAAAGAATGCAACGTCTAGCGACGAGGCTGAGATTGATTTTGCTGCCCTTAAACAGTTGGAGGACTAGGTATTTATATTAATATCTAATTATAAATGAATATAGCTTTTGAAATAAATAAATATTTTTATCTATTTCCGTTTGTCAATTACAAAAAATGATGGTAAAATAATAGCGAAAAACATATGCATTAATGCTTGTTTTTCTTTAATACTTAGGAGGTGTTTCTAAATGGCATATTTTATAACTGAAGCTTGTATTAGCTGTGGTGCTTGTGAATCTGAATGTCCAGTATCTTGTATATCTTCTGGTGATAGTGTATATCTAATTGATGCGGATGCTTGCATTGAATGTGGTGCTTGTGCAAATGTGTGTCCAGTTGATGCTCCGGAGCAGCAATAATGTATAGGAACAACTAAATAATAACTTCCCATTTTTGAAGGGGCTATTTTCCGTCAATACTGCGTTTTATTATTTAGTTATTCCTTGGTAATGAGGGTCAGGTAAAGGATTAACCTTTATTTGATCCTTTTTTCACTAAAAATAATAAAAGTTAGCATTGAACAACGTTTGCACATCTTACGTTGTTTCGCCGCATACGGCGACTATATAAACGGTTGCAAACTAGTATAAGAGGTGTCAAGTTTGGTAGATATAAAAGAGAAAGAGAGAATAGATGACCTGCAATTCCAGGGACTCCGACTGATTCAGAATATAGATTGCTTCTGCTTTGGGGTAGATGCTGTATTAGTATCTGATTTTGTAGATGTAAAAAGAAATCACAGGGTACTTGATATAGGTACGGGCACAGGAATTATACCCATACTATTAGCGGGAAAAACGCAGGCAAAGTCAATTGTGGGTCTTGAAATACAAGAAAGTATGGCAGAAATGGCCAATAGGAGTGTTGCCTTAAATGGCCTCCTAAATAGAGTGCAAATAGTGCATGGAGACATAAAAAAATATGGCGAATACTTTAGCAAATCCAGTTTTGACGTGGTGGTATCAAACCCACCATATACTAATAAGGGCTGTGGGCTTGTAAATCCTCATGACAGTCAAGCTATTTCAAGGCATGAGATTCTATGCAGCTTGGAGGATGTTGTTGGCTCAGCAGCTTCGTTGCTAGTACCAGGTGGACAGCTAGCCATGGTGCATAGGCCAGAGAGACTGGTAGATATAATTTGCTGTATGAGAAACAATGGTATAGAGCCAAAATATTTGAGATTTGTACATCCAAAGCCTTTTAAAAAGCCAAATATGCTATTGATAAAGGGCAATAGGGGTGGAAAACCAGAGCTAAAAGTTCTTGAGCCGCTGTATGTATATAATTCAGAAGGAACATACTCGGATGAAATAAACAAAATATATTGTAGAGAAGGTAATAAAAATTGAGTGAAAAAGGTACTCTTTATCTTGTGGCAACTCCTATAGGAAATCTTCAGGATATTACATTCAGGGCTATAAATACGCTCAAAGATGTTGATGTTATTGCAGCTGAGGATACAAGGCATACTATTAAGCTGCTCAATCACTTTGAGATTAAGAAGCCTCTAATTAGTTATTATGAGCATAATAAGATTGTAAAAGGAAATTATTTGATTGAACAGCTTCTAGTAGGAAAGAATATCGCTTTGGTTTCGGATGCTGGAAGTCCTGGGATATCTGACCCCGGAGAGGATATGGTAAGACTTGCTATAGATAATGATATCAAGGTCACAATGATTCCTGGACCAGTTGCAGCTGTGACAGGTATAGTTATTTCAGGACTGCCTACAGGTAGATTTGTTTTTGAGGGTTTTTTGCCCATGAACAAAAGAACAAGGCAGGAACGTTTAAAGCAATTAAAGGATGAAACAAGGACTATTATTTTTTATGAAGCTCCTCACAAGCTTCCGCATACGTTGAAGGATATGTATAATGCTTGGGGGGATAGAAGGATAGCACTTGCAAGAGAGCTTACAAAAATATATGAAGAGGTTATAAGATGTAGCCTTTTTGAAGCTATGGAGAGATATCAAAATGAATCTCCTAGAGGAGAGTTTGTTGTAATAATTGAGGGACAGGATGAGAAAATACTTATAGAAAACGAGAGAGATAAGTACGCAGACATAAGTATAGAAGATCATGTTAATATGTATACTGAGGCAGGACTTGCGAAAAAAGAAGCCATTAAAAAGGTAGCTGACGATAGAGGAATAATTAAGAGGGACGTATACAATACTGTCATGAAAAAATAAAGAAAACTTGGTCTGTGCCGAGCTATGGCGAAGGCGGAGACTTAGTTGCACTTATGCTTCGTTACAGTATAAAGAAAACTTGGCTTGTGCCAAGCCGAAGGCGCCGGCAGAAGCCTAGTTGCACTTATGCTTCGTTACAGTATAAAGAAAACTTGGTCTGTGCCGAGCTATAGCGAAGGCAGAGACTTAGTTGCACTTATGCTTCGTTATAGTATAAAGAGAACCCCAGAGGGGTTCTCTTTATTTTTCAAAACGAAAAAATAATTATATGATATTAATTACCTGATCTCAATTCTTTCATGCAATCAGGGCAAATATTCTTACCTTTATAAACCTGAACATCCTTTGCATTCTGGCAAAATATACATGCAGGTTCATATTTTTTCAAAATGATAGTTGATTCATCAACATAAATTTCCAAAGCATCTTTTTCTGCAATATCAAAAGTTCTGCGAAGTTCAATTGGAAGTACAACTCTTCCCAATTCATCAACTTTTCTTACAATACCTGTAGACTTCATAATAATAAAGACCTCCCCGTAAACGCTATATTTCGACAAACTTCGAATTTATAGTACCATATATTCCAATAAACGTCAACTCTAAAATATATAAAAAATATGTCATTTCTAAGTAGCGTTATAATATAAATACTGATATCAATAGGCTTTGAGGCGTGTTTTACTGGGAAAAAAATTTTATATTACGTTTTTGTGAACAAAATATAAATAAAATAAAATACAAAGATAGAAAAATAATACAGGGAATTAATAAATTTTGATAATTTTTATTCGACAAGATATGCGCGCAAAATAAAATCATAAAAAATACCAATTATCGTATATATAGTAAAGAAGACTTAGTTCAGATGAAGTTTTCTGAACTCTAGCACTTTAAGAAAGTATAAGTGCAACTAAGACTTCTGCCGGCGCCACAGGCTTGGCACAAGCCAAGTTTTCTTTATCGCACTTATTTCGAAGCTTGGCGGCACTTAACTCGCACTCGATAGATGGGGAGATTAGTAACGCCGCTGAGATAAAGAAGACTTAGTTCAGATGAAGTGGCATTTGACTATGCTGAGGTGAATATGCTTAACTACATATGGGTTGGATTATTGTTAATTGGCTTTATTGTTGGAATTATTAATGGCAGGATAGATGAGGTTACCAAGGCGGCTATGGACTCTGCACAATCGGCTGTAATGGTTTGCATTGGCCTTCTAGGAGTAATGTGCCTTTGGACGGGTTTAATGAAAATAGCAGAAAAGAGTGGACTAATTACTAGTATCGGTAGACTTGTAAGACCTATATTAGTTTATCTATTCCCTGATATTCCTAAAGATCATCCTGCACTCGGTGCTATAGTTATGAATTTGGTAGCAAATTTTTTAGGGCTTGGCAATGCAGCAACTCCTCTAGGAATAAAAGCCATGATTGAATTGCAAAGCCTAAACAAAGACAAAAAAACTGCAAGTGACTCGATGTGTATGTTTCTAGTTCTAAATACAGCAGCAATTCAGCTTATTCCTGCCAATATAATAGCCCTTAGAACTTCTGAAGGTTCAAGAAAGCCTGCGGAGATAATAGTATGCATTTGGATTGCATCAATATGTGCGACTATTATGGGTGTGATAGCGGCCAAGCTTTTAGCAAAGGTATGGAATGATAATTAGGAACAACTAAATAATAACTTTCCATTTGTGAAGGGATATATTATTTAAAGTGGGTATCCGCTTGACTAAAGTGACCACAAGATGTAGTATATAGATAAAAACTAAATGAAACTTGGGTGTTTGCATGAGCGAATATGAAGATTATCCGCAAACTTATGAGGACTTTTTAGAATGGTTTAAAACAGAA